>CANSLW010000017.1 GCA_947647815.1 uncultured Dorea sp. | reverse complement strand
CGTATCCAAAAACAGCTTGACGTCATCCACTGCGAAGCTGACTACATTGATCCATTCCAATAATTCCTGACGGCTTGGTTTATTCTCTGTCATTTACAGCAGCCTCCCATCCTGATCCCGTTAAACGGCATATTTAATTCCTCGAAAATGGTTCCGCAGTGAAAGCCTTTTTCTGCTTCGTAGATATTCTGCCATTCCTGCCACGGTACGTAAGCCATGGCAAGCGGCATACCGCTTAGTTCGTCATATTTTCCGTCGCAGCATACAGGCATATCGGCCGGCCGGGCACACGGCGCGGCTGGCTGGGCGCACGGTACGGCCGGCTGACTGCACGGCATGGACGGCTGACTGCACGACGCGGACGGCTGACTGCACGGCGCAGACGGCTGGGGTGCCGAAGCCGGCCTGCCGCAGCCGCTTCGATGCATATAGTCGGGTGTATGATAACGATAATTCGGCATATGTGTGACTCCTTCCATAGAACGTTTGCAATAACATAGTATGGGGATTTTGGGAAATGGTGCGTGCTTTCATTCTATTTAATAGTTGTTTTTCATATGTCATCTGAGTATAATAGATACGATGGGAGTGTAGATATCATGGCGAGAAATGCAGAAATGAGAAAACCGGGATCAAGGCCGGCAAGAGTCAGGAAAAAAAGAGATATGAACACCAGAACAGGGAATCCACAGAAAGCAGATATCAGAAGGGAGCGTATGGTTCGTTTTTTTGATTATAATCTTCTTACGGTGTTGATTTCATTGATTTGTTTTGGCCTGGTGATGCTGTACAGTACCAGTGCATACAGTGCGCTAGTGTCACATGAGGACAGCATGTACTATTTTAAAAGGCAGATTTTCTTCTATATCGCAGGCTTCGTTGGAATGTATATCATTTCTAAGATTGATTATCATATTTATATTAAATGGGCGAGGGTGTTTTACTTTTTTTCTATAATTATGATGGCTTTGGTACAGACGCCTCTTGGAATAGAAGTTAAAGGAGCCAGAAGATGGATCAGGCTGCCATTTAATCAGCAGCTTCAGCCGTCAGAGATTGCCAAGATTGCGGTGATACTTTTCATTCCTGTACTAATCTGTAATCTTGGAAAGGAGATTAAGACGTGGGCAGGAATCCGTAAAGTGCTATTGTGGGGATTTATTGCAGCAGGCTGTATTCTGTTTCTGACGGAAAATCTAAGTACCGCGATAATTGTGATGGGTATTACTTGCATAATGATATTCGTGGTTCATCCTAAGACGAAACCATTTGTGGTTATTGTTGTGGCTGGCGCGGTTGTTATTCTGGCAGGGGTGAAGATCTTAGGGGAGGTGCTTGATACCAGTGAGAATTTCCGGCTGCGCCGTATCTTAGTTTGGCTGAATCCAGAAGAATATACATCAGATGGCGGATTCCAGGTTATGCAAGGATTATATGCGGTGGGCTCAGGAGGGTTCTTTGGCAAAGGGCTGGGGAACAGCGCTCAGAAGATGGTGATTCCGGAGGTGCAGAACGATATGATCCTGTCAATTGTATGTGAAGAATTAGGCGTATTCGGAGTGATTATGGTGCTTGTTCTCTTCGGGCTTCTTTTGTATCGGTTGGTATTTATTGCACAGAATGCGCCGGATATGTATGGATCTCTGATAACGACAGGTATATTTGCTCATGTGGCGCTTCAGGTTGTGTTAAATGTGGCTGTTGTAATTAATCTGATTCCAACGACGGGAATTACTCTGCCTTTTATCAGTTATGGAGGAACTGCCAGTCTGTTTTTGATGGCGGAAATGGGAATTGCATTGGGCGTATCTGGAAGAATTAAAATCAGTGAATAAAAGGCTTTTCTTTCCGGCATAAATATGATATGATTATTTATGTAGTATTGAAAACTACATAGTATAGAAATAAATGACATGCTTTGATGGTGTAGATGTTGGCATGCCGGGAGGATGGATATGAGTTTTAAGATTATCGTAGACAGCTGTGGAGAATTGACAGACGAGATGAAAGCGTCGGAATGTTTTGAGACCGCTTCATTAGAGATTGATGTTCAGGGACATCATATTATAGATGATGAGACGTTTGATCAGGCAGAATTTTTGAGATTGGTAGCGGCATCGCCGGAATCGCCGAAGTCCTCCTGCCCGTCTCCGGAACGTTATATGGAAGGATATCATTGCGATGCTGATCATGTATATGCAGTGACATTGTCAGCGGAGCTAAGCGGTTCTTATAATAGTGCAGTTCTCGGGAAGAACTTGTATCATGAAGAATATGGCGATAAGAAGATTCATGTTTTTAATTCATGCTCTGCATCAGTTGGTGAGACTCTGATTGCAATGAAAGTTGTGGAGTGTGAGTCGAAGGGGATGGAGTTTGAACAGGTCGTGGAGACTGTGGAGGAGTACATCAAAGGACAGAACACATATTTTGTACTGGAGACACTGGATACTTTAAGAAAGAACGGAAGGCTTAAAGGAATGAAAGCAGTTATGGCGACTGCGTTAAATATTAAGCCGGTTATGGGTGCAACGCCGGAAGGCAATATCCAGCAGCTTGGTCAGGCGCGGGGAATCAAGAAGGCATTGGCGAAGCTTACGGATGAAGTGGTAAAGGACTTGAAGGATTCTAAGGAAAAGATTCTGGCGATTTCGCATTGTAATTGCAGGGAGAGAGCAGAGTTTGTGCGGGATACTCTGATGACAAAAGCAGAATTTAAAGATAGTATTATTTTGGATACAGCGGGCATCAGCAGCATGTATGCAGCAGATGGCGGTGTAATTGTAGTTGTATAATTCCGTGAATTGTGGTAGAATGTTTTTGCATGAGGTGTCTTCAGTGTATAGAGCGTACAGGATTTATGTATTCTTTTACATAGAAGGCGGATTTGAGGATTCTACACTATATTTAAAGAAGGAGTTATAGAAGATGAGTCAGGAGAAAGTTGACAGATATAAAAAGGAAAAGGCGAACCGTAAGCAGAATGTAAAGAAAGAGAAACTTCAGAATGCCCTTCATAAGTGCGCAGTGTGTGTAGTAGGGCTTGCCTTAATTGGCTGGGTTGGATATTCTGCATATGGAACTTATGAATCAAAGAAACCACAGGAAGAAGCACAGATTGATTATGCGGCGCTGGCCAGTCTGCAATCTGAACTTGCAGAATTGAACGAATCTGCAGAATAAGTATCTGTGACAATTGAAAATCATTGCATGTATATATGTAAGAAGCAGGAATACAGCCTGCTTCTTTTTTGATGCCATCGTATGCAAACAGGTTGCCGGCGGCAAGTTGTTTGCATTTATCTTTTGTGCAAAATCCCAAAATGTGAAAAAGGACTTGAAATCATCAAAAAAGTAGTTTACAATGATGACAAGTGGTAGAAAGTGGTGAAAAGTGGAACGAAGTGGTAAGAAAGTGGAGCCGCTTGGGGGAAGGTGAGTTCTAAATGTTGAAGGGGGAGTATAGTCATAATATTGATGCAAAAGGCAGATTGATTATACCTGCAAAGTTTCGTGACGATTTAGGGGAGCATTTCGTCATAACAAAAGGGATGGAGAACTGTCTTTATGTATATCCTGAAAACGAGTGGAACATCTTCGAAGAGAAACTGAACGCCCTGCCAACTACTACTGACAAAAAAGCCCGTGCTCTTGCTTACTTTTTTCAGGGAAGCGCAACAGACGGTGACCTTGACAAACAAGGAAGGACATTGATTCCTTCTACTCTCAGAGAATTCGCACATCTGGATAAAGAAGTCGTATTCATCGGTATGGGGAAGCGTGCCGAGATCTGGGACAAGGCAAGATGGGAAGAGAAGAATGCTGAAGTGGAAGAGAACATTGAGGATATTGCATCCGATATGGAATCAAGCGGGTTCAGTATCTAGTGTGTCATCACACCGGAGGGAGAAGATATGGGATTCGAACACAAGTCAGTATTGCTGAATGAAACGATTGACGGATTACACATCAAGCCAGATGGCATATACGTAGATGGTACGCTCGGTGGAGGCGGCCATAGTTACGAAGTATGCAGACGGTTAGGAGACAAGGGGAGTATTGTAGGAATAGACCAGGATGCGGCAGCCATTGAGGCGGCAGGTATCCGGCTTAAAGACTTCGGGGAGAAGGTTACGATAGTCAGGAGCAACTATCGTGATATGAAGTCGAGGCTCCATGAAATTGGAATTGACAAAGTAGACGGCATTATTCTTGATCTGGGCGTATCATCTTACCAGTTGGATACGGCGGAGAGAGGATTTTCTTATCGGGAAGATGCTCCGCTGGATATGCGGATGGACACCCGACAGAAGATAACCGCCAGAGATATTGTCAATGATTACAGTGAGATGGATCTTTATCGTGTGATCAGGGATTACGGGGAGGATAAGTTTGCTAAGAACATTGCCAAACATATCGTAATCGAACGCGGGAAGAGACCGATCGAGACAACCGGCCGGCTGACGGAAGTTATCAGAGGGGCCATACCAATGAAGTATCAGAAGAAGTCCGGTCACCCGGCAAAGAGAACATTTCAGGCGATTCGTATTGAACTAAATCGGGAACTGGAAGTCTTAAGAGATTCATTGGACGATATGATTGAGTTATTGAATCCAGGAGGAAGGCTGTGTATTATTACATTCCACTCACTGGAGGACAGGATTGTAAAGAGCGCATTTAAGAAAAATGAGAACCCTTGCACCTGTCCATCGGATTTTCCGGTATGTGTATGCGGGAAAGTTTCAAAGGGGAGTATTGTTACAAGAAAGCCAATTCTGCCAAGTGAAGAGGAGATGAAAGCTAACAGCAGGTCGAAGAGTGCAAAGCTTCGGATTTTTGAAAGAGGGCAGTAAGGCAGGATAAAAGAAATTCAGGAAAGGGGTGACATACATGGCAGCAAGACGCAGTTATTCAGGAACAGGACAAGCGTACGGAAGAAAAAGGAATATTTCGGAAACACAGGCATATGTACATGGTAATGTCGTGACAAAACCGGAATATACACCGGGATACCATGAAAAATCACCCGAGAGACCAAAGAAAGTAAGCCGGCAGGTTCGTAAGAACAGAAAACAGGCGCTTAATATAAACTCCGCATATGTGATATTTCTGTCTGTGGCGGCAATCATGGCATTGGTAGTATGTGTGAATTATGTAGAGCTGCAGTCACGTATCACTAGCCGTTCGAAGCATATTACGGCGATGCAGGAGGAGTTGGCGGACCTGCGTGAAGAGAATAATACAAAATATAATGCTGTTATGGATTCTGTGAATCTGGATGAGATCAGGGATCGGGCGCAGAATGAACTTGGAATGGTATATGCTTCGCCAGATCAGATTGTTACATACGAAGATCCTGCGACAGACTATGTGAAACAGTATGAAGAAATCCCAGAAGACGGGGTGCTTGCCCAATCAGAAAAGAATAATTAACAGGTGTATTATGGCAAAACATACAAAGAATAATTTTCAGAGAAAATTTACAACATTCATGCAGAAAAAGCTAGTATTGCTGTTTGTAGCGATTATACTAGCTTTTGTTATCTTAGTGGGAAGAATAACGTATATCAATGCCTCTAACGGTTCCAGTTATACGAAGGTGGTTTTAGACCAGCAGCAGTACAACAGCAGGACTATCCCATTTAAAAGAGGGGATATCGTGGACCGCAACGGAACAAAGATTGCAACCAGCGAGCGGGTATATAATGTAATCCTGGATGTCAAGGCAATGTGCAGTGACAAGGATTATATCGAGCCTACAATAGCCGTACTGAAGGAATGCTTCGGGATTGATGAGCAGGAAGTCAGAACTTTAGTTGATGAAAATCCTTCCAGCAGATATAGTATTTTGTTAAAAGGCATAGATTATGAAACGGCGCAGAGATTTGAAGCAATTGATGCGGATGAGGAGAATTATCCGGATGTCAGGGGAATCTGGCTGGAAGATGATTATATCAGGAGATATCCTTATAATACATTAGCCAGTGATGTCATAGGTTTCACGGTTAATGGGAATATGGGAAGTAATGGTATTGAGGCTGCCTATAATTCAATCCTGAATGGAACAGATGGAAGAGAATATGGTTACCTGGATGAAGATTCTACCTTTGAACGGACGGTAAAAGAACCGGACAATGGAAATACTGTTGTATCAACCATTGATCTCCAGGTGCAGAGTATCGTTGAAAAACATATTCTTGCTTTTAATGATACATATAAGAATGGATTTATTACAGGGGAAGGCAGTAAAACTACGGCGGTGGTCGTGATGAATCCACAGAACGGAGAAATCCTTGCAGAAGCATCCTATCCAAATTATGACTTGAACAAGCCAAGAGATTTGACGAAGTATTATTCAGAGGAAGAGCTTGAGGCTATGACAGATGAGGAAAAGATAGAGAAATATAACCAGCTGTGGAATAATTTCTGTGTCAGTGAGTTTTATGAGCCAGGATCTACATTCAAGCCTTTTACCATAGCGGCAGGTTTGGAGACAGGCGTGCTGACCGGAGACGAAGGTTATACCTGTGGAGGAATGCTCCATATTGGCGATCATGATATCCATTGCAGCAACCGTGATGGACATGGTCCACAGTCTTTGAAGCGGTCGTTGGAGAATTCCTGCAATGTTGCATTGATGCAGATTGGCCAATCCATAGGAAGAGAAGAATTCTGTAGATATCAGAAGCTCTTTGGATTTGGAGAGTATACGGGGATTGATCTGCCAGGCGAAGCACTAGGGCTTTTGTATGAGGCTGAGAATATGGATGCAGCCAGCCTGGCAACCAATGCATTCGGACAGAATTTTAATGTGACGATGACTCAGCTTGCAGCGTCATTTTGTGCATTGATTAATGGCGGTGATTATTACAAGCCGCATGTGGTAAGACAGATATGGGATGAGAACGGTAATCTAATAGAGAATAAGAATCCGATATTACAGAAAAAAACAATTTCAAAGGAAACCAGTGATATAGTCAAAGACTATATGCTTGGAGTTGTACAGGAAGGAACCGGTGCAAAAGCAGCAGTTGAAGGCTATGATGTCGGGGGAAAGACTGGTACGGCAGAGAAGCAGCCACGTGGAAATGGGAAATATCTGGTATCATTTATCGGATATGCTCCGCAGGAGAATCCTGAAGTGCTGGTATATGTGGTAATCGATGAGCCTAATGTGGCGGAGCAGGCATCCAGTTCTTATGCAATGCAGCTCTCAGCGGATATCATGACAGAGATATTTCCATATCTTGGCGTGAAGAAAGCTGCTGTGGAAGGAAATAATGTTGATTAAAAGAATCTGCAGCATAGGATTCATAACCTCGCAAGAGCTATAATAAATTATAGAAAAAGCTTTTGCGAGGTTTTTATAATATGAAGAATAAGACATATAATAAGAAAAAGATCCTTGTTGTATTCATCTGTGCGGCAGTAATTATCCTGGCGTTGGTAGGAAGACTGGTATATCTGATGATATTTGATGCAGAATATTATCAAAAGAAGGCTGAAGACCTTCATGAACGGGAACGGGAAATTAAGGCGGCGCGGGGAGAGATTCTGGATGCAAAGGGAGAGGTACTGGCAACCAATAAGACAGTATGTACGATATCCGTGATTCACAGCCAGATTAAAGAGCCTGAAAAAGTAATAAAGGCATTAGCAGAAGCGCTTGAAATGGACGAAGACAGTGTACGCCGGCGTGTGGAGAAGGTCTCCTCCATGGAACGTGTTAAGACAAATGTAGACAAGGCAACCGGAGATACGATTCGGAACATGGAACTGGACGGTGTGAAAGTAGATGAGGATTTTAAGAGATATTACCCGCACAATGAACTGGCATCAAAGGTTTTGGGATTTACCGGAGGGGATAACCAGGGGATAATTGGCTTGGAGGTAAAGTACGAAGAATATTTGAAGGGAATGAACGGCACGATACTGACAACAACAGATGCCAGAGGGGTTGAGTTGGATGGTGTGGCAGAAGGCAGGGTAGAGCCGGCAGCTGGCAGCACACTTCAGATTAGTCTGGACTACAATGTTCAGATGTACGCACAGCAGATGGCAGAAAAGGTGATGGAAGAAAAGCAGGCAGATAAAGTTGGAATTCTTCTGATGAATCCGCAGAATGGAGAGATTCTTGCCATGGTCAATGTGCCTGAATTCAATCTGAATGATCCCTTCACTTTGAATAGTGAAGAAGAGGGCGCCGGATTATCTGATGAAAAGCGGCAGGATGCACTGAATCAGATGTGGCGCAACGGATGCATCAATGATACATATGAACCAGGTTCTACATTCAAGATTATTACAGCGTCTGCGTGCCTGGAAGAAGGAGTTGTAAAGTTGGAAGACCAGTTCAGCTGCCCTGGGTACCGGGTGGTAGAGGACCGGAAGATCCGCTGTCATAAAGTGGGAGGACATGGTGGAGAGACATTCGTCCAGGGAATCCAGAATTCATGTAATCCGGTATTCATTGACATAGGGCTCAGGCTGGGAGTGGACAATTTCTACAAATATTTCCGTCAGTTTGGATTGATGGATATGACTGGAGTAGATCTGCCCGGGGAAGCAGGTACAATCATGCATAAGAAAGATAATGTAGGCATGGTGGAACTGGCAACCATGAGTTTTGGACAGTCTTTTCAGGTGACACCGATGCAGATGGCAACTACGGTCAGCTCTCTTGTGAATGGAGGAAGGCGGGTGACGCCTCATTTTGGCGTCAGAGTCCTTGATACAGACGGAAATGAAGTGGAAAAGTTCCAATATGAAGAAAAGAAGAATATTGTATCGAAAGAAACATCTGCCACGATGCGGATGCTGCTTGAAAGCGTAGTATCAGAAGGTTCTGGGAAAAATGCATACATAGAAGGGTATCAGATAGGCGGCAAGACGGCAACATCTCAGACCCTCCCGCGGAGCGCGAATAAATATATCTCTTCTTTTATCGGTTTTGCGCCGGCGGATGATCCGCAGATTCTGGGCATGTGTGTAATCTACAATCCCCAGGGAGTGTATTATGGAGGTACGATTGCGGCGCCTGTAGTGAGAAATATATTTGAAAGCATATTGCCCTATCTTGGCATTGAAAAAGAGTAGGAAATGAAGTATACTAAAATATGTTTGAAATTTATTTTCAGGAAAATACTTAAGTTGGGAAAATACTAATTAACGAAAGAAGCAAAGAGGTGGATGTATGGATTATAAAGTATTTGTACCGGTATTGATTGCATTTGCATTAAGCGTGGTTATGGGACCTTTGATTATTCCGGTACTTAGAAAATTAAAGATGGGGCAGACTGAGAGAGAGGATGGTGTGAAATCACATCTGAAAAAGGCGGGAACACCGACGATGGGAGGAGTGATTATCCTTATCAGTGTAGTGGTTACGTCAGTATTCTATATCAAAGATTATCCTAAGGTTATTCCTATCCTGTTTGTGACGCTGGGATTTGGATTGATTGGTTTTCTGGATGACTACCTTAAGGTGGTCATGAGAAGGTCTGACGGACTGTATCCAAAGCAGAAGATGGCTCTGCAGATTGTAGTGACAGCGATATTTGCTTTTTACATGGTGAAGTTTACGGATGTATCTCTGGCAATGTTGATTCCATTTACAGGGGGGAAATACTGGAACATAGGGTGGCTTGCGATTCCCGTCATGTTTTTTGCAGTAATTGGAACAGTCAATGGAGTGAATTTTACAGACGGGCTGGATGGCCTTGCGTCAAGTGTGACTGTGTTGGTGGCAACATTCTTCACGGTAGTTGCGATTGGGACCAAGAGTGGTATTGAACCGGTTACCTGCGCAGTAGTGGGCGCATTGCTTGGATTTCTCCTTTTTAATGTATACCCGGCAAGTGTATTTATGGGGGATACGGGTTCTCTTGCTTTGGGCGGGTTCGTGGCATCTACAGCATATATGCTCCAGATGCCGATATTTATTATCGTTGTGGGAATGATTTATCTGGTAGAAGTATTGTCTGTAATGATACAGGTAACATATTTTAAAAAGACAGGCGGCAAGCGTATCTTTAAGATGGCGCCGATACATCATCATTTTGAATTATGCGGATGGTCAGAGACGAGAGTGGTAGCAGTATTCTCTATTATTACGGCAATCTTATGTCTGATTGCACTGATGGCCATGTAGGAGGAAGTGACAAGAATGGAAGTAAAAAAGAAGAAGGTTCTGGTGTTTGGCTCGGGAATCAGTGGAATCGGAGCAGCAGGATTGTTAGAGAAGCAGGGTGCCGAGGTAGTGCTTTATGACGGCAACGAGAAGCTGAAAGAGGAAGAGCTGCGTGAAAAATTAGGAAAGGACAGTAAGGCTCAGATCGTTATAGGGACATTTCCGGAGGATTTGCCAGACACATTGGATATTGTGATATTAAGCCCCGGAGTTCCAACGGACCTTCCGATTGTAAATCAGATGAGAGATAAAGGCATCCTGATTACAGGAGAGGTAGAACTGGCATACGAGTCTGGAAAAGGCGATGTACTGGCAATTACAGGTACAAATGGAAAGACTACTACTACAGCACTTCTTGGTGAGATTATGAGAAATTATCAGGAAAAGGTATTTGTTGTCGGGAATATCGGCAATCCATACACAACAGCAGCAGCCATGATGGATGATGATACGGTTACGGTTGCGGAGATGAGCAGTTTTCAGTTGGAGACGATTCTGGATTTCCGTCCAAAGGTAAGTGCAATACTGAATTTTACGCCGGATCATCTGAATCGGCATCATACGATGGAAGCTTATGTGAATGCGAAGAAAAATATTGCGAAGAATCAGACTGGGGAAGACTACTGTATCCTGAATTATGAAGACAGGCTTACGAAAGAATTTGGTGAAAATATCAATGCACAGGTTCTATATTTCAGCAGCCAGCGTAAACTAGAGAAAGGGATCTATCTGAAAGACGGTAATATTATTTATCAGAATCAGGAGCCGATAGAGATCTGTAATATTAAGGAATTGAACTTGCTGGGGATTCACAATTATGAAAATGTGATGGCAGCGGCAGCAATGGCACTGGTGTATGGCGTGCCTGCTGAAATAGTCCGGGAAAGTGTAAAAGCGTTTAAAGGTGTAGAACACCGGATTGAGTACGTGGCAGAGAAGGGCGGAGTCGTTTATTATAATGATTCCAAAGGAACAAATCCGGATGCCGCAATCAAGGGAATCCAGGCGATGAACCGTCCTACGGTCCTGATTGGCGGAGGATATGATAAGGACTCTGTTTATACGGAGTGGATCAATAGTTTTGACGGAAAGGTAAAGAAACTAATTCTTCTTGGAGAGACAAAAGAGAAGATTGCAAAAGATGCAAAAGCCTGTGGGTTTTATGATTTTGTATTTGCAGATACATTTGAAGAAGCAGTGCTTGAGGCAGCAAAGACTGCAAAACCGGGAGAAGCAGTTCTGTTATCCCCGGCATGTGCAAGCTGGGATATGTTTCCGAGTTATGAGGTACGTGGAGAGAAGTTTAAAGAGATTGTAAATTCCTTATAAGGAGTGGCATATATTGACTCAGTCTAATAACAGAAGGCATGATTATACACTTCTTGCCGCGCTGACTTTGCTGGTGATTATGGGACTGGTAATCCTATATAGTACAAGTGCATATAATGGTGAAGTAAAGTTCCATGATTCATTTTATTATCTGAAGAAACAGGTGTTCGCGACATCTCTTGGAATTGCCGCATTGTATGTGGTTTCCAATATGGACTATCATATCTGGCGTCATGTGGCTGTGTTGGGATATCTGATGGCGTTAATCTTGTCAGTGGCAGTTCTGTTTATCGGTGATGAGATCAATGGGTCCAAAAGATGGCTGTCTTTAGGGCCTTTTTCTTTTCAGCCGTCAGAATTTGCGAAAGTGGCGGTTATCATTTTTCTGGCACATATGGTGACGAAGAATTCGAAAGATATGGGAAATATGCGCACAATGTTGAAAATTATGGTAATGATTCTCCCAATAGTGGGTTTAGTGGGTGCAAGTAACTTAAGCACAGCAATCATTATTCTGGGAATTGGTGTAATCCTAGTCTTCGTTGCCAGTCCTAAGTATGGTCAGTTTGTATTCATGGGAATCCTGGGAGTAGGATTCATGGCAATCTTTCTGGCACTTGAGAGCTATCGCCTGGAACGGCTTGCTATCTGGAGAAATCCCGAGGCTTATGAGAAGGGATACCAGACTTTGCAAGGGTTATATGCAATAGGGTCCGGCGGACTGTTTGGCAGGGGGCTGGGGCAGAGTATCCAGAAGCTGGGATTTGTTCCGGAAGCACAGAATGACATGATTTTTTCTATTATATGTGAAGAATTGGGATTGTTTGGCGCGGGCTTTGTATTAATCTTGTTTTTGGTTCTGATTTGGCGTTTCTTCGTAATCGCAACACATGCAAGTGATTTGTTTGGAGCACTTATCGCAACAGGTGCTATGGGACATATGATGATTCAGGTGATTCTAAATATCGCGGTAGTTACTAACACAATCCCGAATACCGGAATCACACTGCCTTTTATCAGTTACGGCGGGACTTCAGTAGTATTTCTTCTTGTGGAAATGGGACTTGTGCTTAGTATATCATCTTTGGTAAAATAGAGAAAAAGGTTACTTTTTGCCTGCTGATTTTGCACATAAAGGCAGGGTGGCTGTGAGTAGATAACCGTAGGATAAGAAAAAGAATCAGGGAGCAGGATATGGGGAACAGAGAATATCAGGAAAAGGAAAGGGGAAAGAAAAAGAAAAGACGGAGAAAGAAGTCTCACAAAGTCTACGCATTTTTTGTGTTATTATTGGGATTTATAATCATTATAGTTGCGGTTCTTTTATTGTTCTATGTACAGAAGATTAAAGTCAGCGGTAATGAGTACACGACGGAACAGGAGATTGTAGAGTCGGTACAGAGTGACAAGTATTCGATTAATTCGTTGTATATTTTAGGAAAATATGCTCTTGGAAGAGGAGAAGTACTGCCTTGCCTGGAACGTATAAAAATCCGTATGGAGAATCCATGGAGCCTGAAAGTGATTGTCGAAGAGAAGCCGATTATCGGGTACATACAAAATGGGGGAAACTATGCTTACTTTGATAAAGAGGGGCTTGTTGTATATGAATCGCCTGCATTGATAGAAGGATTGCCTTATATTGATGGGATTGATGTAGGAGAGATCAAATTATACCAGCAATTAAAAAGCGATGATACAAGAATCTTTGAACAGATTCTTGAGACTTCAAAAGAGGTGACAAAATATAAGTTGTCTACAGCAAAAATTGTCTGTGAAGGAGATACTATCTGTCTGGATATAGGAAAGGTCAGGGTATCCTTAGGTAAAACGGTGTCAGCGGAACAAATTGCGCAGATTGCTCCTATTCTGGAAAAGTTAGGCGACAGAGAGGGGATTCTGCATTTGGAGAATTACTCGGGAATGAAAGGGACTGTTACATTTGAGGAGGCGGTTCCCCCGGCGGACTCTGCGCCCGATGTTCCGGAGGATCCCGTCGCTTATTAGCTGATGGGGAGAGTTATAGTTCAGCCCACGCCATTCGCAAAACGCGCCTACGGTGCGTCACTGCTGCTGCGCAGCTATTTTTGCTCATAAACAGGCGTTCTGCTCATCACCAGTATGACATGCTCATTCATGCAAGCATGATTCGCCTGTCATACTGGCGATGGCTGAACTGTGAAAGAAAAATAAGAAAAATAAAGAAATTCTATTGCTATTTTGTACAAAAGTCTTTATTATATAGTATATATGGCAAAAAGCACATTTCATTTGCTTTATATATGGGATGTATAATATATAATAAGGATAACAAAGGAGGAGAAACCCTTGCTAGAAATTAAAACGAATGAATCAGAAGCGGCGGCAAAGATAATTGTTGTCGGAGTCGGTGGCGGCGGTAATAATGCCGTGAACCGTATGATTGATGAACAGATTGCCGGTGTTGAGTTTATTGCTATTAATACAGATAAGCAGGCACTTCAATTATGTAAAGCACCGACACTTATGCAGATTGGTGATAAGATTACAAAAGGTCTTGGAGCGGGAGCCAGACCGGAGATTGGAGAGAAAGCTGCGGAAGAAAGCGCGGAAGAAGTATCTGCCGCACTTAAGGGAGCGGATATGGTATTCGTTACCTGTGGTATGGGAGGCGGTACGGGTACTGGCGCGACCCCGGTTGTTGCGAAGATTGCAAAAGAACAAGGAGCATTGACTGTTGGTGTCGTAACAAAACCTTTCCGTTTCGAGTCTAAGACCCGGATGAACAATGCGCTGGCAGGAATTGAAAAGCTGAAAGAAAGTGTAGATACATTAATCGTAATTCCAAATGATAAATTGTTGGAAGTAGTAGACAGACGCACAACGATGCCAGAAGCGCTTAAGAAGGCAGATGAAGTATTGCAGCAAGGTATTCAGGGTATTACCGACCTGATTAACGTACCTGCATTGATTAATCTTGACTTTGCTGACGTCCAGACAGTTATGACTGATAAAGGTATTGCACATATTGGTATTGGACAGGGCCGTGGTGATGATAAGGCGTTAGAAGCTGTAAAGCAGGCTGTTTCCAGTCCGTTGCTTGAGACAACGATTGCCGGGGCATCTCATGTTATTATCAATGTATCTGGTGATATCACTCTTATGGATGCTTCTGATGCGGCAGAGTATGTACAGGATCTTGCAGGAGAAGATGCGAACATTATCTTTGGCGCGATGTATGATGATGCCAGAGCAGATGAAGCAACAATTACTGTTATAGCAACAGGGCTTCATAATGTAGGCGGCAGTGCATCTAAGTTGAAATCAAGACTTGAGACACCAAGGAATCCAGGTATGGCTCATGGAGGTGCTATGCAGGGAGTTGGCTATGACAGAGGCATGCAGTCAGGCGCTCCGGTTTCACCGAGATTGGATTTTGGAATGGCAGCGCCAAAGGGCAGCGCAGCATCAGCAATGCCAAGACGTCCGGTAGGCGGAACAGCTCCGACTCTGGACACCCCAAGAACTCCAACCAGCAAAGTAAAAGAGCAATCCATTAAGATACCGGATTTCTTTAAGAAATAAAACATATAAGATATATTCATGTTTACTGAAATAGTAAAGAGATAATATAGATTCGGACACTCTGCGGGTGTCCGGGTCTTTTTGTAGTTAATTATATAAGCAATAAACTATAGACTTGTTTTCGTCTGCATGGCTGGTAACACATTTTAATGCACGGGCGAAAATATCCCTAACTTCAATCTACAGGAAGTTTCTTTTTTCGGGGAAATACGACATTTTATTTCAGCATTTTCCTTTCTATTCTCTTATAATTCTTTCTTTTATGTCAAAAAAAGATACAAAGTCTTGTATCTCGATTTCTTCAATCCCCACAAATCCATTTTACATAAAACTATATCTTGTGGTCGTTATGGACTGTCGAACGAAAATTGTGATTCATCCCACCAAATGACAAAATCTTTTTGAACCGGCTCGTATAATTAATCTTGCTTAAGTACTAAATCGATTTTGTGTCACTTATCGTAGAAGAGGAAAGAAGGTGAAGCGTGTATTATGAATTGTACATGGATGTATTTTTTCTGGTAAATGTTACGATGGATTATTTCCTTCTTGTAATGATACGCAAAATGCTTAAGTGTTCAGGATCCTTAAGACGTATCTTCCTTGGAGCAATGCTTGGAGCATTTCTTACTTGTATAATCGTAGCCTTACCGGTTCCATATACATCTGTGAAATTCATACTGTTCCATGGCTTTACTAATAGCGTGATGATAAAAACAGGGCTTGGAACCAAAGGAGGAAAGGAGCTTGGAAAGGCTTTGATCCTGCTCTATATCAGTAGTTTTCTGATGGGAGGGGTATTCCAGTTCTTCGGGCAGTATGTACGTATTGGAAGTGCTTTCTTCGTGATGGCGTTAGTAAGTTATTATATGGTGTCTGGTATCTGGAATCTGATTATTTACCTGGCAAGACAGAGTGAATACCGTTGCCAGGTAATTCTCCAAAAAGACGGGAAAAGTTGCGAAGTGCAGGCGTTGATTGATACAGGCAACACGTTGAGAGATACGGTTACGGGGAAACCAGTCAGTATTATTGATAAAAGAGTAGTAAAAGAACTATGGGGAGAAGATGACATAACAGGAATACGTTATATTCCATATCACTCTATCGGAAAAGCGGAAGGTGTAATGCCATTGATCACGCTGGATGGGATGTATGTATGCAGAAAAGAAAAGGAATGGATTGAAAGACCGCTGGCGGCCATCTGTGAGGAGGAAATGACGGCTGACCGTTATGAGATGATTTTAAATCCTGATGTCTTAATAGGAGGAGTAGATTATGGTAATAAGAGTGACCGTACCACATCAATTTAAGTTAAAAGTAGTTCCGGATCTTCGGACATTATTTTTCCCAGATAAACGGGATGTTCATTATATCGGGGGCTCGGATATCCTGCCGGCCCCACTGGATACAAGAGAAGAGACAGCTGCGATCAACGACCTGGGTTCAGAAGATGATGAACAGGCGAGAAAGATACTGATTGAGCATAATCTGCGGCTGGTGGTATACATAGCAAAAAAGTTCGACAATACAGGCGTCGGTGTTGAAGATTTGATTTCCATTGGAACCATTGGATTGATAAAGGCAATTAATACATTTAATCCTGAGAAGAATATCAAACTGGCAACCTATGCTTCTCGCTGTATTGAAAATGAGATTTTGATGTATCTTCGGAGAAATAATAAGACGAAGATGGAAGTATCGATTGACGAGCCGCTTAATGTGGATTGGGACGGAAATGAGCTTCTTTTGTCGGATATCCTTGGAACAGATGAAGATACTATTTATAGAGATTTGGAAAATGAGGTTGAAAGAAAGATTTTACTTAAGGCTCTGAATCGTCTCTCAGGGAGAGAGCGCACAATTATCCAGATGCGGTTCGGGCTTGGAATGCCGGACGGAGAAGAACGGACCCAAAAAGAGGTGGCGGATATGCTGGGAATCTCGCAGTCTTACATATCGAGGCTGGAAAAGAAGATTATGCAGAGATTAAAGAGAGAGATGGTGAAGTATTCGTAAAATATTGTTGTAATTCTGTTAAAAAGTAATATTATATAAAAAAATCAGAATATTGGAGAAATATAGCAAAGTATTCATAGTAAATATTGCCGGGAAGTGATATAATAAAACAAAAAGGGGTTGAACGTATGAGACTGAGTTTTATTGGAGCGGCCCATGAAGTAACCGGAAGTTGTCATTATCTGAATGCATGTGGAAAGAATATTCTGATAGACTGCGGTATGGAGCAGGGCCCTGACTTGTATGAGAATCAGGAGATTCCTGTTCCTGCCAATCAGATTGATTTTATTTTGCTGACTCATGCACATATCGATCATTCTGGTAAGATTCCATTACTTTGCAAACACGGATTCCAGGGAGAGATCGTCACGACATTTGCCACCTCGGACCTGTGTAATATCATGCTTCGTGACAGCGCCCACATTCAGGAATTTGAGGCAGAGTGGCGGAACCGTAAGGGCAGAAGAAGCGGAGAAGAAGAATTTGAACCGCTGTACACCATGGCAGATGCCGATGCCGCGATCAAACTGCTCGCACCTTGTGATTATGAGCAGAGGATTACCCTATGTGAGGGTATTGATGTGCAGTTCCATGATATGGGACATCTGCTTGGCTCGGCAAGTATCGAGGTGTGGGTGACAGAGGACGGAGTGACGAAGAAGATCGTGTTCTCCGGAGATGTGGGGAATGCCAACCAGCCAATCATCAAGGCGCCGCAGAAAGTAAAAGAAGCAGATTATATCGTCATTGAATCTACATATGGAGACCGGACACATGGGACGGATCTTCCAGATTATGTGGGAGAGTTTACAAGAATTCTGAGAGAGACCTTTGCAAGAGGCGGTAATGTAGTAATTCCGTCATTTGCGGTAGGGCGTACACAGGAGATCTTATATTTTATCCGAGAGATCAAGGCTAAGAATCTTCTGCCGGAATTCCCGGGATTTGAAGTATATGTTGACAGTCCGCTGGCAATCGGGGCGACGAACGTATTCAACAAGAATGTCAAATCCTGCTTTGATGAAGAGGCGATGGCGCTGGTGGAGCGGGGAATCAACCCGTTATTATTCCCGGGACTTAAGACAACGATCACCAGTGATGAATCCCGGATGATTAATTTTGATGAGAAGCCAAAAGTAATATTGTCAGCGTCCGGTATGTGCGAGGCAGGACGAATCCGGCATCATCTGAAACACAATCTGTGGCGCAGGGAGAGTACAATCTGCTTCGTGGGATATCAGGCAGTCGGAACATTGGGACGTAAACTGATCGAAGGAGCAGAGAGTGTGAAGCTGTTCGGTGAGAATATCACGGTAAACGCCAAGATCGAGGTGCTGCGGGGAATCAGCGGCCATGCGGATATGAACGGTCTTCTGGACTGGCTTTCCGGATTCGAGAATACGCCGGAGAGGGTGGTCGTTGTACATGGCGAGGATACGGTGACCGATCATTTTGCAGAACTGGTAGAAGAGAAGTTCGGATGCCCGGCATTCGCGCCGTATTCGGGAGGAACCATCGACCTTCTTACCAACGAGATAGTGACCGAAGGAGTGAAGATTCCAAAGAAAGCGGCAGAGAAACCGACTGTCACGCGAGCAGTTCAAGCGTTCCAGCGTGTGGTTGCAGCGGCAAAGAGGCTGCTTGAGGTGGTATATAAGAATGAAGGACTGGCAAATAAAGAACTGGCGAAGTTCGAGACACAGATTCAGAATCTGGCGGATAAGTGGGATCGTGATTAGAGCGGATGTTGTTTGTCAAGGACTAAAACTTTTTTTATTTTTTTAAATAACGAATACGACTCCTGTCAAATGAGAATCATTTTACTATACAAAGATTCATATTTGTTTGGCAGGAGGATTCTGGTTATGGCACAGGGAAAAGTAGAAATATGCGGAGTAAATACAGCGAAGCTTCCGGTTCTGAAAGAAGAAGAGAAGGAAGCTTTATTTGCGCGTATTAAGGCGGGGGATGAAGAGGCAAAGGAAGAATATATCAAAGGCAATCTCCGGCTGGTATTAAGTGTGATTAAGCGTTTCGGCGGAAGCAATGAGAATCCGGATGATCTGTTCCAGATTGGGTGTATCGGGCTTATCAAGGCAATCAATAACTTTAATACAGAATTAGATGTGAAATTCTCGACTTATGCCGTACCTATGATTATAGGTGAAATCAGGCGGTATATGCGGGATAATAATTCAATCCGGGTCAGCCGTTCTCTCAGGGATACCGCATATAAGGCAATCTATGCGAAGGAGAATTATGTAAAACGTAATTTAAAAGAACCAACTGTTCAGGAGATCGCAGAAGAGATTGGAATCTCGAAAGAGGATATTGTCTTTGCGCTGGATGCAATCCAGGCGCCGATGAGTCTGCAGGAACCGGTCTACAACGACGGCGGAGATGCTCTCTATGTGATGGATCAGATCAGCGACACCAAGAATAAAGAAGAAAAATGGGTAGAAGATTTGTCATTAGAAGCCGCCATGGAGCATCTGGGTGAACGTGAGCGTTATATCATAAAGCTCCGCTTCTTTGAAGGCAAGACTCAGATGGAAGTTGCGGAACAGATCCAGATTTCCCAGGCACAAGTCAGCCGCCTGGAAAAAAACGCCTTACGCGTGATGCGCCAGTATCTTTCATAAATTTGTATCTCTGTCAGTACAAAGCGGTTGGAAGCAGGTGGTATCCCCAGGGGGGATCTTCTTGCTTTCAACCGTATCTTTTTTCCATAGCATGAAGGAAACTGCAAGTGGATGCGGGAGAATATGATTCAACAGGCGGTTTGGACTTCGCGAAGTGAATTTGCATGCCTGTACTGCCCGGCGGATTCATATAAAAAGCACACATCCCTATTGCTTTTTTTACAGGTCTATACTATGATTAAAGTATGGAGGATATTTACATTATGAGAGCATGCATCTTTGATCTGGACGGAACTTTAACCGACACTTTGGAATCTCTGACTTATTCTGTGGGAGAGACTTTAAAAGAGATGGGACTTCCCAATATCTCAGAGGACGAATGCCGAAGTTTTGTCGGCAACGGCGCCAGAGTTTTGATGGAACGGTCGCTTCAGGCGGCGGGTGAAGCAGGCGGCGAGCGGCTCGACGAGGGTATGGCGATATATGGACGCATATTTGACGCCAATTGTACATATCATGTAACACCCTACGAAGGAATAACCGGGATGTTAGAAGCGCTGAAGAAAAAGAAAGTAAAGCTGGCGGTACTGTCCAATAAGCCCCACCGGCAGACTGTGAAAGTGGTTCGGGAGATATTCGGAGAAGACATATTCGAGTATATTCAGGGACAGCAGGAAGGGATTGAAAGAAAACCAGATCCGGCGGGCGTGCGCTGGCTGTTGGAGATGATGCAGATAACCAGGGAAGAATGTCTGTATGTAGGCGATTCTGAAGTAGATATTCAGACAGGAAAGAATGCGGGAGTACAGACGGTAAGCGTAGCATGGGGATTCAGGGACAGAGAAGCGTTAGAGGCGGCAGGTGCTGAGGTAATCATCAGCCGTCCGGAGAAATTATTGCAGTTTGTGTAAAAGAAAAAAGAAAATGAATAAGGGAGGACCAGGACGATGTATGAATATGATGAAGACTGCCTGAAGACCTTTATCAAGAATCAGGGGCAGTTATTTGATGAACCGGTGGCAGAGACATTGGAGGAAGCTGAAGCATTTTTAGAAGACTGTATGGCTGTCATTGTAGACAGCATTGGAGAAGTAAGAGAATTTTTAGCAGAAGAAGGCCTTGATGTTGACGGGATGTCAGATGAAGAGATTGAAGAAGCGTCAGAAGTATTCGCAATCCCGGGAGGAAGATATCTGATTGTGGAAGGATAAGAAGTATTCACGATTTCAGGAGAAGGATATCCGATTGCAGATGGATAAAGAGTGAAAGTATGAAAGATAAAAAACCGGAACACTTCAAAGTGTTTCGGCTTTTTTTAACGCCTCTTCAATTGCGTCTATGATAATCTGCGAGGTATATGGATTATCTTCGGAGTACTGGATATCTTCTAGAGATTGATGGTCATATACCTGTTCGGCGATATCCTCGATTGCCGGCTGAATCAGTGGATACATGGCGGCTACAGTTTCATCCAGATTGGAGAAGCGGATGGAGTTGATGTGGGATTCATCCACGGTTACTTCTACTTCAAGGGCGGTATTATTTAATGTGACTGTGGAAGTATAGACGCCGGGCATATATTTTTCTTCATTAGTCTTCGTCTCTTTATTCTTGGGAAGGAACATAAAAAGGAGCAGTAAGATCAATACAACTGCCAATGTAGCAAAGACCGCCGTATAGATAATTTCCTTCATATGTAATACGACTATTTTGGTTTTTGTACTCATAAAAAATCCCCCTGTGCTGAGTATGCTGTATTTGTTTTATATAATCTATGAGAAAAGAAGGAAAATTATTCGTGCCTTTTTGCGTGACAAATCTTCGTGCGTCTTGTATAATAAAAATCTACGCCTATATTTAGAAGTTGATACATTTTATAAGAACAAGAGGTGAGAACAGGATGTTTATTATAGCAGGACTTGGGAATCCGACGCTTCCATACGAAGGAACCAGGCATAATGTGGGATTTGATGTCATAGACGCCCTTGCGGACAAATATAATATATCTGTAGACGGCAGAAAGAACCGTGCGCTGATTGGGAAGGGGATTATTGAAGGCCACAAGGTCATTCTGGTAAAACCCCAGACGTATATGAACTTAAGCGGAGAGAGCATTGGTGGTCTTGTGGATTACTTCAAGATTGATGAAGAGACAGAGCTGTTGGTAATCTATGACGATGTAAGCCTAGATGTAGGACAGCTTCGTATCCGCAAGAAAGGGAGCGCGGGCGGCCATAACGGTATCAAAAATATTATTGCACATCTTGGAACAGACGTATTTTTGCGTATTAAAATTGGCGTTGGAAAGAAGCCGCCTAAGTACGATCTTGCTGATTATGTGCTGGGACATTTCTCCAAAGCAGAGAGAGAGATTATGGAAGAAGGATACCAGAAGGCAGTTCAGGCGGTCACAATGATTCTTGACGGTGAGGCAGATGCTGCGATGAATGAGTATAACAGGAAAGTTCAGGCTAAGGAGGCGTAAGATATGCAAGCCTTAATCAGGCCATTGAATGAATTGGCAGAGTTCGAGGAACTCTATAAGAGACGGATGAAAGAACAAGGGATGATACGCGTCTGCGGATGCGTGAATTCCCAGAAGACACATATGATGTATGCGCTCGGCGATGGCCCTAAGTATAAGGTCATCGCCTGTTCCAGTGAGTCGAAAGCAAAACAGGTCTATGAAGAGTATCGTTTTCTGGACTCCCAGACTTATTTCTATCCGGCTAAGGATCTACTGTTTTATCAGGCGGATTTAAGGAGCAAGGAACTGGTGCAGCAGCGCATGGAGGTTATACAGGCGGCAGCAGGAGACGAACCGCTTACGGTAGTCACAAGTTTTGATGCATTTATGGATTCGCTGCTTCCCAAGGAAGTAATCAGCCAGAGAATCCTTCGGATTGCCAATGACAGCGCTATTAATCTTGAAGAAATGCAGAAGAGGCTTACGGAACTGGGATATGACAGGGAAGTGCAGATTGAAGGGCGCGGCCAGTTTGCAGTCCGGGGCGGAATCCTGGATGTTTATCCATTGACAGAGGAACTTCCGGTTCGAATCGAACTATGGGGGGATGAGGTAGATTCTATCAGGACTTTTGATGTGGAAACACAGCGGTCCATAGAGAACTTGAAAGAAATTACAATCTGTCCGGCGATAGAATTTCCTCAGGAAGAGGAAAAAAGAGTGTCATTTCTGGATTATTTTCCTATAGATGAGACATTGTTATTCTTAAATGAACCGGTTCGTCTTGTGGAGAAGGGACAAGGCGTGGAAGACGAGTTTATGGAAGCGCAGAAGAAGCGTGTGGAGAACGGATATAAGATGTCAGACGGGGAAGTGCGGCTGTATAGCACGGAAGAAATCTTAGATAAGATGAACCGCTACAGCAGTATTGGATTCTTTGCTTTGGATATGCGCTGCAAGGGCCTGGAGACAAGAGGCGCCTACAGCCTGCATACCAAGAGTGTGAATCCTTATAACAGCAGTTTTGATACGCTGACACAGGATCTGAAACGTCTGAAGAGAAATGGATACCGGGTGGTGCTTCTGTCCGGATCGCGGACCAGGGCGAAGAGGCTGGCGGAGGACTTAAGGGATTATAATCTGAGCAGTTATTATAGTGACGATATGGACCGTGACGTGCAGCCAGGAGAGATTATGACTGCATATGGATATGTGGCAGAGGGATATGAGTACCCAATGCTGAAATACACGGTGATCTCGGAGACGGATATTTTTGGAAAAGTAAAGAAAAAGAAGAAACGAAAGCTCTATGAGGGACGCAGGATTCAGGATTTTGCTGAATTAAAACCGGGAGATTATGTAGTCCATGAGAACCATGGCCTTGGCATCTATCAGGGAATCGAGAAGATTGAAGTGGACAAGATTTCCAAGGACTATATGAAGATTTCTTACGCCCAGGGAGGGAATCTCTATATTCCGGCGACGCAGCTTGACCTGATCCAGAAGTATGCCAATGCGGATGCAAAGAAGCCGAAACTTAACCGCCTGGGAACCCAGGAGTGGAGTAAGACCAAGAACCGGGTCCGGGGCGCGGTAAGGGAGATTGCCAGAGATTTGGTCAAATTATACGCGGCAAGGCAGGAACAGGAAGGCTACGTCTATGGAGAAGATACGGTATGGCAGAGAGAGTTTGAAGAAATGTTCCCCTTTGAGGAAACGGAAGACCAGCTCCTTGCTATCGAAGCGGTCAAGCGGGATATGCAGAGCCATAAGATCATGGACCGGCTGATATGTGGGGATGTGGGATACGGCAAGACCGAGATTGCCATAAGGGCGGCATTTAAGGCTGTGCAGGAGGATAAGCAGGTAGTGTATCTGGTGCCGACCACGATACTGGCACAGCAGCATTACAATACATTTCTGCAGCGGATGAAGGATTTCCCTGTCAGGGTAGATCTTATGTGCAGGTTCCGTACCCCGGCACAGCAGAAGAAGACCGTGGAGGATACGAAGCGGGGATTGGTAGATATTGTCATCGGGACACACCGTGTACTGGGAGACGATCTGAAGTTCAAAGACCTGGGACTTCTGATTATTGACGAGGAACAGCGGTTCGGTGTACAGCATAAAGAAAAGATTAAGAAGTTAAAGGAAAACATAGACGTACTGACTCTTACGGCAACGCCGATTCCAAGAACTCTTCATATGAGCCTGATCGGAATCCGGGATATGAGCGTTCTGGAAGAAGCTCCCAATGACCGTATGCCGATACAGACTTATGTGATGGAATATAATGATGAGATGGTAAGGGAAGCGATTGAGCGGGAATGTGCGAGACAAGGGCAGGTATATTATGTATACAACCGCGTGGAGGATATTGCTGAGGTTACGGCACGTATCCAGAAGCTGGTTCCGGAAGTAACCGTAGAGTATGCCCACGGGCAGATGAGGGAGCACCAGTTAGAGAAGATTATGTATGAATTTATCAACGGAGAGATTGATGTACTGGTGTCGACAACGATCATAGAGACAGGGCTCGATATTTCCAATGTAAATACTATGATTATTCATGATGCTGACCGTCTGGGATTATCTCAGTTATACCAGCTTCGGGGAAGGGTCGGACGGTCGAACCGGATGGCTTATGCTTTCTTGCTGTACCGGCGGGATAAGATGTTAAAAGAGATTGCAGAGAAGAGGCTGGCGGCAATCCGTGAGTTCACGGATCTTGGGTCGGGATTCAAGATTGCCATGCGGGATCTTGAGATCCGTGGCGCGGGTAATCTTCTGGGAGCCGAGCAGCATGGGCATATGGAAGCAGTGGGATATGATATGTACTGCAAGATGTTAAATGAAGCAGTCAAGCATCTGAAAGGCGAGATGGAGGAGACTACTTATGTGACGACTCTGGATCTGAATGTGGATGCCTATATCCCGGATAGTTATATTCCCAATGAATATCAAAAACTGGATATATATAAACGAATAGCCGCAATTGAGAACGAAGAAGAAAAGGATGATATGATAGAAGAACTTACGGACCGTTTTGGGGATCTTCCGAAAAAGGTGGAGAAGCTCTTGGAGACGGCAAGCCTGAAGGCACTTGCGCACAGCGTATATGTGACTGCCGTAGAGCAAAAAGGCGAGACGTATATGTTTACTATGTATGAAAAAGCGAAGATAGATACTCGGAGGATTCCGAAGTTATTGGAAACATTCAGAGGAGAATTGTCAATCAAGGCAGACGTGGCGGCTCCATGCTTTATCTACGAGAAGAAAGGGAAGAACCGGAAAGAAAAAGGAACAGATGTCTTTACAGTTGTGAAAAATGTGTTAAATGGAATGAAAGGATTGATTGAGGAGTAAAAACAAGGTATAATAAAAAAGCGTGCCGAAATGCACGGATGGGTATGAGACTGATAGCACTAAGGAGGATATAGAGGAATGAAGAAAAAGATTGTAATGTTTATGTTGGCAGGGATGCTGACAGTATCTTCTTTGACCGGATGCAGTTCTTTTAAGGCTGACGACGTGGTTGCGACGGTTGGAGATGAGAAGATTACGGCGGAAGTTGCTAATTTTTATGCAAGATATGTACAGGCACAGTATGAGACATATTATTCAGCGTATCTGGGCGATGATATGTGGAATTCTGAAGCGACAGAGGGTAAGACCTATGAAGAGTCCGTGAAAGAATCTGTACTAGAGACATTAGAAGATATGGTTCTGCTTGAACAGCATATGGACGAGTATGGCGTCTCTCTTTCTGACGAGGAGAAACAAGCGGTCCAGGATGCGGTAAAGGAATTCAGCGAGGCAAATCCGTTGGAGGATAAGGAGAAAGTATCCGGTTCTGAGAAGGCAGTAGAGCGTGTGATGACTCTGATGGCGATCCAGATGAAGATGCAGAATGCAATACAGGACGGCGCTGATACAGAGGTATCAGATGAAGAAGCGGCACAGAAAAGCATGCAGTATGTATCCTTCCCGTATACTTCTACCGATGATGAAGGTAAATCCGTAGACATGACTGACGAAGAGAAGGAAGAGACTAAGGAGAAGGCAAAAGAATTTGCAAAATCGGCTAAGGATGAGGATGACTTTGAAGCTTATGCAAAAGAGCAGGAATTAGAAGCTCAGACAGCAACTTTTGACGCTGAGTCTACGATGCCTGCGGAGGATCTTATTAAGGCAGCGGATGAGTTAGAAGAAGGAGAAGTTACGGATCTGGTTGAGACGGATAACGGCTGTTATGTTGCCAAGGTTACGAGTCTCCTTGACAGGGATGCAACAGATGCGAAGAAAGAGAGCATTGTGAATGAGAGAAAACAGGAGTTGTATACGGAGACTTGCGATAAGTGGCGTGAAGATGCGAAGATCAGCGTAGACAATGATGTATGGGATAAGATCAGTTTCAAGGACCTGAAGGTCACGATAAAAGAAGAAGTACAGGATCCATATGCGAACGAAGTGCAGACAGATGATGTGGCGGACGCTGAAGACGATGCGGATACCGAAGATGCAGATTCCGGAGAAGATGCTGATAATGATGAAGATACAGATTCCAAAGAGGACACAGACACTGACGAGGATGCAGATTAAAAAGCAGGACACAAAAACTGCCGGGAAATGTTGTATATACAATTTCCCGGCAGTTATATTATCTCCAGATACAGTAATTATGGCTGCATAAAAGATGTGAGGGTTTCATTCACTAATTTGCCGTCTGCCTTGCCCTTTACCTTCGGCATCAGAACTTTCATGATCTTGCCCTTATCCTTTGCGGTCGGCGCATCGATTCCCAGCTCTGCAAGGGTTGCGGTAATAACTTCGCGGATCTCGGCTTCATCCATCATCTTAGGCGCATACTGTTCTAATACGGCGAGACGCTTGGCGCACTCCTCGATAATCTCCGTACGGTCAGCAGGAGTCATCTCCAACGCCTCTTTTGTCTGTTTGATCTCCTTTAAGACAACCTGAGTCTCCTCCTCCGCTGTTAAGTCGTCGCGTTTGTCGATCGCTTTATTCTTAAGAGCGGCAAGCAGCATGGACAGGGTCTCCTTGGTCTCCTTGTCACCGGCCTTCATGGCTTTGAACATATCACTGCGGACTTCTTCAATCTTACTCATATCAATCACTCCTTCTTTTCTATTCCACATTATTATACAGAAATATTAAAATACAGTAAAGTAAAAGAAAAAGGAA
>CANSLW010000016.1 GCA_947647815.1 uncultured Dorea sp. | reverse complement strand
TTTTTATTGTTGGTGGAATAATATGCAATTTTTGACATAAGATACCAATTGTATTTATTCTTTAGCAAGTATATCATCTGTTTTTCTGTAAATATTACTAGTAACAAGTATTACTTGATTATAGATAATGATACATGAAAGGGAGAATTAATGATGAAACAGTTGAAGAAATTTGTACTAATTCTTATGTGTACAGGCGTAATGCTTGGCATGACAGCCTGTGGAAGTGATGGCAATGCAGATGATAATGCGGCCAACAACAATGCGGCAAGTGACAATAACAATGGAACAAACAGTAATAATGGTAACAAAGCCAATGATGCGACCAATGGTACAAATAATAACCGCAATAACAATGGCGACGGCATCGCTGATGAGATAGGTGATGATGTTCGTGATGGTGTAGATGATATGGATGATGCATTGGATGGAAATGACACTGATAATAATACAAATGATAAAACAGATGACAACAGATAATTAGATATTTAACCAAAAGAACTGCTTTTTTCGGAAAATTTATCCGCGAAAAGCAGTTCTTGTTGAGTTTGTACAAGTTCTTTTCATTTATTTGTAGGGTTTCTACTTGACATTCCCGGAGAATAAAGTATAATTTTAGTATAAAATACAGACTGTTTTAACAGAAATTATTGTATGGGGGCAGTTATGAAGAGAGATGATGATTTTTCGACAAAGATTCTTTATGAAGATTCTTTTGAAGACAGGCCTCTTGACGATGACGCGGAATCAGGGAACAAGCCGAAAAGCATCTTAGAAAAATTCCTATCAATGAAAAGATGGAAGAAGGTCGTGTTATGTGTAGTGACGGCTTTGCTAGTCGTAGTTGCAGGATTAACGGGAAGCTTCTTTTATTTGCGTGCTCAAGGAGAGAAGAAATTAAAGACGACGGTTACGGCTCCTACAGAGTCAGGTGATGCTGAAGAAGGTCTTTATATAACATATAACGAAAAAAAATATCGTTACAATGAAGATGTTATTAATTTTTTGTGTCTGGGGATTGATAAAGAAGTTCCAATTGAAGAAAAAATGCCTGCCCCACAGTTGGAGAATGGCAGTGAGGGGTTAGCCGATACTATTGTATTATTTAGTGTCAATATTGAAAATGGTCAAATTAAAATTTTAGCCATTCCCCGTGAAACTATAACGCCGATTAAAATAGTGAACCAAAAAGGTGATTTTGATCGTAATGAAAATGTTCAGATTAATTATCAGTATGTATATGGTCAAGATGCGACGGCAAGCTGTGAATTAATGGTAGATGCGGTCTCAAACTTGCTTTATCAGGTGCCAATCCAACGTTATTGTTCTATAAATATTGCTGCAATATCTTTATTAAATGATGCGATTGGCGGTGTTGATGTGCAGGTTCTGGAAGATGTTAGAGGAGATAATAGAATCTATCATGCTGGTGAGACGATGCATCTGACCGGCGATATGGCATTAGATTACGTGCGTCAACGTGATACGCAGACATTAGGAAGCAGCTTAGGGCGACTTGACCGCCAAAAGCAATATATCACAAATTATTTTGCAACAGCTAAAGAGGCTGTGAAAAATGATTTTACACTTCCTGTTAATATATACAACAGCCTTCAGGATAATATGTGTACAAATATTACTGTAGAAGATATTGCTTATTTAGTACCCGAGTTGTTGAATATAGATTTGAATGCTGAAAACATGGCTACAGTTCCTGGCGAAGCTACATGGCCGGGCGAATTTATGGAGTATATCCCGAATCAGGAACAGTTAAAAGAGATAGTTATTAATTATTTTTATGAAGAAATCTCATAATTTCAGTTATTTTAAGGAGGATAAATATGGTTGAAGATGAATTTGAACAGAATG
Organism: uncultured Dorea sp.; assembly: GCA_947647815.1. Lineage (GTDB taxonomy): Bacteria > Bacillota > Clostridia > Lachnospirales > Lachnospiraceae > Sporofaciens. The sequence continues at coordinate 25,626 of CANSLW010000016.1, read as the reverse complement.
ATTTTGCAAAACATAAAAAAGGATTGGGAAAAGGAAAAATAATTGCCATTGTATTGGTATTGGTGATATTGGCAGGTGTAGGAGCTGGTGCAGGGTTCTATTTATACAATACTGATCAAAAGGCAAAAGCTGCTGCTGAGCAGGCAAAAAAAGCGGATCCTGAAAAGACTGCAAAGCGATATGAAGAGCTAAAGATAGAAGTGACGGTAGATACGGATGATCCGATATATCGTAAGATAGATTTTGCGGCGGCTCAGGCTGTAAATCCCGATGTATATGCATGGATTTGGATACCAGAAACTAATATTGATTATCCTATTCTCCAAAGTGATTCAGAAGATGATTCTTATTATCTTGAACATACCATTGAAAGATTAGAAGGTCTTCCGGGTTCTATATACACTGAGAAGTACAATGCAAAAGATTTTTCTGATCCAGTAAATATTGTATACGGGCATAATATGAAAAATGGAAGCATGTTTGCAGATTTACATAAATATGAAGATCAGGATTTTTTTGACAATCATCCTTATGTTTATATTTATCTTCCGGATCAGACTATAAAATATAAAATATTTGCTGCCGTAGCATTTGATGATCGCTATTTGATGGATAATTATAATTTTTCTGATTCCGGTGATTTTCAAAAGTATTTAGACGAACTGAGAAGTTCTATTAGCGGACATGTGAATATGGATGTAAATGTAACAAAAGAGACTGGGATACTGACACTTTCTACATGCATTTCAAGCGCCCCTAATCAAAGATGGATGATAAATGCAACGAAAGAAGAGTAGGGGATTTATGAAAAAGATATTAAGGCAACAGAAGCTTTAATATATAATCACACAACGTAACAGAATTAAGGAAGGAGCAAATTGATATGAAAATGAAAAAGATGATTGCTTTAATTACTGCAGGTACTCTTTGCCTGGGTATGAGCATGACAGCATTTGCTGAAAACAGTAATGGTAATTCTAATGCACCATCTGCTGATGAGATTAAAAAAGAGGAAGAAATTAAACTTAATGCAGGCGCACCATCATTTGAAGAAGATGATGTTTGGTTTGTTGACAAAGATTTAGACTATACAATCGGTGTTGATTATCTTGCAGGTGCGGATGGTCTTACAGAGGAGCAGTATGAGGAAGTTGTTGATACAATTTCTGACCCAAAGAAGATTGAAGAAGTTATCAAACAGGTTTGTAACGTACCAGACAATGCACAGTATGCAGTATTAAAAGCTGGTGATATTTCCTATGGTGAAATGGTTAACGGCGAATGGGTTGAGCATACATTGCCAGCAGGTGGAGTTGATATCAAAGTTAATGTTGGTTCCGCTAAAGTTGAAGGACTTAAAAATGGCGACAGCATCTATGTACTTCACTATGTAAATGGAAAATGGGAAGTATTGCAGGGAATTGTACAGGTAGAAGGCGACTCTGCATTCGTTACTGTACATTTTAACAGCTTATCACCAGTTGCATTCGTTAAAGTTACATCCAGTGGAAAGGTTGTTCCTTACGATGCAAAGGGTAACCCGGTAACACCAGTTAAGACAAAATCTCCAAAGACTGGCGAATAATCTTTATTTGATAAAGTAACAGGGAGACTTAACCCTGTCTAATAAAATAAGTGGTATGACATAACTGTTATTGTGTGTGATGTAAAAAGAGTCATTCTAATTCATATTAGAATGGCTCTTTTTGTGGCTTTTTGGACTTTCATATGCTAGACTAAAGAAGGTTTAGTGGATATTTCGACTAGACGAGCTTGACAAAGAAAAATGACAGATATGATGAGGCAATTATTAAGGAGCAGAGTATGAGATTCAGACCATGTATAGATATTCATAACGGAACAGTAAAACAGATTGTAGGAGGAAGCCTGAAGGATGAAGCTAATCAGGCAGTAGAGAATTTCACGGCGGTACAGGATGCAGATTATTTTGCACGGCTGTATCAGAGAGATGGACTGAAGGGGGGGCATGTGATTCTCCTGAATCCGCCTTCTTCCGAGTATTTTGAGAAGACGAAAGTGCAGGCGAGAAGAGCGCTAGAAGCATATCCGGGAGGACTTCAGATCGGAGGCGGCATAACGGCAGAGAACGCCGAGGAGTATCTGAAAGCAGGGGCAAGTCATGTGATTGTTACTTCTTATGTTTTTCAGGATGGCATCATCCGCTGGGAGAATATGGAGAAGCTGCGTCAGGCAGTGGGAAAGGAGCATATTGTGATAGACTTAAGCTGCCGGAAGAAGGATGGAGATTATTATATCGTAACGAATCGTTGGCAGACATTTACCCAGGTGAAACTAACGCAGGGGATTCTGGAAGAATTTGCTCAATATTGCGATGAATTTCTGGTGCACGGGGTGGATGTGGAAGGCAAGGCGTCAGGGATAGACGATGGTCTGGCGGCGCTGCTTGGCATGTATGAGGGAAACGCTGTTACTTATGCAGGCGGAATTGGGAGTCTTATGGAATTGGAACATTTTCGTGAGATTTCAGGCGGAAAGATTGATTTCACCATAGGAAGCGCGCTTGATCTTTTTGGGGGAAAGATACCTTATGAAAAAGTCCGGAAGTATAGATGAATAGTAACAGAGATAATAACAGTTTGTGAACACTTTATAAATTAGTTGAATTGCACCCCAGATAGTGCTAAAATGAGGGATAAAGTGGTCATGCTATGGCCAAATCACTGATAAGGAGTTATCATCAATATGGGTTTAATACAGAAAATATTCGGAACACATAGTGAAAATGAGTTGAAGAGGATCTACCCTATCGTAGATGCCGTAGAAGCGTTGGATCCGGAGATGCAGAAGCTGTCGGACGGCGAGTTAAAAGATAAGACCAGAGAATTTAAGAAACGTCTTGCAGATGGAGAGACGCTGGATGATATCCTTCCGGAAGCATTTGCAGTTGTGAGAGAGGCAGCGGTGCGTACATTGGGAATGAAGCATTACCGCGTACAGATTATCGGCGGTATCATCCTGCACCAGGGGCGTATTTCTGAGATGCGTACTGGTGAAGGTAAGACGTTGGTGTCCACTCTCCCTGCTTATCTGAATGCATTGACAGGTGAAGGCGTTCATATTGTAACTGTCAATGATTATCTGGCGAAGCGTGATGCCGAGTGGATGGGACAGGTGCATGAATTCCTTGGACTTACGGTTGGAGTCGTGCTGAACAGTATGGATAATGACGAGAGACGCGCGGCATATAATTGCGATATTACTTACGTGACCAACAATGAACTGGGATTCGATTATCTTAGAGACAATATGGTCATTTACAAAGAACAGTTGGTGCAGAGAGGGTTAAAGTATGCCATTATCGATGAGGTGGACTCTGTATTGATTGACGAGGCGAGAACTCCGCTGATCATATCTGGGCAGAGCGGCAAATCCACAAAGCTCTACGATGCCTGTGATATTCTGGCGCGTCAGTTGGAACGCGGTGAAGCCAGCGGTGAATTCAGCAAGATGAATGCGATCATGGGAGAAGACATCGAAGAGACGGGGGATTTCATCGTAAACGAGAAGGAGAAAAATATCAATCTGACCGAGGATGGTGTGAAGAAGGTTGAACAATTCTTCCATATTGAGAATCTGGCAGATCCGGAGAACCTTGAGATTCAGCACAATATTATCCTGGCGCTTAGGGCGCATAACCTGATGTTTAAGGATAAAGATTATGTGGTAAAAGAAGATGAGGTTCTGATTGTAGATGAATTTACGGGACGTATCATGCCGGGGCGTCGTTATTCGGACGGACTTCACCAGGCGATTGAGGCAAAGGAGCATGTGAAGGTAAAGCGGGAGAGCCGAACCCTTGCGACCATCACGTTCCAGAACCTGTTTAATAAATTCGTGAAAAAGGCCGGCATGACAGGTACGGCGCTGACTGAGGAGAAAGAGTTCAGGGAAATCTACGGAATGGACGTTATTGAGATACCGACCAATCTACCGGTAATCCGTCAAGACCTTGATGACGCAGTATATAAGACACAGAAAGAGAAATTCCGTGCGGTATGCGATGCGATTGAAGAAGCACATGCGAAGCATCAGCCGGTTCTGGTGGGTACGATTACAATTGAGAATTCTGAATTGTTGAGCGGAATGCTTAAGAGACGGGGGATTAAGCATAATGTATTGAATGCAAAGTTCCACGAGATGGAGGCGGAGATTGTTGCCGAAGCAGGCGTGCATGATGCGGTTACTATCGCTACGAACATGGCAGGCCGTGGTACGGATATCAAGTTGGATGAAGAGGCGAAGGCGGCGGGAGGTCTCAAGATTATTGGTACGGAGCGCCATGAGTCCAGGCGTATCGATAACCAGCTGCGCGGACGTTCCGGCCGTCAGGGAGACCCAGGAGAATCCAGGTTTTATATTTCTCTGGAGGATGACCTGATGAGACTTTTCGGCTCTGAAAGGCTGATGGGTATCTTTAATGCCCTGGGAGTGGAAGACGGAGAGCAGATTGAGCATAAGATGCTTTCCAGTGCGATTGAGAAGGCTCAGCAGAAGATTGAGAGCAATAACTTTGGAATCCGTAAGAATCTGCTGGATTACGATCAGGTAATGAATGAACAGAGAGAGATTATCTATGAAGAGAGACGCCGTGTACTGGACGGAGAGAATATGCGTGATTCCATCTTCCATATGATGAATGAGTATGTGGAAAATGTTGTAGACATGGTAACCAGTTCAGACCAGGATTATGATGAGTGGAATCTGGCAGAACTGAACCTGACTATCCACAATACGATTCCAATTGCAGCAGTTACGGAAGAAGACGTCCGTGGAATGGGACAGAAGGAATTGAAGCATCTTCTGAAAGAGCGCGCCGCGAAGGCTTACGAGGCGAAGGAAACAGAGTTCCCGGAGGCGGAGCATGTCAGGGAGATTGAGCGCGTTATTCTTCTGAAGGTCATTGATGCGAAATGGATGGCGCATATCGACGATATGGACCAGCTGCGTCAGGGAATAGGGCTTCAGGCATATGGACAGAGAGACCCGAAGGTTGAGTACAAGATGCTGGGATACGAGATGTTTGATGAGATGACGAAGAGTATTGCGGCAGATACAATCCGCGCTCTGTTCCATGTAAGGATTGAGCAGAAGGTTGAAAGAGAGCAGGTTGCGAAGGTAACGGGAACGAATAAGGATGATACTGCCGTGCGCGGGCCAAAGAAAAGGGTTGAGAAGAAGGTTTATCCGAATGACCCATGCCCGTGCGGAAGCGGAAAGAAATATAAGCAGTGCTGCGGACGAAAATAAGAAAGAGGTGATAGAGTGGTTGAATTAGATCAGTTTAAAACATTGCTGAATGCTTATGAAGAACCTCTTGCCGAGATGAGGGATTCACTTTGACCTCGCTGGCAAAGTAAGAAGGATTGAGGAGTTAGAGAAGAAGATAGAAGAACCAGGATTCTGGGATAATCCGGAAGAGTCGCAGAGGTACATGAAGGAACTGAAGAACCTTCAAGAACTGGTAAAGAGTATACAGGGACTCTATACATCATATGAAGATATCCAGCTTCTGATAGAGATGGGATATGAAGAGAATGATGCGTCCATGGTCAAGGAATTAGATACGGAGATCAAAGAGTTTGAAGCAGCGTTTGAAGAACTGCGGATTCAGACATTGTTGTCTGGAGAATACGACTCCTGCAATGCGATTGTTACGATTCATGCAGGAGCAGGCGGGACGGAATCCTGCGACTGGGCAAGCATGCTTTACCGGATGTACAGCCGTTGGTCTGAACGGAAAGGATTTTCTATTCAGGTGCTGGATTACCTGGATGGGGATATCGCGGGAACGAAGACGGTAACTTTTGAGGTAAATGGAGAGAATGCATATGGGTATCTGAAATCAGAGAAGGGAGTTCACCGTCTGGTACGGATTTCACCTTTCAATGCGGCGGGAAAGCGGCAGACTTCTTTTGCATCTTGTGATGTGGTTCCAGATATTGAAGATGAGATTGATATTGAGATTGCGGACGACGATTTGAAGATTGATACCTATCGGGCAAGCGGAGCGGGCGGCCAGCATGTCAATAAGACTTCTTCGGCAATCCGTATTACCCATCTTCCCACAGGAATCGTAGTACAGTGCCAGAATGAGCGTTCACAGCATCATAATAAAGAGAAGGCAATGCAGATGCTGAAAGTGAAGCTTCAGCTTCTGAAGGAACAGGAACAGGCGGAGAAGGTTTCGGATATCAGAGGAGAAGTGAAGGAGATTGGTTTTGGAAACCAGATCCGCTCTTATGTGATGCAGCCGTATACCATGGTGAAGGACCACAGGACGAATGTGGAAAATAGTAATGTTACGGCGGTTCTGGATGGAAGCATTGATGTGTTTATGAACGCATACTTGAAGAGGAGGGATAATACGTGATAAATATAGCGGTTATGGGATACGGGACGGTTGGTTCCGGAGTCGTGGAGGTAGTGAATACTAACGGCGCACGGATCAACCAGAGAATCGGAGATGAGCTGAATATCAAGTATGTGCTTGATCTAAGAGATTTCCCGGGAGATCCCATTCAAGATAAGATAGTTCACGATTTTGAACAAATTGTTTCTGATGACGAGATTAAGATTGTCGTAGAGGTGATGGGCGGCATCGAGCCGGCTTATACTTTTGTGAAACGCTGTCTGCAGGCAGGAAAGAGTGTGGCGACGTCCAATAAGGCTCTTGTAGCGAAGCATGGCGCTGAGTTACTGTCAATTGCCAAGGAGAACCAGATTAATTTCTTGTTTGAGGCAAGTGTGGGCGGAGGAATTCCGATTATACGGCCGCTTAATTCTTCGTTGACAGCAGATGAGATTGAAGAGATTACAGGTATCCTGAATGGAACGACAAACTATATGCTGACGAAGATGTTCTATGAAGGCGCAGATTATGACGCGGTGCTCAAGGAAGCACAGGCAAACGGATATGCAGAGCGTAATCCAGAAGCAGATGTGGAAGGTTATGATGCGTGTAGGAAGATAGCAATTCTTTCTTCTCTGATTTCCGGACAGCAGGTAGATTTTGAGGATATTTACTGCGAGGGAATCACAGAGATTACCGTGGAAGACATGAAGTATGCAAAAGCTATGGGAACTACAATTAAACTGCTGGCATCCAGTAAACGTCATGCAGGAAACCGGCTTCATGCGATTGTTGCTCCATGTATGCTGTACCCTGAACATCCGCTGTATAATGTAAACGGTGTGTTCAATTCTATCTTCGTGCATGGAAATGTTCTTGGAGATGCAATGTTCTATGGAAGTGGGGCGGGAAAGCTTCCGACGGCAAGCGCAGTCGTAGCGGATGTGGTGGATGCGGCTAAGCATCTGAACAGAAATATCATGACGATGTGGAAGCAGGAGAAGCTCCAGTTAGAGGATAAGGCGGACGCAAAACGCCGGTTCTTTATCCGTATCAAAGGCGACGCAGATGAGATGCTTTCAAGGCTTAAGGATTCTTTTGGAGAGATTGAGATTGTGAAGGCGGAGGGGCTTGAGGGCGAGTTTGGCTTTGTGACTCCTGTGATGATGGAAGGCGATTACGTGACCAGGGCAAATATCTACCGCGGACAGATTCTGCATATGATACGTGTAGAAGGGTAGAATGGGAGAGAACGATGAAGTATGTAATAGTATTGAGCGATGGCATGGCAGGAAGACCGTTAAAGGAGTTGGAGGGAAAGACAACGCTCCAGGCAGCAAAAACACCAGTGATGGACATGCTGGCTCCCAAATCTGAGATGGGTATTGCTTCTATGGTTCCAGAAGGAATGGCTCCAGGAAGCGATACGGCGAATCTGGCAGTCATGGGATATGACCCGAAGGTTTATTATACAGGCAGGTCTCCATTAGAGGCGCTAAGCATTGGCGTTGAAATGGAAGAGACAGATGTGTCTTTCCGATGCAACATTGTAACTGTATCAGAGAATGAAGGATCTTATGAGGATCAGATTATGATCGATCATAGTTCGGATGAGATAGAAACGGCTGATGCGGCTGTTTTGATTGACGCGTTGAAGGAAGGACTTGCAAAAGAAGGATATGAATTCTATGTGGGAACCAGTTATCGTCACCTTCTGGTTCAGAAGAATGGAGTTATATCAGAATTAACGCCGCCTCATGATATTCTCACAAAAAGAATCGGAGATTATCTTCCTGAGGATATGGTTCTGCGTGAGATGATGGAGAAGAGTTATGAGATTCTTAAAGCCCATCCGCTGAATGGCGAACGAAGAAAGAGAGGATTGAAACCTGCGAATTCGGCATGGTTCTGGGGCGCAGGGAGGAAGCCGGCGCTTACTTCATTTGAAGATAGAACGGGAAAGAAAGGCGTCATGATCTCTGCGGTGGATCTTTTAAAGGGAATTGCAGTGGGTGCAGGCATGGACCGCATTCTGGTGGAAGGAGCTAATGGCGGTCTCCATACAAATTATGAAGGTAAGGCGCGCGCGGCGGTGAAAGCATTATCGGAAGACGGCTATGATTTTGCATATATCCATGTGGAAGCACCGGATGAGATGGGGCATCAGGGAATCATAAAGGATAAGATTGCTGCCATCGAAAATGTGGATGAGAAGGTGATTGGCGTTGTGGTGAAAGGTTTAGAAGATGCAGGGGAGGACTTCCGGCTGCTTCTGCTTCCAGATCATCCGACACCTATTGAGGTACGTACACATACAGGTGAGCCGGTTCCTTATCTTCTGTATGACAGTACAAAGGATTTGGGGACAAATGAGACCGGCGCTGGAAAATATGATGAGGAATCCGCTGCTTTGACAGGAAGAACATGGCCGAAAGGATATCAGTTGATTGGCCATTTACTGCAGGAGGAATTATGCTGATAGTGAAGAAATTTGGCGGCAGTTCTGTTGCGAACAAGGAGAGAATCTTCAATGTCGCCAGAAGATGTATAGAAGACTATAAAGAAGGACACGACGTCGTAATCGTATTGTCAGCTATGGGAGACACAACGGATGAATTACTGGCGCTTGCAGAGACAATTAATCCAAAAGCAAAGAAAAGAGAGTTGGATATGCTCCTGACGACCGGTGAGCAGGTGTCGGTATCTCTGATGGCAATGGCAATGCATGTGTTAGATGTGCCGGCAGTGTCGCTGAATGCCTTTCAGGTGCGGATGCATTCAACTTCCCGTTATGGGAATGCACGTTTTAAACGTGTGGAGACAGAGCGTATCCTGCATGAGCTGGATTCCAGAAAGATTGTGATTGTTACCGGATTCCAGGGAGTGAACAAATATGATGATATCACGACGCTTGGAAGAGGCGGGTCAGATACGACAGCTGTTGCTCTGGCAGCAGCACTCCATGCGGATAAATGTGAGATCTATACAGACGTGGACGGTGTGTTTACAGCAGACCCCAGGGTTGTGAAGAATGCAAGAAAGATTGATATGATTACTTATGACGAGATGCTGGAGTTGGCAAGCCTTGGAGCAAAAGTCCTGCACAATCGTTCTGTAGAGATGGCGAAGAAATATAATGTAGAGCTGGTGGTACGGTCCAGCCTGAACCGTTCGGAGGGAACTGTAGTCAAGGAGGCAAAGGGGATGGAAAAACTATTAGTGACAGGTGTGGCAGCAGATAAGAATACGGCGAGGATTTCAGTGATTGGTGTAACAGATAAGCCGGGAATTGCTTTCCGTATCTTTGATACACTGGCACGGAACAATATCAATGTGGATATTATCCTGCAGTCCGTAGGAAGAGAAGGAACAAAGGATATCTCATTTACGGTGGCAGCAGATGACCTGTCAGCAGCAATCCGGACTCTGGAAGAGAATAAAGAAAGACTTACAATCCAGGAGATTACGTGGAATGAAGATGTAGCGAAGCTTTCCGTGGTCGGAGCAGGAATGATGAGTAATCCAGGTGTGGCGGCAAAGATGTTCGAATCCTTATATAATTCCAGAATTAATATCAATATGATTTCTACTTCAGAGATCCGTATTACCGTATTAGTTCCGGAAAAGGATATTGATAAAGCGATGAATGCAGTGCATGACGGATTTGCATTGTCAGATTAGTCTGACGGTTAAGAATTTGCATGAAGAAAGCCGGTAATAATCTGTTTATTCTCATTTGACAGAGTGCGGAAACGGAAGATAATATCCATTTCTTCGTCTGTGAGATAAATAGTATTACCGGTTTTTGAGTTCTTGGTGAAAGTATAAGGAACGGTATCTTCGGAAATCTTATCCGGATACTTGTCCCTGTCTTTCAGACTGGTGAGGACAAGGTCGTTTAAATTAACCTTATAGAAATCCGAAAGAAAAAGAAGCGTATCCAAATCGGGTGTTCGGTTGTTGGTTTCATAATTAGAATAAGCCTGTCTGGATATATTCAAAATATCACCCATCTGGGATTGTGTCAGTCCTCGTTGTTTTCTCAGATATCTTAAATTGCTGGAAAGTTGTATATTTGGCATCGCATTAACTCCTACAAGTCATTTCACTTGTAGTATAGCAATTTACCAGACAAATAGGTATCTATGCACCGAAATGTTTCAAAAGCTATAAAAGCAACAAAATGTTGCTTTCTGTTTTTTAATATGAACGTCAGTTTTGACAGTTCCTACCTCTCAAAGCTGCCTTTGCATTGGAACTGGATGCTCATTATGCAAGTGGAAATTCTTTGCTGAGATTGCTGTTATGATATTTTCCGGAGAAGGTTACATCTTCACCGAACCAGGAAGGCGGGGTGAAGGCGAGTGCGTCTTCTTCGGTAGGGAATTCCACTTCTACGAGAATCAGAGGCGCGAGATCACCTTCGAAGATATCCAGTTCGGCAGTCAGGCCGTGGCCCAGGGGTATCATATAGCGTTTCTTCTGGATAAGACGACCGTCAATTTTGGTGAGAAGATGTTCGTAAGCCTCTTTGGTGAGAGGAAGATTATACTCCTGCCTTGCCATGAATCCTTTTGATTTGTAGGTGAGTTCATACAAGTCGTTATCCCTCCGGATTCGTATAACAGGATTCGTGTTCAGATATCCTTGCGTAATGAGACGGCATGGAAAAGCAGAGTTATTATTAATTTGTAATGCGATATGTCCGGGTAATTGTTTTATTAAATATTTGCGTTCAATTTCCAAAGAAAATCCCCCTTGTCTAGATAGAATAATCATAATATAGTTTACATCAAAAGTAAAGAATGATAATATGTAGAATTAGAGGTTACTGTGGTATAGTAACAGTTAGAGAAAAGTTCATTTTGAAATATACCTGGGAATAAAGGAGGAGGTATTATGAAAAAAGTAAGTGTAATCCTGGCGGATGGATTTGAAGAGATCGAGGGGCTGACCGTAGTGGATCTGCTTAGAAGGGCGACAATATATGTGGATACGGTTTCTATAACGGAAGATTATACCGTGCATGGGGCACACGGTATTAATGTACAGACGGAGGACTTGTTTGAGGAAGTTAATTTTGTAGAATCAGATATGATTGTACTTCCGGGAGGAATGCCGGGAACGAAGAATCTGGATGCACATGAAGGTGTACGCAGGGTTGTGAAGGATTTCTTTAGTGAAGGCAAGAAGATTGGAGCGATCTGTGCCGCGCCGACAGTTCTTAGTAACCTTGGATTGCTGAAGGGAAAGCGTGTTACCTGTTATCCTGCTATGGAGAAGGAGATACAGGGTGCCGCGCTTACAGGTGCGCCGGTGACTGTAGATGGGAACCTGATTACCAGCCAGGGCGTAGGGACAGCGATAGAGTTCGCTTTGAAGCTGATTGAAGTTCTGGCAGGAAAAGAGAAGGCAGATGAAGTTGCCGAATCCATTGTATATGAAAGAAAGTAGATATAGAAGGTATTTTTTGAAGATCTGTGCATTATGTATTGCCGCAGTACTGGGAATATCAGGATGTGGGAAGGATTTTGACGCGGGAGGATTTGCGCAGGCGCTTCTTGACCTGACTTTTCAGGGAGAGATAGACGGCGCCGCAAGGTTTATGGAGGATGCATCACAGACGGCTTTGATGCAGGCATATCAGGATTCTATTGACAGGTTTGTCGCTGCCAATATCACCAGCGGCATGGATGTAGGAGAACTGAAGACAACCAGGTTCGCAGAACTGGTGTCTAAGATATTCGCTACGATGCGCTATAGTGTGGGAGAGACGGAAAAGACCGGAAAGAAAGAATATGAGGTAACTGTCGATATCTGGCCGGCGGATGTGTTCGTAAAATTCCAGCAGATGCTTACGGCGGATTCTCTTAAGATGGCAGAGAAGATTGAAGCGGGAGAATATGAAAGTGAGACAGAAGAAGAGACAGATCAGATGATACTAAACGATATCATTAATCATGCATATGAATTACTGGACACGGCTTATATGGATGTCAAATACGGAGATAAGGAGACGGTGGTTCTTCGGGTGAAGGAAGACCAGGGAAAGGAATATTCAATTGATGAGAATGATATGAACGATTTGATTCGAAAAATCCTTCGTTTAGATGAAATGTAGTACTAGATATTTACAAAGGTTTGTGTTATACTTCTTTGGTGAATGCAGTGAGAATAATAGTATGCCCGGTTTCCCAGCTACCGGAAGGCGGGATAGAAACAGGAGGAAATAATAAATGAGTTTACAGGTAGAGAAGTTAGAGAAGAGCATGGCAAAACTGACGATTGAAGTTTCAGCCGATGATTTAGAGAAAGCGCTTCAGGGTGCATATATGAAGCAGAAGAACAAGATTTCACTTCCGGGATTTCGTAAGGGAAAGGTTCCACGTCAGATGATTGAGAAGATGTATGGACCAGAGATTTTTTATGATGACGCGGCAAATGAACTGATTCCTAAGGCATATGCCGATGCATATGACGAGTGTGAGGAAGATATTGTGTCCAGACCAGAGATAGATGTTGTGCAGCTTGAGAAGGGCAAACCATTTATCTTCACAGCCACAGTCGCTCTGAAGCCGGAGGTAACACTCGGTCAGTATAAGGGACTGGAAGTAGAGAAGGTTTCTACACGCGTAACCCAGAAGGAGATTGATGCCAGAGTTGAGGCAGAAGCAGAGAAGAATGCAAGAACTGTTACAGTAGAGGATCGTCCGGTACAGGATGGAGATGATATTATCCTTGATTTTGAAGGCTTTGTAGACGGAGTTGCATTCGAAGGCGGAAAAGGGGAGAACTATTCATTGAAGATTGGTTCAGGTTCTTTCATTCCAGGATTCGAGGAGCAGCTGATTGGCGTAGAAGCAGGGGCAGATGTGGAAGTCAATGTGACATTCCCAGATGAGTACCATGCAGAAGAACTGAAGGGCAAAGCAGCTGTATTCAAATGTACTGTACATGAGATTAAAACAAAAGAACTTCCGGAGATTGATGATGAATTTGCATCAGAAGTATCCGAATTTGATACATTAGAGGAATATAAGGAAGACATCAAGGCTAAGATTAAAGAGGAGAAGGCTGCACAAGGCAAAGAGAAGCAGGAAGATGAAGTAGTTGAGCAGGCAGTTAAGAATGCACAGTACGAGCTTCCAGAAGCAATGATTGATACTCAGGTATCACAGATGGCAGAGAATTTCTCCCGCAGAATCCAGGCACAGGGCATGACTATGGAGCAGTACTTCCAGTTTACTGGTATGACAGCGGAGAAGATGTTAGAAGAGATGAGGCCGCAGGCTGTGAAGAGTATTGAGACCCGCCTGGTATTAGAAGCAATTGTAAAGGCAGAGAATATCGAAGCCAGCGAAGAGAAGATTGAAGAAGAAATTGCAAGGATGGCAGAGAGTTATCATATGGATGCAGATAAGATTAAGGAATTCATGGGTGACGAAGAGAAGAAGCAGATGAAAGAAGACATCGCTGTCCAGGAGGCAATTACATTCCTGGTAGAGAATGCCGTTGAGAAATAAGAAGAAATGTGTAGTCGAAAAAGGAGGCATATGCATGAGTCTGGTACCTTATGTCATTGAACAGACCAGCCGGGGAGAGCGTTCTTATGATATCTATTCAAGATTGTTAAAGGACAGGATTATTTTCCTTGGTGAGGAAGTAACTGATGTGTCGGCAAGCGTGGTTGTTGCGCAATTGCTGTTCCTGGAGGCGGAGGACCCTGAGAAGGATATACACCTGTATATTAACAGCCCGGGGGGATCTGTGACGGCAGGCCTGGCAATCTATGACACCATGCAGTATATCAAGTGCGATATAGAGACAATCTGTATCGGTATGGCGGCAAGCATGGGTTCATTCCTGCTTGCAGGAGGAACAAAAGGAAAGAGGCTGGCGCTGCCAAATGCTGAGATTATGATTCATCAGCCGTCGGGCGGTGCACGGGGACAGGCAACTGAGATTCAGATTGCCGCAGAACATATCTTAAAGACCCGCCAGAAATTGAATCAAATATTATCAGAAAATACGGGACAGCCGATTGAGGTCATCAGTGCAGATACGGACCGTGACAATTTCATGTCGGCAGAGGAAGCAAAAGCGTATGGATTGATCGATGAGGTCATTACAAGCCGTTAATGCTTGCTGTCAGTCCTTAGACGAGGTGAGAGTATGGTTGGAAGGAACGACGATCAAGTAAGGTGTTCGTTCTGTAACAAAACCCAGAATCAGGTGAGAAAGCTGATTGCAGGACCTAACGGGGCATATATCTGTGATGAGTGTATCGATGTATGTACAGAGATTCTGGAAGAAGAGTTTGAATATGGTGACGAAAGACAGTGGAATCCATTTGCAGATATTAATCTGCTGAAACCTGAGGAGATTAAAGAATTCCTGGACGACTATGTGATTGGACAGGATGAGGCGAAGAAGGTACTGTCGGTTGCGGTTTATAATCATTATAAACGGATTATGGCAGGAAAAGATCTGGGAGTGGAACTTGGCAAGAGCAATATCCTGATGCTTGGACCGACAGGATGCGGTAAGACTCTGCTCGCCCAGACACTGGCAAAGATTTTAGGGGTTCCGTTTGCTATCGCGGATGCAACGGCGCTTACAGAGGCAGGATATGTAGGGGAGGATGTAGAGAATATCCTTCTTAAGATTATCCAGGCGGCCGACGGAGATATTGAGCGTGCAGAATATGGGATTATCTATATCGATGAGATTGATAAGATAACGAGAAAGTCGGAGAATCCTTCAATTACAAGAGATGTTTCCGGTGAAGGCGTACAGCAGGCGCTTCTGAAGATTGTGGAAGGAACGATTGCAAATGTACCTCCGCAGGGTGGAAGGAAGCATCCTCATCAGGAACTGATCCAGATCGATACGACGAATATTCTGTTTATCTGTGGCGGCGCGTTTGAAGGGATAGATAAGATTATTGAGAAGCGTATCGACCGCAAATCTATTGGATTTAATGTGGAGATTGGAGAGAAGCATGAGAATGATGTGGATAGACTGTTAAAACAGGTACTGCCCCAGGATCTCGTGAAATTCGGTCTGATTCCAGAACTCGTAGGCAGAGTGCCGGTTACTGTGCCGTTGGAGATGCTGGATAAGGAAGCGTTGATTCGGATTCTTACGGAACCGAAGAATGCAATCGTAAAGCAGTATCAGAAGATGTTAGAGCTTGACGGCGTAGATCTGACATTTGATAAGAAAGCCCTGGAAGCAATAGCAGAGACTTCACTGAAAAGGAAGACAGGAGCAAGAGGGCTGCGTGCGATCATGGAGAATATCATGATGGATATCATGTATAAGGCACCGTCAGATGATACGTTAAAGGCATGCCGTATTACGGAAGATGCCGTCAAAGGAATCGGAGAACCGGAATGCCGGCGTATTTCCTTAAAGTCCGAGAGTGCATAAGGAACTGTAGATGATTACAGTTTCTAAGAATAAGAGGCGGGTGCAAGAAATGAAGTTGTACCCGCCGTTTGCTATATCAGGGAGGGTTGCTTATGAACAGAGAGACCATGAGTCTGCCGATGGTGGCGTTAAGAGGAATTACAATATTGCCGGAGATGGTTCGTCACTTTGATGTCAGCCGTGCGAAGTCAGTTACGGCAATCGAAGAGGCTGTAGAAGGGGAGCAGAAGATATTCCTGACGGCCCAGATAGACAGTGAGGTAGATGAGCCAGGGGCGGCGGATGTATACCAGATAGGGTGTATTGCAACAGTCCGTCAAGTAATCAAATTACCAAAGAAAGTCAACAGAGTCCTGATTACAGGAGAATTAAGGGCATGTATTAATACGATAGAGTTTGAGGATCCTTATCTGAGAGCTAATGTGACAGTGATGCCGGATGAGGATTCATTATCAGATGAAGCGAAACAGCCAGACAGGATAATGGGCATGGTACGGGGAATGAAGGATATCTTCAAGGAATATATGGGGAAGAATCCGAAGCTTTCAAAGGAACTGGCGTATCAGGTCCAGAATACGGATGATCTTAAGAAATTAATTGATATTATCGCTGCGAATGTACCGCTTCCTTATATGGAAGCCCAGCAGATCCTGGAAGAAGCAGATGTAGGGCAGAGATATGAATTGCTTGCCTATAAACTGGTAAATGAGATTCAGATTATGAATGTCAAAGATGAGATTCATGCAAAAGTGAAGGAGCGCGTGGATAAGAACCAGAGAGAGTATATTCTTCGCGAAGAGGCAAAACTGATCAGAGAAGAACTGGGGGATGATAATACCTTGTCTGATGCTGATGAGTTCCAGCAAAAGACGGATGAACTTGAGGCAGCAGGTGAAGTCAAAGAAAAGCTAAATAAAGAGATTCGGCGATTCCGCAATTCTATGGGAAGTCAGGCGGAGAATGGCGTGATCCGTACCTATATCGAGACGATGCTGGAGATGCCGTGGGATAAAATGTGTGAGGAGCATCAGGATATTGAATATGCCAAAGAAATTCTGGAGGAAGATCATTATGGGCTTGAGAAAGTCAAAGAACGGGTTCTGGAATTCCTGGCAGTCCGGGCGCTTACGAAGAAAGGAAATGCACCAATCTTATGCCTGGTGGGACCGCCGGGAACAGGAAAGACTTCTATTGCACGTTCTCTTGCCAGAGCGCTTAAGAAGCCATATGTAAGAATATCGCTGGGAGGCGTGCGTGACGAGGCGGAGATTCGAGGACACCGGAAGACCTATGTGGGGGCGATGCCTGGAAGAATTGCCAATGGTCTTAAGCAGGCTGGAGTGAAGAATCCGCTGCTTTTGTTAGATGAGATTGATAAGGTCAGCAATGATTATAAAGGAGATACGTTTTCAGCCTTGCTGGAAGTGTTGGACAGTGAGCAGAACCACAAATTCAGGGATCATTATCTGGAAGTTCCGACAGACTTGTCGGAAGTATTATTTGTTACGACAGCGAACACCCTGCAGACCATTCCAAGGCCTCTTCTGGACCGTATGGAGGTTATCGAGGTCAGCAGTTATACGGAGAATGAGAAACTGCATATTGCTATGGAACATCTGATACCGAAGCAGCTGGAGAAACATGGCCTTAGTCCTGATCAGCTTACAATCAGTAAGAAGGCATTGTGGAAGATGGCGCGCAATTATACGAAGGAGGCTGGAGTCAGACAGTTAGAGCGTAAGATTGGAGATATCTGCAGGAAGTCGGCAAGAGAGATATTGGAGATGAAGAGGGATGCCATCCGTGTAACAGAACGGAATCTCCATAATTATCTGGGAAAAGAATTGTATGTCTACCAGATGGCAAATGAAGAGGATGAAATTGGAATCGTCCGCGGACTGGCCTGGACCAGTGTGGGCGGCGATACCCTTCAGATTGAGGTAAATGTCATGCCGGGTGAAGGAGAGATTTTACTGACCGGACAGATGGGAGATGTGATGAAAGAGTCTGCAAGGACGGGGATCAGCTATATCCGCTCTGTGAGTAAAGAGCAGAGGATAGATGAGCATTTTTTCAAAGAACATGACGTGCATATCCATATCCCGGAAGGGGCAGTGCCAAAAGACGGACCATCTGCCGGAATTACAATGGCGACAGCTATGGTATCGGCAATTACCGGGAGAAAAGCGAGGGCAGATCTTGCGATGACGGGGGAGATTACCTTAAGGGGGAGAGTCCTTCCAATCGGTGGATTAAAAGAGAAACTTCTGGCGGCTAAGAATGCGGGAATCAAGACAGTGCTGATACCAAAGGAAAATAAGGTGGACATAGAAGAGCTGTCAAATGAGATTACCAAAGGGCTTAGGATTATTCCAGTATCTCATATGGACGAGGTGCTCAAACTTGCGCTGGAAAGCCCTAAAAAAGCAGTGAGAGCCAAGAAACAGCATAGTAAGGAAAAAGATAGGACATGATCATTAAGAGTGTAGAATTAGAAACAATATGTGGGATTACAAGTAAACTGCCGGAGAATACCTTGCCGGAGATTGCATTTGCCGGGAAATCCAACGTAGGAAAGTCGTCACTGATCAATGCGTTGATGAACCGGAAGTCTTATGCCCGTACTTCGGCAACGCCCGGGAAGACTCAGACGATTAATTTCTATAATATCAACCAGGAGCTATACCTGGTTGACCTTCCCGGATATGGATATGCGAAAGTGTCGGAACAAGAGAAGAAGAAATGGGGGCAGATGATAGAGCGTTACCTTCATAGTTCTAAGCAGCTTCGTGCAGTATTTTTATTAATCGATATCCGGCACGATCCTTCTGCGAATGATAAGATGATGTATGACTGGATTGTTGCGCAGGGATACGAGCCAATCATTATTGCCACAAAGCTTGATAAGATTAAGAGGAGCCAGAAGGATAAGAATATTAAGGTAATCAGGCAGGGACTTGGCCTGATTCCGGGAACAAAGGTTATTCCCTTTTCTGCTGCTACGAAACAGGGCAGAGATGAGATATGGGAATTAACAGAAAAAGAGTTTTTAGTGGATTAGCACCTGCGGTAAAAAGAGGTGACGTAAAGATAGATGGAAATGAATTTTAAAGAACAATTGCAGGATAACCGTCCTTACTGGAAGGTGGTTGTAAGTCTTGCATTCAGCCTGGTGGGAACAATTCTGGTTCTTTATTTCGGGTACAGGCTCATAGTGTTTTTCATGCCATTCGTTATCGGGTGGCTGATAGCGTCAATCGCAAGTCCTGTGGTAAACTGGCTGGAGAAGCGGATGAAACTTGTTAAGAAATGGGGATCCGCGCTGATAATCGTGGGCGTATTGGTGATGGTCGGGCTGCTGATCTATCTGTTGGGCAGTACGATTGCAAAAGAGATCGTGTCTTTTACGCAAAATATACCAGATATGTATGAAGATTTAGAAGCAAGCATGGACGAGATTGGTGAAAGCCTTGAGGGATTATTCGGGATGCTTCCGGCAGGTATTCAGGAAGGATGGCATACATTGGTGGATAATCTTGACCAGACCATGGGGAAAATTATCGGTAAGATTAGTGAACCGACAGTAACAGCGGCAGGAAGATTTGCGAAAAGCATTCCGTCTGTTCTTATTGCTGTAATCGTGACATTTATCTCAGCATATTTTTTTATTGCTGAGCGTGAGGAAGTGCTGCAGTGGGCGAAGAGGATTGCGCCGGATGCACTGGTCAGCCGGATGACCATGGTGACAGATAACCTGAAATATGCAGTAGGCGGATATTTTAAAGCTCAGCTTAAGATTATGTGTGTGGTCTATGTCTTGCTGTTAGCAGGTTTCTTTATCTTAAGGATTCATTTTGCATTTCTTCTTGCACTTTTGATAGCGATACTTGATTTCCTGCCGTTTTTTGGAACGGGTACGGCATTGATTCCATGGGCTTTGTATAAGTTTTTAATGGGCGAATATAAACTAGTTGCAGGACTTATTATCTTATATGGTGTAACTCAGCTAGTGCGCCAGTTGATACAGCCGAAGCTGGTTGGTGATAGTATGGGGTTAAAGCCGTTGGTTACGCTGATATTGTTGTATATCGGATATAAGACGGGCGGTGTGTTTGGCATGATTTTTGCGGTTCCTGTCGGAATGATAGTGATTAATTTATATAAAGCAGGAGCATTTGATTATATTTTGGATGATGTGAAGATCTTGGCGGAAGGAGTCATGAATCTACGCAGGTAGGACATGGATTATGAATATACAGCAGACATAAGGAGGTTAGAAAGATGTTATCAGACCGTGTGAAGAATGTTCAGCCCTCTCAGACGACAGAACTTACGAACAGGGTGGCAAGATTAAGGGAACAGGGAGAGAAGGTTATCCGTTTTAATGTAGGGGAACCGGACTTTAAGACACCTGAACATATCTGTCAGGCGGCAGTTTGGGCGATGGAACAGGGATTTACAAAGTATACTCCTGTTATGGGAATATTAGAACTTCGGGAAGCTATCTGTGAGAAATTAGAAAGAGACAATCATGTCAGATATTCTCCCGGGGAGATTATCATAGGCGCAGGTGCAAAGCAGTGTCTGTCTGCGGCGCTTCTGGCAATCTGTAATCCGGGGGACGAAGTGATAATCCCCTATCCTTGCTGGGTCAGCTATACGGAACTGGTAAAGCTTGCGGACGGAGTGCCGGTCATGGTACCCTGCAGGGAGGATTTTTCCCTGGATATTCCGGCAATTGAAAGTGTTGTTACAGATAAGACAAGGGCAATCCTTCTTAATACGCCGAATAATCCGACGGGCGCGGTTTATTCAGAAAGCAGCTTAAGAGAAATCGCCCGGTTAGCGATGAAGCATGATTTCTATATCATATCGGATGAAGTCTATGAGAAATTCATTTATGATGAAGGAGAACATATTTCGATTGCATCTTTCTCAAAAGAGGTGAAGGAAAGAACCATATTGATTAACAGCCTGTCGAAGACATATGCCATGACAGGATGGAGAATCGGATATACGGCTGCCCCGGCAGAGATTATCCGGGGAATGAATACATTGCAGAGCCAGATAGTATCATCAATCCAGTCACTGTCGCAAAAGGCGGCAGTCGCAGCGTTAACCGAGTCACAGAAGCCGGTGGAAGAGATGGTTCGGGAATTCAGAAAACGGAAAGATTATATGGAGGAACGACTGCGGGGAATGAAAGGCGTATCTTGCAAGAGTTCGAAGGGAGCTTTCTATCTGCTGCCGGATGTTGGAGCCTGTCTGGGTAAAAAGGATGGTGAGACAGTTATCGAGAATGACTATATGATGGCGGAATATCTGTTGAAAGAGGCGAAGATTGCAGTAGTTCCGGGGAGTGCATTTCTGGCGCCTGGACATCTGCGTTTTGCCTATACGAATTCAATGGATGAGATAAAAGCAGGGATGGACGCTATGGAAATGGCATTGGGAAGACTGGTGTAAAATTATATATATAAGATAGGAGAGTGACACTATGGAACAGATGATTCGGGAGTTCAAAGATGACCTTGATGATTTTCGCAGGATGACAGAAAAATTCTATGCAAAAGAGGTCAGCGCAAAGGATTACAAAGGTTTTTCTGGTGGATTCGGAAGTTATGCACAGAAAGGCGGAGAAGCCAGTATGTTGAGGCTTCGGATGCCGGGCGGAAGGATGAACAAGGAGAAATTAAAATTTATCGCTGATTCTGTTGCAGAGTACGGAGTGGAGAAGGCGCACTTTACCACATGCCAGACCGTGCAGTTTCATAATCTGAATGAAAAAGCAGTCTGCGACATTATGGAGAAGGCGTATGATGTAGGAATTATCACAAGAGGGGGAGGGGGAGACTTCCCCAGGAATGTGATGGTTTCTCCGTTATCCGGCGTGGAAGAGGGGGAGTATTTTGACGTGCTGCCATACGCAGAGGCTGTCTCTGATTATCTGCTGGGATTCATTAAGACGGTGAAGATGCCAAGAAAACTTAAAGTATGTTTCTCCAATTCTCCGGCAAATGCGACTCATGCAACCTTCCGTGATCTGGGATTTGCAGCCAGGCCGGATGGAACATTCGATGTATACAGCGCAGGCGGATTGGGGAATAATCCCCGCATGGGAGTAAAAGTGGCAGAGCAGGCAGCGCCGTCAGAAGTATTGTATTACGTGAAAGCGATGGTTGAGACTTTTGTTGCATACGGTAATTATGAGAGCCGTGCGAAAGCAAGGACCAGATATATGCAGGAGACCCTTGGTGTGGAGGGGTATAAGAAGGCCTATCTTGAGAAATTAGAGACGGTGAAGGCAGGGGAGGACCTGACCCTTCATGTCAGTGGACATTCTGTTGCGAAGGCAGGAAATAAAAGTGCGATTTCAGGAAAACGCATCATTGCCCAGAAACAGAATGGGCTCTATGCCGCAGCGTATCATCCGATTGGCGGAGTACCGGATGTGTCAAAGTTTGCAGAGATATATGAAGTTATAAAAGACATGGATGAAGTTGAGGTCCGTATTGCACCGGATGAGACTATCTATATCATCAACCTGAACGGAACAGAAGCTAAGAAAGTGCTTGCAGTGACGGATGACGGAGCGCAGAATCTGTTCGAGACATCTGTGGCATGTATCGGATCAACAATCTGTCAGGTGGGACTTCGTGATTCGCAAGGGACGTTGTCACAGATTATTGAGGAAGTTAGAAAGCATGACTTCGCAGACGGCGTATTGCCTAGAATCCATATCTCTGGATGTACGTCGTCCTGTGGCACGCATCAGATTGGAACGCTGGGTTTCCATGGAGGAGTCAAGAGAGTCAATGATGTAGTGGAACCTGCGTTTACGATGCATGTGAATGGTTCGGATAAAGAAGGCGAAGAGCAGTTTGGCGAACAGTGGGGTATGATGCTTCAAAAGGATATGCCGGCATTCTTTGTAGAACTGGGACAGGCTGTGCAGGCAGAGGATACGACTTTTGACATATGGTTTGCAGAAGACCCGGGGAAACTTAAGGAGATGGCAGAGAAGTATCTGTATTAATATCTCGGGAAATAATTAGAAAATACGCTTGACTTTATTGTGGTAAATTGATAATATAGTAGCGTACTGCGAACACGGTTGGAAGTTTAAAATATTCATTACCAATGACACAGCACAATGGAGTGTTTGCCAGTATGAATATTATCATATGAGGTGTAAGATTATGAAAAAGTGGATTGTTTTTATGTTAACGATGGTTACGGCTATGTCCCTGACCGCATGTGGAGGTGCTTCGGATTCTGGTTCGGATACCAAGACAAGTTCTGATGCGAAGACAGAATCTGATTCTGGTGCATCTGACGAAAGTGATGTAGAGTATGTGAAGGGAAAAGGTACTCTGGTAGTCGGAATTACTGATTTTGAGCCGATGGATTATAAAGAAGACGGTGATGAGTGGATTGGATTTGACGCTGATATGGCGAAGGCATTTGGTGAGAGTCTTGGTGTTGATGTTGAGTTCGTTGAGATTGACTGGGATAACAAGATTATGGAGTTGGAAGGTAAGACCATTGACTGTGTATGGAATGGTATGACGCTTACAGATGAAGTGACCAGTTCTATGGAGTGTTCCAATGCATATTGCAACAATGCACAGGTAGTCATCGTACCGGCCGATGTGGCGGACAAATATCAGGATACAGAGAGCCTGTCAGACCTTAGTTTTGCAGCAGAAGCAGGAAGTGCAGGAGAAGCGGCTATCAATGACTTAGAGCTTGAGTGTACGCCGGTTAAGACACAGGCGGACGCTTTGATGGAGGTAAAAGCAGGGACTTCTGACGCAGCCGTTATTGATTCTCTGATGGCGGCGGCTATGGTAGGAGAAGGAACCAGTTACGCAGAGCTTACTTACACCTGTGGACTGAACGATGAAGAATATGGAGTTGGTTTCCGTAAGGGTTCCGATCTTGCGAAGGCATTGAATGACTTCTTCGCATCCAGTTATGCAGACGGAAGCATGATGGAATGTGCGGAAAAATATGGTGTACAGGCAGCAATTATCGAGCAATAATGTCAGATGTGATGCGCTAAAAGAAAGCAGCCTGTCAGCGGCGGGTATGTCAGCTGCCAGTGTACGGATGTGAGAAAGATAGAGAGCGGATATTTTCGCTCTCTATTTGCCCCATATGGATATATATAATGCATGATACAGGTGAAGGAATACGCCAAATAAGGCGAACTTATAGAGCATGGGGTTGAAGATATAGAATAGGAAAAAGAAAGCAGGATACAGATATGGGACAGATTATGGAACAGATGCCGATTGTTGTAAGTGCATTGAATGTTGGTTTCATACAGACACTTAAACTTTTTTTTGTTACATTGATCGGTGCATTTCCGCTGGGATTGATTATTGCATTTGGTTCGATGTCACGGTTTAGGCCGTTAAGTTATTTTAGTAAATTTGTTGTCTGGATTATAAGGGGAACGCCGCTTATGATTCAACTTCTTATTATTTATTATTTTCCGGGACTGGTGTTACATAATCCAATCTGGGGAGGCGGTGAAGCAGGGCGTTTCCTTGCGGCATCGTTTTCCTTTATATTGAACTATGCCTGTTATTTCTCAGAGATATACCGAGGCGGCATTCAGGGAGTGCCGGTTGGCCAGGAGGAAGCAGGACTTGTGCTTGGCATGACGAGAAGCCAGATTTTCTTTAAGATTACTCTGCTGCAGATGATTAAGCGTATTGTTCCGCCGATGTCGAATGAGATTATTACGCTGGTGAAGGATACGTCTCTTGCGCGTATTATTGCCCTTCAGGAGATTATCTGGGCAGGACAGGCGTTCATGAAAGGATCGCACGGTATCTCAGGAGCCATCTGGCCGCTGTTCTTTACGGCAGTTTATTATCTTATCTTCAATGGTATCTTAACACTGTTGCTTGGACGCCTGGAGCGCAAGCTTGATTATTTCAGATAGAGGAGGGTGGATGTAATGTCAATCTTAGAAGTAGAACATATATGTAAATCCTTCAATCGTACGAAGGTGCTGAAGGATATCAGTTTTTCATTAGAAAAGGGGCAGGCACTCTCTATTATAGGCTCTTCCGGAAGTGGAAAGACAACCATGCTTCGGTGTCTGAATTTTCTGGAGACTCCGGATAAGGGGATTATCCGGGTCAATGACGAGACGTTGTTTGATGCGGATGATCCGTCCACAAGGCAGGAATCAGCCATCCGTAAGAAAAGGCTGCATTTTGGCCTGGTATTCCAGTCTTTTAATCTGTTCCCGCAGTATACTGCCATCCAGAATGTGATGCTGGCAAGAGAGCTGCTGGCTTCGGAGCAGCCAGATTATAAGACGAGGAAGAAGGAGATCTCGGAGGAGATCCGTTTACAGGCAGAAACTCTGCTTAAGCAGATGGGGCTTGAGAACCGGAAGGATAATTATCCTCATCAGCTCTCCGGAGGGCAGTGTCAGCGTGTTGCGATTGCAAGGGCACTGGCGCTTCAGCCGGATATTCTCTGTTTTGATGAGCCGACCTCTGCGCTTGATCCGGAACTGACCGAGGAAGTCTTAAGAGTCATTAAGGAATTAGCTGATGATAATACTACGATGGTGATTGTAACCCATGAGATGGCGTTTGCAAGAGATGTGGCTGATCATGTGATCTTTATGGATGATGGGAGTATCGTGGAACAGGGAGATCCGATGCAGGTGTTCGAGAATCCGAAAGAAGAGAGAACGAGACAGTTTCTGTCACGCTTCACACAGGGGTAGCGGCAACGTAGTCATGGCCTTTAGAATAGATAGCACAGGTCAAAAA
>CANSLW010000015.1 GCA_947647815.1 uncultured Dorea sp. | reverse complement strand
TTCCTGCACCATGCAGCAGAACATCAGGAGCAGAGAATGGAAGGCAGGGTTGTGGTAATCGGCGGCGGAAATGTGGCGGTGGATTGTGCGAGGACAGCCTCCCGGTTTGGCAGCCAGAATGTCTCTATGTTCTGTCTGGAATCCAGGGAGACCATGCCTGCTTCTGGCGAAGAGATTCGAGAGACTCTGGAAGAGGATATCTCAATTCATAACGGGTGGGGTCCCAAAGAGATTGTAAAGAGTGAAGACGGGAAGGTTCAGGCAGTAGTATTTAAGAAATGTACCGCTGTATTTGATTCTGACGGAAGGTTTAATCCACAATATGACGAAGAAGAGGTACTGGTGACAGAGTGCGACCATGTGATCTTTGCAATCGGGCAGAGTATAGAGTGGGGCGGTATACTTGAGGGGGCAAAGGTAGAGTTCTGGCACGGCAATTATCCGGTGGCGGACGCACTGACGTTCCAGACGAAGGAGGCGGATATCTTCGTAGGCGGAGATGTATACAGCGGACCGAAGTTTGTCATCGATGCCATCGAGGCAGGCAAGAATGCGGCAGAATCATTGCACCGCTATGTGCATCCGGGCGCAAGCATGACCATCGGCAGGAACAGGCGCGATTTCCATGAACTTGATAAGGATGATATCAGGATAGAAGGATATGATACGATTGGACGGCAGGAGGCAGGAACCGATGAGGCGGTTGACCAGAAGCGTTCCTTCCGGGATGCAAGGAAGCTTTTGACCGAAGAGCAGGTACATCTGGAGGCAGGCCGGTGTTTAAGCTGCGGGGCATCCGTTGTGGATGAGAATAAATGTATCGGATGTGGTATCTGTACAACCAAGTGTGAATTCGACGCTATCAGGCTGCACCGAGATCATCCGGAGTGTTCGAAGATGAGCAGGTCCGAGGACAAGTTCAAAGAGATTGGCGCTTATATGGCGGGGAAGGCGGTTAAGGGTGCATTTACGAAGAAGCCGGAAGTAAAAAGGGCTGCCGGGACGGTTAAGAAGACAATGAAGCAGGCAGCCGAAGCACCGTCCGGAACGATAAAGAAGGCGGCGAAACCAATATCCAGATCTGTCAGGAAAGCATCTAAGAAGATAAGACAATCGGGCAAAAACAGGAAATATACGGATATAAAGTAGTTGAGAAGTATAGAAATGAGGATAAAGG
Source organism: uncultured Dorea sp. (assembly GCA_947647815.1). Classification (GTDB taxonomy): domain Bacteria; phylum Bacillota; class Clostridia; order Lachnospirales; family Lachnospiraceae; genus Sporofaciens. The sequence goes on along the minus strand of CANSLW010000015.1, from coordinate 27,253 downwards.
ATGCATGAACTGGGAATCGTCTTTCATATCGTAAAAACCGTGGAAAACATCGCCATAGAGAATCATGCCGGGAGAGTCGGAAAGGTAGTTCTTCAGATTGGAGAGGTATCGACAATCATTCCATCCTATCTGGAGGATTGTTGGAAGTGGAAATGTTCCAAAAGTGAAATGATGGATGGCTGTGTATTGGAGATAGAGACGATTCCGGCGATAACCTTCTGTGAGGGCTGCAGGGAAACCTATGGGACTGTGGAGCATGGGAAGACCTGTCCATATTGTGGAAGCAGCAATACTTATCTGATACAGGGCAATGAGCATCAGATTAAAGAGATAGAGGTAATATAACGTGGAAGATTTTAAAGTAATTGAAGTAAAGAGAAGCATATTTGAGGATAATGATGCAGATGCGCAGAAGCTGAGAGAAGAATTAAGAACAGAAGGTACCTTTCTTCTGAATCTGATGTCCTCGCCAGGCGCCGGAAAGACAACGACTCTGAAGCGGACGATTGAGATTCTGAAAGATGAGATGAAGATAGGAGTTATGGAAGCGGATATTGATTCTGATGTGGACGCAAAGGCGGTTGCAGAGACAGGAGTGCGCGCGATTCAGATTCACACCGGCGGAATGTGCCATCTGGATGCAGATATGACCAGACAAGGAATCAGGGAACTCGAGACGAAGGATCTGGACCTGGTTGTGCTTGAGAATGTGGGCAACCTGGTCTGTCCGGCGGAGTTCGACACGGGAAGTACGAAGAATGCCATGATTCTGTCTGTTCCGGAAGGCGACGACAAACCGCTCAAGTATCCGCTGATGTTCTCCATCTGCGATGTGGTACTGATCAATAAATGTGATACCTTGTGCGTATTTGATGATTTCAGTAAAGAATCAGTAAAAGAACGAATCTTGAAGTTGAATCCCAAGGCAGAAGTAATCTATATATCTGCGAAGACGGGGGAGGGATTCGAAGAATGGATTCAATGGATTCGAAGAGAAATTAAAGCATATAGAACATAATTATATGTAGTTTTTATGGTAAAAGAATATATATAGTATGCAGAAAGCCTGCTGGCAGCAGGCTTTCTTTGTGTATGATTATATTTAATGAAGGTATTTCTCCAACATCTCCATGAAGAGATCCATATCGAGAGGTTTAGAAAGATGTGCGTTCATGCCGTTCTTCAATGCGGCCTCTTTATCTTCTTCCAGGGCATTTGCAGTCATGGCGATGATCGGCATATTCCGGACATCTTTTCGGTGCAGGTTACGTATAGTACGGGTTGCTTCATATCCATTCATAATCGGCATCTGTACATCCATCAGAATAGCATCATAATAGTATTCTTCAGACTCCTTTACCATTGCAACGGCATCTGTTCCGTCTGGCGCGGATTCAACAAGGAAGCCTGCTTCTTCCAGGATAATCTCTGCAATCTCCCGGTTCAATTCAATATCCTCTACGAGCAGGATACGCTTTCCGCTGAAGTCAGCCTGAGTCCATGCTGCAACTTCTTCATCCTTCTCAAGCAGATTATTGGCAGCAAGAAGAGCGGATTTTAAGTCTGACATGAAGAGTGGTTTTGCACAGAATGCAGTAACTCCGGCTGCTTTGGCATCTTCTTCGATGTCAGCCCAGTCATAAGCGGTCAATATAATGATAGGAGCATTATCTCCAACTACGCTGTGAATCTTCCGGGCTGTCTCTACGCCGCTCATCTCTGGCATCTGCCAGTCAATGATATAGGTATGATAGGAGTCGCCTTCCTCAGATGCCATCTTGGCACGGTATACAGCCTCTCTTCCGGAGGTGGTCCATTCAGAGCGCATTCCAATCTGTTTCAACATCTTGCTTACGCTGGAGCATATATTGAAGTCATCATCCACAACCATTGCTCTCAGGCCATGGAGTTCTTCTAATTGTTCAGCATTCTTTGTTATATCCTGCAGTTTTAGTGTAAGATCCACTGTAAATATGCTGCCTTTGTTCACTTCACTTTCGACCGTGATTGTACCATTCATCATTTCGACTATATTTTTGGTGATAGCCATGCCAAGTCCGGTACCCTGGATGCCGGATTGGGTTGCAGTGACCTCGCGTTCAAACGGTTCAAAAATGTGTTGTACGAATTCTGGCGACATGCCGATACCATTGTCCTTGATGATAAAGGAGTAATCGCCATAACCATGACGGAAGGTAGTCTTCTGCATGATTCTGAAGGAGATGGTTCCACCTGCCGGCGTATATTTGACGGCATTGCTCAACAGATTGATAAATACCTGGTTCATTTTAAGTGAATCTGCGATTACATCTTCATTGGCAACCTCAAAGGTATCGATGAATAACTCAAGCTGTTTTGCTTTTACCTGAGGCTGGATAATATTTACCAGATTATGCATCAACTCAGAGATATTACATTCTTGTTCTTTGATTTGAACTTTTCCGCTTTCAATTCTGCTCATGTCCAGAATATCATTAATCAGGCTTAACAGATGGTTGCTGGAAGAGAGCACTTTCTGCAGACAGTCCAGAACCTGGTCTTTGTTATCGATATGGCTGACTGCAATCGTTGCAAATCCTATAATAGCATTCATCGGTGTACGAATGTCATGAGACATATTGGAGAGGAATGTAGTCTTTGCACGGTTTGCATGCTGTGCCTGCATTAATGCTTCCTGCAGGGCGTGCGTCTGTTCTCTCTGCTTTTTCACCTGATCAGTAATCTCACGGGACAGAACCATGACCATGATATCATTAGTTTCATAATCCTGTGTCATAACGAAGGACTGGCGGACACAAATCTGCTCTTCAGGGGAAGTCCAGCCCCAATATTCAACGGTGACTTCCGTATCACCCTGTTCAAAACATTTTCTCAGATATTCTATATCTGTCGTATGACTATAATCTTCTATAGATTCATCTAAAATAAATGATTTCCAGCCTTCAAAGCATTCAGAAGCTTTGCAAGGAGCCTGTAATCCGATTTTCTTGAGTAAGGAGATCTGTCTGCCGTCTATCTCACGTACAATATCATGTTCGATAAGATTCTGTGTCAGGTTGAACTCAAAGGTACAGAAAGAGCTGGAGGTAATGGCAATCTGATATTGTCTTTCTTTGCGGTCAGCAAGAGCTATCGCAGCCTGAATACGTAGTTCTTTCTCTTTTACTTCTGTAATATTCTGGCGTGTAAGCAAGGCTTTACATGCTATACCGTCCTTTCTTTCCAGGCAGATAATATTAATATGTGCCCATTCCGAAGAATCCTTGTGTACCACATGACATTCAAAACGAAGATCGTTTTGTTCTGCCAATGCGTCTATGACAGAGTCCCTGGCAATAAAGTCGGCAAATTCCTGTTTCCCGTCTTCTTCGAGCATAATAGAGCACAGGTATTCCGCAAGCTCCTGATAACTGCCATTTGGGGCAAGCTTGTTGGCTTCTGGCATTGTTCCCGACAGATACTGATAAGTATTCGATTCAAAATCAATCAGGGCAAAGCGGGAAAATAAGGTGTTGACACCGTTGATGATATATCCCATCTCTCGATTCTCACGTTCGAGTCTCTTCCTGTTTTGTTCTCTCCGGACGAGTAAGGCTATAATATAGATGATGAACAACCCGATTAGTATGGATTCAAATTGAATTCCGACCAGATTTTCATGACTTATCATTTCCTGGGTGACTTTTTTGGGGAAAGTGTGTACAAGCACGTATTCATTGTCAGGAAGGTACCTGACGCAGATGTTGTCTATTTTGCTGCTGGAATCACAGAGAAATGAACCCTCTCCCCCATTTTCAAATATTTCCTTTGCATTGACGGCCGTAGTATGGTCGATTACATCAGAATTTTCCAGAACGTCTAACAGATTTCCTTTATATATAGTCCGGTTAGAGCTGGCAATGACCCTGCCGTCCGGTGCGCATAAGAACACATCGGCTTCTTCTCCGAAATAAGTAGTGGAGAGCATATCCTGAAGGTATTCTTCTGCCAGGTATGCTCCGCGCAGTACTCCAATGACTTCACCTTTATAATGGACCGGGGCATAAAAACAAGCCATGGTTTCATCGAAAAAATGAGGGTCAAATATGATGGAGATACCGCTTTCGCCTTTTATTCCCTTTTGATAGAACTCACGCGCTGTTACATCTGCCTCTCTGCCGTCGGAAGCATAGTCGATACCGTCTGCATCCGTATATATCAGGGCGTCAAACAGTGAATTTTCTTCCATTTTTTTCAGAGTCTCGGCAGTAATTACTGGTTCAGATAAACTTTCTTCTGCAAAATATGAGTAGGTATTGATCAGGCTTAGTGCATTATTCAGATCATCGTCTATCTTAAGCGCCATTGAACGTGCTGAATCTGATGCATAGTTTTTGTTTCGTTCCTCCATACGCTTGCTGTTCTGTGATGTGTACCAGCAGAATGTGGCCATGATTGCCGCTATAAGGAGAAGAACATAAATGATTTCTTGTATTGATTTTTTTCTTTCCATAACTGGAATTCCTCCTAAATTGATATCTTGTGTGTGTGGACATTCATAGGCCTATTCCCTGGTGTGATAGATCTTGTCGCGGATCTCTTGCATCTGATAGTCCAGTTTTTCTATTGAATCTGCACAGTTTTTAAGCTGTGCCACGATTTCATCTGTTTCTTTTACATTTTTTTTGTATTTTAATTTGTGTTCCAGGCTTGCCCAGAAATCCATGGCTATGGTACGGAATTGGACTTCTACTTTCATGTATTTTTTGCCTTCGGACAGGAAGATTGGTACATTCAGGATGAGATGAAGGCTCCGGTAGCCGTTGGGTTTTGGGTTCTCTATGTAGTCTTTCCGCCGAACCAGGATGATATCGTCCTGCTGACAGAAAAGTTCTGCCAGATGGTAGATATCATCAGGGAAGGAACAGATAACTCGTAATCCTGCCACATCCGCCAGATTCTCTCTTATACTCTCTACAGTTACAGGGAATTCCTTCCGTTCTAATTTTTCATAGATACTTTCTGGCGATTTTAGTCGGCTTTTGATTGACTCAAAGGGATTCCGGTTATATTCCTGTGAGAATTCTTCATTCAGTACTTTTAGTTTGGTCTCGACTTCTGCGATGGCAGCACGATATTCTGCCATCAGGCGGTTGAAGGATTTAGATTCTCTCAGCCTTTCAGCCTGCATCTGGATGATCTTATATTGTCTTTTTAATGTCTCCGCCTGTTCTTCTACCGTTTGCTCAAGTTGGTTTTTGCAGGTAAATAATTCAATTGTATTTCTTACACGGTTTTTTACGATAGAGCTTTCGAAAGGTTTATGTATGAAATCCGAGACTCCCAGTTCCAGACAGCGGGTTTCAATCTCTACAGCATCTTCACTGCTTATGACAAGCACAGGAATTCTCTTCATCCAGTCATGTTGTTTCATTCTGCTGATTACGGCGAAACCATCTAGTTTAGGCATACGCAGGTCCAGAAGAATCGCTGATATCTCGTTTAAATGTTCACTAAGCCGTTCGAGAGCTTCTTCTCCGTCTGCAGCAGTCTCAACGATATAATCATTATTTAATATGTAGCATAATAATTCGCGGTTTAGTTCCGCGTCATCTACGACCAGTATTTTTTCCATGTTTCTCTTACCTCATTTTTATAACTGTCTATAGTATACTTCATTCTTGGGAAAATGAAAAGAAAAAGCGAAGATTCCATAGATAATTTGTAGTTGCGAAAGGAATATATTTGAAATATAATTGGAGAAAATAAGCAGGTATGAGAAGGAGAAGTGCAGATATGATGTTGGAAGATAAAGTTACAGGATTTATAGAGGATCTTTCATCTTCAAGGCCCGTTCCGGGAGGAGGCGGAGCCAGTGCAGCGGTCGGAGCATTTGCGGCGGCGCTTGGGATGATGGTTGCGAACCTGACTATTGGAAAGAAACGGTATGCGGATGTGGAAGAAGAGGTAAAAGAGAGGTTAAAGCGCCTGGAAACGCTGAGAGATGAACTGATTATGCTGACCGATAAGGACGCAGAAGCTTTCGAGCCGTTGTCAAAAGCGTATGGACTCCCGAAAGAGACAGAAGAAGAGAAAGTACGGAAAGATAAGATTATGGAAGAAGCATTGTATGAAGCGAGCCTTGTTCCGCTTAAGATTATGGAAACGCTCCTGAAAGCGGCGGATGACCTTAAGTTTCTGGGTGAGAAAGGCAGCAGGATAGCAGTTAGTGATATTGGCGTCGGCATATTGTTTGCACAGGCGGCATTAGAAGGCGCTTCTTTGAATGTATTTATCAATACGAAGCTTATGAAGAACCGTGAACGGGCAGAGGAACTGAATCAGAAGGCAGATGTATTGATACGGGAAGGACAGGCGCTGAAAGCAGAGATTTATGGAGATGTGTTAGAGAAGATCCGGTAGAAAGTGAGAGGTGTGCATGTTATGAGTATTGTGATGAGAGGTATAGATGTGGCAAATGCCATAAAAGAAGAATTAATTCAGGAAGCAGCAGCGTTAAAGGCAGAGGGAATCATCCCCTGCCTTGCGATTGTAAGGGTAGGAGCGCGCCCGGATGATCTGGCTTATGAACGGGGAGCAAGAAAAAGGATGGAAAAGACGGGAATCGAGTGCAGGATTATTGAATTACCGGAAGATATCAGCCAAAAGGAGTTTGAACGGGCGTTCTCAGAAGTAAATGAAGATCCCGGAGTTCACGGGATTCTTCTCTTTCGTCCGCTTCCGGCGTCGTTAGATGAAGAGCCTGTTAAGGCAATGATTAATCCAGAGAAAGACGTGGACGGCATGAGCCCTGTGAATATTGCGAAAGTATTTTCTGGAGATGAGACAGGATTTGCACCTTGTACGGCAGAGGCGGTTATGGAGATGATCCGGCATTATGGAATTGAACTTCAGGGAAAACAGGTGACAGTGCTGGGGAGAAGCATGGTGGTAGGAAAACCGCTATCCATGCTTCTGATGAAAGCCAATGCAACGGTTACCGTATGCCATACGAGAACGGTTGATCTTGCTGCACAGTGCCGGGATGCTGAGATTCTTGCAGTGGCGGCGGGGAAGGCAAGAATGGTGACAGAAGAGATGGCAGGAGAGGGGGCCATCGTGATAGATGTGGGGATTAATGTGGATGAGGAAGGAAACTTGTGCGGAGATGTAGATTACGATGCAGTGGCGGCAAAGACATCTTATATTAGTCCGGTGCCGGGAGGAGTGGGGAGCGTGACATCCTCTATCCTGGCAAAACATGTAATCAGAGGGGCAGAATATTTCCATATGTGTGACTGAGTTTTGCAGAAAGTGAAGAAATTTTGCACAGAAAAGAAATGAAAAATCTTCATTTATAATAGTAGAAATACGGTTAGGCAATGAATTGCAAGGATTTTAGCTTGCATGTGTTACTAGTATATGGTAATATAAAAAACATGAATGATTGTGCATATGGGACTCCAAGGAAGGAAATACTTGGAGTTTTTCTTTACCTTTTAAAATGTCAGAATATTCTTTCTATTGAATAATCGGATTAATTTTATGTACAGATGTGAAGTTCAATATTCTTTTTGAACTCATAGAAAGATGAAATTGAATGACAATTTTATAACGATTGTTGCCATTTCATATATAGTAGGGTAGAATATGTTTCAAGCATCATCAGGAAAGAGAGAGAAGGGGGAAATAGTATGTATGATACTATCAATTCAATAGTAACTGCAATAAACGGCGTGGTATGGGGATGGCCCATGATATTCTTATTGTTGGGAACTCATGTATTCCTGACGTTCCGCACGGGATTCATTCAGAGATTTACCATCTTGAAAGGAATTAAACTGTCCGTGGCGAAGGATCCGGATGCGGAGGGCGAGGTATCCCAGTTTGGAGCGTTGACGACGGCTCTTGCGGCGACAATCGGTACCGGTAATATCGTCGGCGTGGGCACGGCGATTGCCATCGGCGGGCCGGGCGCGGTTCTGTGGTGCTGGCTTACGGGTGTCTTTGGTATTGCTACAAAGTACGCAGAGTCCTATATCGCTGTAAAATACAGGGTGAAGACGGCAGACGGGCGTATGCAGGGCGGCGCGATGTATGCACTGGAGCGTGGACTGAATATGAAATGGCTTGGTATGATCTTCGCGGTATTTGCAGCGTTTGCCTCCTTTGGTATCGGATGTGCAACACAGGTGAATGCGATTGCTGAGATCTGTGAGACGAATTTTCATATTCCGAGAATTGCAGTTGGAATAGGAATTGGTGTCCTGACAGCGATTGTTATCTTTGGCGGAATCAAATCTATCGCAAGTGTCTGTGAGAGGCTGGTTCCTTTTATGGCAATCTTTTATGTGCTTGGATGTGTTATTATCCTGTGCATGAATTATGATTACATAATCCCGGCAGTGGGTGTGATCTGCAAGCTTGCATTCACGCCAGGCGCGGCTGCAGGCGGCCTTATAGGCAGCGGTATCAGAATGGCGATACGCTATGGTGTTGCCAGAGGTTTGTTTTCAAATGAGTCAGGCCTGGGTTCTGCTCCGATTGCGGCGGCAGCGGCACAGACCCGGAATCCGGTACGTCAGGCGCTGGTATCTTCTACAGGTACATTTTGGGATACAGTTGTGGTATGCCTGATGACAGGACTGGTTCTTGTGACGACGATTATGAAGAATCCAAGCATCAATGCAGATTCTATTGATAACGGAGGTCAGCTTACAACACTGGCATTTGGCCAGATTCCATATCTTGGACCAATTATACTGACGCTTGGTATTATTACATTTGCGTATTCTACGATTCTTGGATGGGCATATTACGGAGAGCGCTGTGTAGAATATTTTTCAGGTAAGACAGGGCTGCTTCCTTATCGTATCCTTTATATTGCGGTAGCAGTAATTGCTCCAATCGTGGCGCTTGACCTTGTATGGCTGATTGCTGATACATTGAATGCGTTGATGGCGATTCCGAACTTGATAGCGGTATTGCTATTGTCCAATGTTATGGTTAAGGATACAAAGAAGTATATCAATGACCTTGATGCAAAGGATAACACTCCGATTCCAGTAATTAAGGACTAATGCACTAATATGTAAGGAGAAGGATATGGCAAAGAGAATTGCGCAGTTTCATAAGGTGAGTTTTGAACAATTCAAAGAAGGATACACAGATTCTATCGGAGAAAATACGGATGAAGAGATTCGAAGAATATATGATTCCATTCGTCTTCCTAAGAGGGCAACAGCAGGTTCGGCGGGGTATGATTTCTACGTGCCTGTGACTGTCACACTTAAGCCGCAGGAAACACAGAAGATACCTACCGGAATCCGTGTGAAGATGGAAGAGAACTGGGTATTAAAGTGTTATCCACGAAGCGGTTTGGGTTTTAAGTACCGCCTGCAGATGAATAATACGGTGGGAATCATAGACAGTGATTATTTTTATTCAGATAATGAAGGACATATTTTTGCAAAGATTACGAATGACACAAAGGAAGGCAAGACACTTAAGATAGAAGCCGGAACTGGTTTTATGCAGGGAATTTTTGTAGAATATGGCATTACCATGGATGATGATGTAACTACGGTTCGTAATGGAGGCTTTGGAAGTACGACAAAATCATAGGTATATTTTTGGCATATCGGGGTACTCTAATTCGTGAAGTTAAGGGTATGGAGGAATCGTTATGTCAGATGTAAAGAAAGTAACGGCTTCACGGGAAGAGAATACGTCTTATATGAATCAGGTACTTCCGGTGAAGGAAAGCTTTGATATCATTCAGAGGGATATCATGATTGGAGGACGTTGTTCTTCGTTTTATTTTATAGACGGTTTTACAAAAGATGAATCTATGTTAAAAATCATGGATTCATTTTTTGGTGTCCAGGAAGAAGATATGCCTGCAGATGCAACAGAATTTTCGCGGAAATGTGTTCCGTATGTGGAAGTAGATATCTTAGGGGATTTTGACCAGGTGTTTAAGAATCTGTTGTCTGGTGTAACCTGCCTTTTTATTGATGGATATGAGGCATGTATTGCTATTGACTGCCGGACTTATCCTGCAAGAAGTGTAGAAGAGCCGGATAAAGATAAATCCCTTAGAGGTTCCAGGGATGGTTTTGTGGAAACCATTGTGTTCAATACTGCGATGATGCGGCGAAGAATCAGGGATCCGCACCTGATTATGGAGATGACGGAGATTGGAGATAGTTCCAGAACAGATGTTGCCATCTGTTATATGAGTGACAGAGTTGACCAGGAGCTTCTTAAGAACGTGACAGAACGTATTAACAGTATTCAGACAGATGCCCTTAGGATGAACCAGCAGAGTCTGGCAGAATGCCTGTATAAGCGGAAATGGTATAATCCTTTCCCAAAGTTTAAGTTTACGGAAAGACCAGATACAGCGACGGCATGTCTGTTAGAGGGAAAGATTGTACTTCTGGTAGATAACTCACCGTCGGCTATGATACTTCCGACTTCTATTTTTGATATGATTGAAGAAGCGAATGATTATTATTTTCCGACAATGACCAACGTCTATCTGAAGATTGCACGAGGCTTGATTACGATAATGACCGTATTTTTAACCCCTGTTTTTCTGCTCTTTATGCAGAATTTAAACTGGCTTCCGGAGGTGTTTTCCTTTGTGGCAGTGAAGGATACAGTAAATATACCGTTAATATTCCAGCTTCTGATCCTGGAGATTGCCATAGACGGACTCAGGCTTGCGGCGCTTAACACTCCCAGTATGCTGAGTACGCCGCTCAGCGTGATTGCCGGCCTGGTGATGGGAGAATTCTCTGTTCAATCAGGGTGGTTTAATTCCGAGGTAATGCTGTATATGGCATTTGTATCTGTGGCTAATTATACTCAGCCAAACTTTGAACTTGGCTATGCCTTAAAGTTTATGCGTCTGGAACTTCTGATTCTGACCGCATTGTTCAATTGGTGGGGCTTCGTTATAGGTACGGTAATCATTATTTGCAGTATCTGTTTTAATAAAACGTTGTCAGGAAGAAATTATCTGAATGTCAAATTAAATTAGTAAATCCGGATTGGTTCAGGAAAGCAGGTAGTCTTTTGCGTATTGGATAAAAATCTTCATGGCAGGGGACATGTTTTCAGAGGAAGTTACTGCCATGCCGAGTTTCCGGCAGGCATAAGGGTCTAGCGGGCGCACTTCAAAATTACCGGTTTTTCCTCGCAAAACAAGCGCCGGAAGGATACAGATACCGAGATTGTGTTCTACCATGGACAGGATAGAGTAATCGCTGTGAGTGGTATATCTGATATCGGGAGTAACATTTGCTTCCGAGAGGATTCGGTGTACATCATTAAGATAGGTGTAATCCGATACGACAAAGGCGGCATTTTCATATAGTTCAATAGGAACTTTTTCGTACCGGGCAAATGGATGCCCTTTTGGCATGACCGCCATCATGGGATCATCACAGATGGGAATAAAATCATAAGACGCGCCAACCTGATAGCTGGTAAATGCAATGTCAACTTTATGTTCGGCAAGCCAGTGAGACAGTTCGTATTCATTTCCTTCTGTTATATCAAAATGGATACCGGGATATTCTTTGCGGAATGTCTGGATAATCTGAGGAATCCAGTGGATTGAGCAGCTGGTATAGGTGCCGATCTTGAGGATTCCTTTTTTGGAGCCTTTCAGAAAAGAGATTTCCTGGTTGAGGGATTCGTTTGCTGAAAAAAGATTACGGATGGCAGGCAGGAGGGAAGAACCTTCTTTAGTCAGGGAAACCCCTTGATGCCCCTTATGAAAGAGTGGAAAACCGACTTCTTTTTCCAGTGATTTCATCATCTGGGTGATACCGGATTGAGTGTATCCCAGTTTTGCGCCGGCTTTGGTATAGCTTCCGGAATCAACGACTGAGAGAAATACGTTCCATTTTCGAATGTCCATAGATTAATTATCTCCTGTTCTTTAGTATAGGTATACCTTACTGGACGAAGTCCACCCGCCCGAAGAGCATGTATTACGGGATGCCCGGATGGGTATTGACTAACGGACAGATTTATCTTACATGCAAATTTAGAAAAAAACAAGTTGTGAATAGAAAAAAGAAGTACTATAATGAAAAAAGATTATGAATCAGGAGGGAGTATATCACGTTATGAAGAAAAATCTGGTAATTGATCAAGATATGAAACAATTGTGGCCGGCAGTGAGGGTAGGATGCCTGCAGTATAAAGTGACAGTTGAGAAGAAGAATGAGGAGATGTGGAAGTATCTGAAGAAAGACATTTTCAAAAAGGTAAAGGATGCCATCTTCGATTATGGAGTCAATGAGATTCCCAATATTAAGGAATCCCGGGCGGCATATAAAGCCTTTGGAAAGGATCCGAGTCGGTATCGTGTATCTTCAGAAGCATTGATTCGGAGGATTGGCCAAGGGAAGGGGCTGTATGAGGTGAATACAGTTGTGGATGTGAATAATCTGATTTCTGTTGAATCCGGATTCTCCGTAGGTTCTTATGATGCCGCGAAGATAGAAGATGAACTGGTATTCCGTGTCGGGCGGGAAGGAGAGACGTATAAAGGAATCGGGAAGGATGAGCTTCATATTGACAGCCTGCCGGTACTGGCCGATGAGAAGGGGGCAATTGGAAGTTCCACGAGTGATTCTGAGAGAGCGATGATTACGGAGAGTGCAGAAGAGGTCTTGACGCTGATCTATTCATTTTCAGAGAATGATGATCTGGAAAAAGCCTTGGATTATGGAAAGAAATATCTGGAGAAATATGCAGGGGCGTCAGAAATAGAAACCTGGATTGCTGAATAAGCGGAATATACTTATGGATGCCCGGATGGGTATAGCAAAAGAGACAGTGGTACTGATTACAGGTACTGCTGTCTCTTTTGTATATTACTGTATATTTTGTCTAAAGTTTAAACCAGCCAAGTCCGCTTGCTATTGAGCTTGCAAGAATAATAACCAGGAAGATAGGTGCAACCCACTTAATCACAATGTTGAACATTCCTTCTGATTTGAAGGTTCCGTCTGTTTCTTTTACCTCATCAGCGACTGCCTTCGGTTTGATGATGAAGCCGACAAAGATACAGGTGAAGAACGCGACAATCGGCATCAGCACGCTGTTGCTTACAAAGTCCATGATATCCAGGATCGACATGCCGTTCCAGCTGATAGAACCAAGAACACCGAATCCAAGAGAAGAAGGAACGCCCATGACAGCAGCGAGAATGAATACGAAGATTCCAGCAAATCTGCGGGTCCATCCGAATTTATCCATGAAGACAGATACAATAGTCTCCATCAGAGAAATTGCAGAAGTAAGGGCGGCAAATAGTACCAGGACAAAGAAGATTGTTCCGATTACGCCGCCGAGGCGCATGCTTGCGAATACTTTTGGAAGGGTCATGAACATCAGGCCGGGACCTGCGCTTAATGCAGAGCGGTCACCGCCGGAGAAGGCGAATACTGCCGGAATGATCATGAGTCCTGCAAGGAATGCGATTCCTGTATCGAACAGTTCAATCTGACGCACAGAACTCTCCAGATTGTTATCCTTCTTCATATAAGAACCATATGTAATCATAATACCCATAGCTAAGGACATAGAGTAGAAGAGCTGTCCCATAGCGGCAAGAATCGTCTTGGCAGACACATCTGCCATATGCGGCTTAATGTAATAGACAAGACCTTCCATGGCTCCGTCCAGAGTGAGTCCATATACGGAGATGATGATAGTAAGTACAACAAGAATAGGCATCATGACCTTGCTTACTTTTTCAATTCCTTTTTCAACACCGCATAAAACTACGATAGCTGTAAGTGCCAGGAATAATAAGAACCATCCAATCGGCTCCCCGGCGCCTCCGATGAAGTCTGTAAAATAAGTATCTCCGGCAGAGGACTGTACACCGCCGCTTATGAATACGGCAAAATATTTTATTACCCATCCGCCGATTACAGAATAGTAGGGAAAGATAATGATTGGAACAAGGGTGGCAAGGACTCCCAGGAATCCGAAACGCTTATCTAACGTCTTAAAAGCGGCAATGGCACTTAAGCCTGTCTTACGTCCTAATGCAACTTCTGCGATCATTAGGGTGAATCCAAATGTAACCGCAAGAATCAGATAGATCAGCAGGAACGTTCCACCGCCATATTGTGCCGCAAGATATGGAAATCTCCAGATGTTCCCAAGACCTACAGCGGAACCGGCAGCTGCGAGTACGAACCCAAGCTTGTTGGAAAAGTTACTTCTGTTTTTCATTAAAAAATCCTCCTCAAAAATAAAATATCATTCCTAAAAATAGACTATGCTCTATTATTACATGAAAAGATATTTTTTTCAAGAAAAACTATGCTTTTATGCGGTGACTGTCGATGATCAGCCTCACTGTACGGTACAGGAAAGGCTTGTACTGTTCGATAGGCAGGGGTTCCTGATATAGAATAGAATTATATCCGGCAGATCCGGCAAGCTCCACAATTGTAAAAAGCATTACATCTACATCCTGGTATTCATAGGAATCCTGACAGACCATGTCCAGGAATGTCTCATAAAAATCCCTGTCTGTATTTTCACCGGTCAATAGAACAGACCTTAATGCCCCCATGACCAGATTCTTGGAAATGAAGTTCAGAAGAGGAATATTAACCACCAGTGTATTGATAATATGTTCGATGATAAATATCAGCTGGTCATCCAGGCCGGCAATCTGTTCCTGGTCAAGAGCAAGCTTAGCGGCATGAAACAGTTCCTGGGTCTTGTGAACGATGAGCTTATTCCTTATATCGTATTTATCTTTAAAATAAAGATAGAAGGTTCCTTTAGCGACGCCAGCTTTTTCCACAATATCTGAGATTGCAGTAGAATTGATTCCTTTTGTGAGAAACAATTCATAAGCGCTGTTAAAGAGTGTTTCCTTTTTTCTTTTTTTATTTTCATCTATTTTCCCCATTGTGAGACAGTCCTTTCACTTTTCTGTGGTATGAAGTTCCGTTTATTTATTATAAGCGTATTATTCCTTATGTTTCAAGCCTTTTTTGTAAAAAATGACTAAAAGTCAAAAAAATATAAAAATGTATTGACTAACGGTCATTTCTGTAGTATAGTGCATATTGTAATAAATGACTAATGGTCATAAAAACTGACATTTAGAAAGAAAAGGAGCAGGTGAATATGGTTCAGTTTGGAAAAAAAGTAGTGAAGTACAGAATACCGATATTGATCATCAGTATATTACTGCTGATTCCTTCCGCGCTGGGGTATGTGAACACCAGAGTGAATTATGATGTGCTGACGTATCTTCCAGAAGATATTGAGACCATGAAAGGTCAGGATATTATGGTGGAAGACTTTGGCACAGGGGCGTTTTCCATGTTTATAGTTGACGGCATGGAGGCTAAGGATGTTGTGAAATTAAAAAAGCAGATTGAACAGATCGACCATGTAGAGAATGTTTTGTGGTATGATTCCGTGATGGATATCTCGGTTCCTGAGAGTATGCTTCCGGATAATCTCTATGATGTGTTCAATTCAGATACAGGAACAATGATGGCAATTTTCTTTGATGAAGGCACATCGGCGGATGGCACGATGGATGCTATCGAGGAGATAAGGAAAGAAGCGGGGGAGCAATGTTTCTTAAGCGGAATGTCCGCGATTGTCACAGATACCAAGAATCTTGCAGAGAAAGAGACCCCTCTTTATGTATTGATTGCGGTTATACTTGCAGTACTGGTACTGGGGCTTACGATGGATTCCTTCTTCGTTCCGGTTCTGTTCCTGTTAAGTATCGGAATGGCGATTTTGTATAATCTGGGAAGTAATTATTTCCTGGGAGAGATATCTTATATTACGAAAGCATTGGCAGCGGTATTGCAGTTGGGAGTTACTCTGGATTATTCGATTTTCCTGATGCATAGTTATGAGGAGCAGCAGGTAAGGTATGCCGGTGATAAGAAGCGGGCGATGGCACATGCAATCTCTCATACGTTTTCATCGGTAGTAGGAAGTTCTGTTACAACGATTGCAGGATTTATCGCACTGTGTTTTATGAGTTTTACACTGGGACTGGATATCGGAGTGGTTATGGCAAAGGGAGTTGTATTCGGTGTGCTCGCCTGTGTGACGGTCCTGCCATCCATGATTCTCTGCTGTGATAAGTTGATTGAGAAGACGAAGCATAGGCCGCTGCTGCCGGATATCGGCAAGATCTCAGAGAAGGTTACAAAGCGGTATTTGTGGTATGTGGCAGCATTCCTTATCTTGCTGGCGCCGGCAATCTATGGAAATAATCATACAGGAGTCTACTATAATCTGGATGAGACACTTCCCAAGGAATTACCGAGTATCATAGCGAATGAGAAATTAAAAGAAGACTATGAGATGAACACAACACATATTCTTCTTCTGGACAGTTCCGTACCGTCTTCAGATGTAGGAAGGATGCTTAAGAAAATTGAGAAGGTGGATGGAGTAAAATGGGCGCTGGGGTTAGATAAACTAGTAGGCCCGGGCATACCGTCGGATATGCTGCCAGAATCTGTTACCAGTATGCTGAAGACAGATAAATACCAGATGGTGATGATTAATTCACTGTATAAAGTTGCGTCAGATGAAGTCAACATGCAGATAAAAGAGATTAATGAAATCATGGACCAGTATGATAAGAGTGCGATGCTGGTAGGGGAAGGTCCGTTAACAGCCGATCTGATTACTATTACGGATAAGGATTTCCGGACGGTAAGTGTGGTATCTATAGGGATTATCTTCATTATTATACTGATTTTATTCCGTTCCATATCTTTGCCGGTTATCCTGGTGGGTGTGATAGAATTTGCAATCTTTGTAAATATGGGAATTCCGTTCTACACAGGGACGACGCTTCCCTTTGTTGCTTCCATCGTCATCGGAACGATACAGCTTGGATCGACAGTAGACTATGCAATCCTGATGACCACCAGATATAAGCGGGAGAGAAGCGGAGGAAGAGACAAATATGATGCGATTACGATTGCCCACCGTGCGTCTGCGCAATCTGTTATGGTAAGTGCGCTGAGCTTCTTTGCAGCTACAGTCGGTGTGGGGATTTATTCGAATATCGATATGATCAGTTCGCTGTGTATCTTAATGGCAAGAGGCGCGATCATCAGTATGGTTGTGGTTGTATTTATCCTTCCATCGATGTTTATGGTATTTGACAAAGTAATTGTGAAGACCAGCAGGGGATTTCTTCCGAAAAAGGTAAATAATGAAGTTAATGATAAAAGTAATCATAAGGAATCAATGACAGAGTGTACGAACTAGTAATGTAGGCAACAGATTTTGAAAACAGATATAGGAGGTATCATTATGAATAGAAACAGAAAACGTGTAATGGCTGGAGCTATGGCTGTTGTTATGACAGCAGGAGCAGTTGGTGTATATGAATATCAGAGCCCGGAATCAACAGTAATGGCGGAAGAAGAGACAAAAGAAGCTCTTAAGGATGCCGCGAATATGGTTCTTGAAGGAAATGAAGATACAAAGAGTAAAGAGGGAGCAGAAAATACAGAAAGCATCTTCAAGGAAGAGTCTGTATATGTAAAAGCAGACCCGGATGGAAAAGTAAGCAATACGACTGTGACAGAGTGGATTAAGAATCCGGAGAATGGAGAATTTGCTGATACTTCCAATCTTAAAGATATCAAGAATATCAAAGGCGAAGAAGAATACACAAAAGGCAGCAAAGAAGACCTGAAATGGAAATCCGAAGGAAATGATATCTATTATCAGGGTACAACAGATGAAAAACTTCCGGTAGATGTCAATATTTCTTATAAACTGAATGGCAAAGACGTCAAGGCAGAAGACCTTGCAGGAAAAAACGGTAAAGTTGAGATTCACATTGATTATGAGAATCATGCTAAAGAGAATGTGGAGATAGACGGTGAAAATGTAGAGATGTATACACCGTTTACCATGGTAACGGCCATGATGCTTCCCACAGATGAGTATACAAACGTAACGATTGATAATGGGAAGATTATGTCAGACGCAGATAAGAATATTGTAGTAGGGCTTGGTTTCCCAGGACTTACCGAGAACCTGAAGCTGGAAGACGTGGATGTCGATATCCCGGAGAGTGTGACGATTACCGCTGATGTGAAGGATGCCTCTGTGAGTCCGACAATCACCATGGCGTCTGCCGAGCTTATGAATGAGTTTAATCTAAGCGACGTGGAGGACTTCGACAGTCTTGAAGACTCTATCCATGAATTGGAAGATGCGTCTGCCAAGCTGGAAGACGGATCAAAAGAAGCGTCAGACGGTGCGAAAGAATTGGCGGACGGTTCAAAGGAAGCGGCAAGCGGCGCGAAAGAACTTGCGGATGGCTCCAGGACGCTTGCGGATGGCGTGAATGAGTTAAATAGTAAGAGTGGAGAACTGACTGACGGCGTAAATAAAGTAACAGAGGGTGTGTATGCTTATACAGACGGTGTGTCAGGCTTATATGAAGGCAGTATTGCTGTTGCGGACGGCGCGTCCCAGTTAAAAGACGGCGCTGCGGCATTGAATGCCGGAATGCAGCAGGCGGCAGCCGGGGCGGGAACACTTGGCGCCGGAGCCGGGGAGTTATATAATGGAATGCAGACAGCAGGAGCAGGATTGGAAGCGGTTTCCCAGGGGTTGGAAGCGGCATATCAGGGACTGGTCGGAGCGGGATCCGGTATCGGCGGTGTTAATATATCGCTTCCGGCGGCAGCAGTAGATATGAGCGGAATTGAAGCAGCGCTGAATGCCCAGGGGGTGCCGGAAGATAAGATAGCAGAGATAGAAGCGGCATTACAGTCACAATTGACGGCGTCGATGAGTGCAATGGAACAAGAAGTAAATAGACAGGTAAATGAGCAGATAGGCAATCAGGCGGCGGCGCGGGCAAATAGTATGCAGACACTTGCGGGAGGAATCGCCCAGGCAAATGCGGGCGTAGAGGCAGTTGAGAGTCAGCTGCTTAACGGCGGAGCGTTATCAAACGGGGCGCTCGAGCTCCAGGGCGGAGCCAATAATCTTGCTGGAATGCTCGGTCAGGGCGACGGTTCTGCGCAGACCCTTGGAAGCGGCGCGGCGGTTCTGGCAGCCGGAACAGAGAATCTTGCAAACGGTACAGGCAGTTTGAAAGCAGGAGCAGAACAGTTATACAAGAACAGCGAGCCTTTGATTAATGGCATGAACTCATTGAAAGACGGTGGGAAAAAACTTGCTCAGGGTGTTAACCAGCTCTCAGAAGGAGCGAACAAACTTTCAACAGGAGCAGGAACCCTTGCCAGTGGAAATCAGCAGTTAGCTGACGGCGCGGGAACTCTTGCCGATGGAAACCAACAGCTTGCCGACGGTATGTCAGAGTTTAAGACCTCAGGTATCGATAAACTGACGGATGTATTTGATAATGATATCCAGTCGGTAAAATCCAGAATCGACGCAATGTCAGAGCTTGGAAAGAATTACAAATCTTTTGCAGGAATCAAAGAAGGTATGAACGGAAGCACAAAATTCATCATAGAAACAGAAGGTATCGAATAATTGTAAAAAGGTTGTAAAAGTATGCTTTCATAAATTGAAAATCCTTTTGTCTCATGCTATAATATGATACTAGGATTAAAAGGTCATGCGTTCCATGCTTGCATCGGAGGTGTTGACTTACAATAGGAAATATCACCATCCGGGACCGTATTGCAGGGCGCCCGGATGAGTAATTATGGGAATAAAGGAGAACAAGATGGAGGCATATACAAGTTTTGCTGAGGTATATGATACATTTATGGATAATATACCTTATGAAAAATGGGCAGAATATCTGCATGAGATATTAAAAGAATATGGTGTTGAAGGCGGCATCTTGCTTGAATTAGGGTGCGGGACAGGAAATATGACGGAATTACTGGCGTCAAAGGGGTATGATATGATTGGGGTAGATAATTCCGAGGTCATGCTTGAGATTGCGATGGAGAAGCGGATTAAGAGCGGCCATGATATCTTATATCTGTTACAGGACATGCAGTCTTTTGAGTTGTATGGTACAGTTGGAGCGGTAGTGAGTGTCTGTGATTCTATCAATTACGTTACGGATGAGGCAGAACTTAAGGAAGTGTTCCATCTGGTGAATAATTACCTGGAACCTCGCGGAATCTTCATTTTTGATTTTAATACGGAATATAAGTATCGGGAGATATTAGGAGACAGGGTGATTGCTGAAGAGAGGGACGAGTGTAGTTTCATCTGGGACAACTATTATAATGATGAGGATAAGATTAATGAATATGAATTGACATTATTCGTTCAAAGCCAGGAGCATCCTGAATTATACCGAAAATATCAGGAGGTACACTACCAGAGAGCGTATACGCTGGAGAAGATTAAGACTCTGATTGAGAAGGCAGGACTTCGTTATATTGCGGCATATGATGCATATACGAAGAAGGCGCCGATGTATACCAGTGGACGGATCTGTGTGATTGCCCAGGAATATGGGAAGTAAAAGTTCTGGAAATATTGGTGAATAGAAACAGGGAGAGGGGTAGAATAACAAGATGAAGGATTATATCGTAAGAGCCACCGCGGCAGGGAATCAGGTGCGGGCATTTGCGGCTACGACAAAGGGAGTCGTAGAGACCGCGAGGCAGCGCCATAATACCAGCCCGGTGGCAACAGCTGCGTTAGGGCGGCTTTTAAGCGCGGGAGCCATGATGGGGAGTATGATGAAGAATGATACGGATATGCTGACCCTGCAGATTCGCAGCAGCGGGCCTATAGAGGGCATAACCGTTACGGCAGACAGCCATGCGAATGTGAAAGGGTATGTGGGAAACCCGGAAGTGATGCTTCCGCCGAAGAACGGGAAATTAGATGTAGGCGGCGCTGTAGGGGTCGGCCTGTTACAGGTAATCAAAGATATGGGCTTAAAGGAGCCATATTCAGGGCAGACGATTCTGGTCTCCAGTGAGATTGCGGAAGATCTGACCTATTATTTTGCAAACTCGGAGCAGGTGCCTTCTTCCGTAGGGCTTGGCGTTCTGATGGAGAAGGATAATACGGTACGCCATGCAGGAGGATTTATCATACAGATGATGCCATTTGCCGAGGAGAAGACGGTTCGTCAGATAGAAGAGAACCTAAAGAAAGTATCCTCTGTGACTGCATTGCTTAACCAGGGATATACGCCGGAGCAGATGTTGGAAGTATTGTTTGAAGGCTTGGGGCTGGAGATTACAGATACAATTCCGACGCAGTTTTACTGTAACTGTTCAAAGGAAAGAGTAGAGCAGGCGGTTGTCAGTATCGGAAGGAAAGAGATTGAGGCGATGATCCGGGACGGAGAAGATATAGAGGTAAAATGTCATTTCTGTAATACTGCGTATAATTATACGGTAGAAGAATTGAAGCAGATTCTTAAGCGCAGCAGATAGACAACACACGAGTCGGGTAAGGAAGTTTGCCTGATATCAATGCCATAGTATGGAAAAGAGGATGAGAGAGCAGAATGAAGGATGGATTCATAAAAGTTGCGGCAGCAACGCCTGAAATCAGAGTGGCGGATGTTGCTTATAACACAGAGAATATCTGTCGTCTGATTGATGAGACAACGAATGAAGGAGCAAAAATTATCGTATTTCCGGAATTATGTATTACGGGATATACCTGTGGGGATCTCTTTACACAGGAGGTTCTTCTAAGGGAAGCAAGAGCCGCGCTTCATAAGATTGCAGAATACACCAGAGAAAAGGACGCCTTGATATTCGTAGGTGTTCCATTAGCGGTAGATGGTGGATTATATAATGTGGCCGCAGCGTTGAACCATGGAAAGATATTAGGGCTGACAACGAAGACATTCCTGCCGAATTATGGTGAGTTCTATGAGATGCGTCAGTTCCGTCAGGGACCGGAGAGGGCAAGAGAGATTCTTTTTGACGGTGAAGAGATTTCTTTTGGGCCAAAGATTCTGTTTACGACGTCTGCCATGGAGTCATTAGTGGTGTCTGCAGAGATCTGTGAAGACGTGTGGTCTCCTGTTCCGCCCAGTATAGAAGCGGCAAGAGAAGGCGCGACACTGATTGTCAATTGTTCGGCAAGTGATGAGACGATAGGGAAAGGTTCCTACCGCAGGAGTCTTATCAAGGGACAGTCGGCACGCCTGATCTGTGGTTATATTTACGCGAATGCCGGAGAAGGGGAGTCCACGACAGATCTGGTATTCGGGGGACATAATCTGATTGCAGAGAATGGCACGATACTAGAAGAAAGTAAACGGTTCCAAAACGGGGCGGTCTATACAGAGATAGATTTGAAGCGTTTGTTAAGTGAGCGAAGAAAGAATACTACGTTCCAGCCGGCAAAGGAACCTGCGCTTAGGAGGATTCCATTTGAGATACAGATGGAGGAGACGAAACTTACCAGAAGATTCCCGTCAAGACCGTTCGTGCCGAACCAGGAAGGTGAAAGGGCGAGACGGTGCGAGGAGATTCTTAATATTCAGGCTGTGGGGCTTAAGAAGCGTCTGGCTCATGCCCGTGCAAAGAGCGCGGTGGTAGGGATATCCGGCGGTTTAGATTCGACCCTTGCATTGCTGGTATCTGCGAAAGCATTCGATATGCTTGGATTGGACAGGAAAGGGATTGTGGCAGTTACGATGCCTTGTTTTGGAACTACAGACCGGACATATCAGAATGCATGTAAGATGTCTGTGAAACTGGGAGCCTCTCTAAGGGAAATTCCGATTAAGGCATCTGTGGCACAACATTTTGAAGATATCGGGCATGATATGGAGGATCACAGTGTAACATATGAGAATGCCCAGGCGAGAGAGCGCACCCAGGTATTGATGGATGTGGCGAATCAGAATGGCGGTATAGTGATTGGAACCGGGGATATGTCGGAACTTGCTCTTGGGTGGGCGACATACAATGGCGACCATATGTCCATGTATGGGGTAAATGCGTCTGTTCCGAAGACATTAGTACGTCATCTGGTACATTATTATGCCGATACCTGTGATGATGAAGAATTAAAAGGCGTGCTCTATGATGTGTTGGATACACCTGTCAGTCCAGAACTGCTTCCGCCGAAAGACGGAGAGATTGCACAGAAAACGGAGGATCTGGTGGGACCGTATGAACTGCATGACTTCTTCTTGTACTATCTGCTTCGCTTCGGATATGAACCGGGTAAAATCTACCGGCTGGCTAAGCTTGCATTAGGCGGTGAATATGATGAGGATACAATCTACCGGTGGCTCGAGACATTCTGCCGTAGATTCTTCAGTCAGCAGTTTAAGCGTTCTTGTCTGCCGGATGGCCCGAAAGTGGGAACAGTAGCGTTGTCTCCGAGAGGTGACTGGAGGATGCCAAGCGACGCGTGTGTTGCAAGCTGGCTTGAAGACCTTAGAAAGTGTAAGAAATAGGCTGTGAATAAGTATCAATAAAGCTATTATAGAAAGAGGAATAGAGATGAAGGCAAATAAGGATGTTGCAGTCAGGAAATTCATGCAGAAATATAACTGTTGTCAGGCGGTTGTCTGTGCTTATTGTGAAGAGTTAGGGGTTAAGGAAGAAGATGTCTTTAAACTGACTGAAGGATTTGGATTGGGTATGGGCGGATTAAGAGACACCTGTGGAGCGGTTGTCGGAATGTTTCTTGTAATCAGCCTGGCTAACAGCGCCGGGAATATGGAGGATCCTTATGCGACAAAGATGGATACTTATGCAAAGATCCGTGATGCAGCGGCGAAGTTTTGTGAGAAGAACGGTTCTGTCTATTGCCGGGAACTGAAGAATATGAATGGGCCGCAGCCTCTGCCATGCTGCATCCAATGCGTGGAAGATGCGGCAGTGATTGTGGATGAATTTTTGAAAAATAACTGATGACAAACAAAACAGCCCAACCGGATTTTGTATTCGGATTGGGCTGTAACTCATACTAATTCAGTTTAATTCCTTTAAAGAGTTCACCAAGACTGGTTCCGATGCTTTCTGACTTTGGAATAGAAACCTTCTCGACAGGCTCCTCGCGGACTTCCTCTAATGCTTTCATGCTGAGGCTGATCTTACCGTCTTTGATTCCGATAATCTTAACTTTGACTTCTTCTCCTTCGTTCAGGACATCTTTTGGTGATTTTACACGTTTCTGGCTGATCTGTGATACGTGTACCAATCCTGACAGGCCGTCTTCAAGACGTATGAATGCACCGTAATTCTGGATGCTTTCTACAGTACCGTTCACTACGCTTCCAATCTTAACGTTAGCGATTTTTTCTTCCAAAGCTTTCTTTTCTTTTTCTTTGAGAATCTCGCGGGCAGACAATACCAGACGGTTGTTTGCCTGGTCTACATCGATAACTTTAACTTCGATATCTTTTAACAGATATGTCTCAAGGTCTTCGATATAGGATAAGGATAACCTTGATGCCGGTATGAATCCGCGAAGACCTTCTACCATGGCAATCGCGCCCCCGTTCACAATTCCTTCCACTTTGACAGGGAGAACTGTGCCCTTTTCCATGTAGGAAGCTACCAGATTCCATGGATTGGCATCATCAAAATGTTCTTCAAGATCTGCCATGGTTTCTTCCGTGCTGTTAGCGGCAGCTTCATCTGCTGCTGTTTCTCGTAATAATTCTTCGCTCATAGTAATATTCCCTTTCTCAATCGAGATTCGCATGCTTTTTGCATACTATCTTAAGTATAACATAAAACATAGGGAATGTTCAAAGAAAAAAATATATTTATGGAAAATCTGTAGAAAAATATGAAAACCAACGATATAAAGCATAAATTATAAAAATTTGTAGTTGACGAAAGCCAAAAAAAATGGCACTCTTACTAATAGAAACATTTCATAGAAACATTTCAGAAATATTTTCACCTGTACAGGTGGAAGAGAAAAACATGGGGGATGTGAAATTATGGGAAAGAAAACAGGGAAGATTTATGTAGTGGGGCATAAGAATCCAGATACGGATTCTATCTGTTCTGCGATTGCATATGCGAACTTGAAAAAAGAACTGACCGGTGAAGAGTATGTCGCGAGAAGAGCCGGACAGATTAATGAAGAGACACATTATGTCTTGAAGAGGTTTAAAGTGACAGCCCCGTCTCTGCTGACGAATGTAAAACTGCAGGCGAAGGATATTGATATACATAAGATTGAAGGTGTGGAGCCCAATGTGTCAATCAAGGAGACTTGGGAAAAGATGAAGGAACAGAATGTCAAGACACTGCCGATTATCAAGGATGAAGAACTGGTGGGTGTTATTTCCACAGGTGATATTGCGACATCTCATATGGATGTTTATGATAACCGTATCTTGTCCAATGCAAAGACCCAGTATAAGAATATTGTTAAGACTTTAGATGGGACGCTGATCTGTGGTAATGAGCATGGATATTTCACCAAAGGAAAAGTGACGATAGGCGCGTCCAGTCCAGAATTGATGGAAGAGTTCATAGAAAAAGACGATCTGGTTATTCTTGGGAATCGATATGAATCCCAGGCATGTGCGGTGGATATTGATGCAAGCTGCCTGGTGGTCTGCCAGAGTTCAGAGATCTCTAAGAGATTAATCAAGAGGGCTGAGGAACAGAGTATTGTAATTATCAGTACGCCTCATGATACGTTTACAGTGGCAAGGTTGATTAACCAGAGTATTCCGGTGAAACATTTTATGACGAAAACTCCGCTTACTACTTTCCGTGTGACTGATTATGTGGATGATATCAAAGAAGTAATGACGAAGAAGAAGTTCCGTGATTTTCCAATTCTCGACAGACATGGAAGATTCAAGGGACTGATTTCCAGACGTAGGTTCTTAGACGTAAGCAAGAAGAGAGTGATTCTGGTAGATCATAATGAAAAGTCACAGGCGGTAGATGGAATTGAAGAGGCAGAGATTGTGGAGATTATCGATCATCACAGACTGGGGAATATCGAGACGATGGGACCGGTATTCTTCAGAAATCAGCCTGTGGGATGTACGGCGACGATTGTCTATCAGATGTATGAAGAGACAGGAATCAAGATTACACCAACGATTGCCGGCCTGCTTTGCGCAGCTATTATCTCCGATACACTATTATTCCGGTCTCCTACCTGTACGCAGGTAGATGAGAAAGCGGCGAAGAAGCTTGCGAAGATTGCCGGAATCAATATGGAACAGATGGCGGGAGAGATGTTCAAGGCAGGAAGCAGCCTTTCAGGAAAGAGCGCAGAAGAAATCTGTTTTCAGGACTTTAAACAATTTACGGTTGACGCTACTGTATTTGGAGTTGGCCAGATTAATTCGATGAATAAGGAAGAATTGGAAGAGATTAAGGAGATTTTGACTCCTCACCTGAAAGAAGTTTTGAAGAAGAATAATCTTCAGATGGTTTATTTTATGCTGACGGATATCCTGGACGAATCAACAGAACTGCTTTGTGTTGGGAATAATGCGAAAGAATATATTATCGATGCGTTTGACTTAAGCGAGGATACGGATAAGGTTATACTGAAGGGCGTAGTATCCAGGAAGAAACAGTTGATTCCGACCCTGGTGGGCGTACTGCAGCAGTAAAGAGATAATAAGGAGAGAAGAATATGGGTATATCTGAGGGAAAGCAGGTTTGGCGGCCTGGGAATATGCTGTATCCGCTTCCGGCGGTGATGGTAAGCGCGGCGGATCTTGAGGGAAATGCGAATATTATTACGGTAGCATGGACGGGAACTGTCTGTTCTGATCCTGCCATGCTCTACATTTCTGTAAGGCCGGAACGTTATTCTTATCATATGATAAAAGAGACCGGGGAATTCGTAGTCAACCTGACTACGAAGAAGCTGGCATATGCAACTGACTGGTGCGGTGTGAAGTCGGGCAGGGACGTAGACAAATGGAAAGAGATGGGACTGACAAAAGGAGATGCGGGGAAGTTAAAGTATGCGCCGGTAATCCTGGAGAGTCCTGTGAATATTGAATGTAAGGTGACCGAGATTAGAGAGCTGGGTTCCCATCATATGTTTCTTGCAGAAGTCGCAGCCGTTCAGGTGGATGAGAAATATATGAAAAAGAACGGTAAGTTTGAACTGAACTCTACAGGGCTTCTGGCATATTCGCACGGGGAATATATAGAGCTTGGAAAAGAGCTTGGAAGATTCGGGTGGAGTGTCAAGAAAAGTTAAAATTGATATCGTAAACCAATAAGAGACGCGAGAATGTGCCAAGGCACATTCTTTCTTTTACCATAGTATCCTGAAAAAACATTAG
>CANSLW010000014.1 GCA_947647815.1 uncultured Dorea sp. | reverse complement strand
CGAGCGAATCCGTATCTACAAGTGAATCGGTAAGTACGAGCGAGAGTGTGAGCACGAGTGAGAGCGTAAGCACAAGCGAATCCGTATCTACGAGCGAAAGCGTGAGCACCAGCGAAAGTGTAAGTACGAGCGAGAGTGTAAGCACGAGCGAAAGTGTAAGTACGAGCGAATCCGTATCTACAAGTGAATCGGTAAGTACGAGCGAGAGTGTAAGTACGAGTGAAAGTGTAAGCACGAGTGAGAGTGTGAGCACAAGCGAGTCGGTAAGTACAAGCGAGAGCGTAAGCACGAGCGAATCGGTAAGCACAAGCGAATCCATATCTACGAGCGAGAGTGTGAGCACGAGTGAATCCGTAAGTACAAGCGAATCCGTATCTACGAGTGAATCGGTAAGTACAAGCGAGAGTGTTTCTATAAGTTTGAGTAATAGTACATCGGCAAGTTTAAGCGATAGTTTAAGTAATAGTACAAGTGAGAGTCTTTCCACAAGCACGAGTGACAGTGCATCAGCAAGTTTAAGCGACAGCCTGAGCAACAGTGCAAGTACGAGTGAAAGCGATAGCGTATCAGCAAGCATGAGTGATAGTACAAGTGCAAGTACAAGTGAAAGTGATAGCACGTCAGCAAGCTTAAGTAATAGTACGAGTATGAGCGAGAGTGAAAGTGATAGCGTATCAGCAAGCTTAAGCAACAGTACAAGTGTAAGCACGAGTGAAAGCGATAGCGCGAGTGCATCTGCAAGTGCAAGTACGAGTACATCCAACAGCGCCAGTGATGCGGCAGGAACTGGAACCGGTACTGGTACAGGTGCAGGTGGAGCCGGAACAGGAGCTGGAGCAGGCGGCGGAACCGTACCCGCAGCTACTGCGGCGGCGCCGGTCGGAACTGTTACAGCGGGAGCAGCGGCGGCAGATGGAACGGCTGACGGAGCAGCAGGAATTGATGATATTCAAGACGAACTGGCACAGATTGATGACGAAGAAGTACCGCTTGGAGTAGTTGATGATGATGAGAATGCTGACAGCGGACTAACAGAACTTGATGATGAAGAGGTACCGCTTGCAAGCGTGGCGGCAGCCGAAGGAGTATGGTGGTCATGGATTCCTGTAATCGGAGCAGTTGCCAGCGCTATAGAAGGGTATCGCAGAAATAAGAAAGATAATAAAGAAGAATCCGACGACAACAAGTAAGAGGATTGAGCGTAAGTTTTTGATAGTAAAATAATTATTGTAATTGATAGATGTGTCTCCGATATCTCTGTCGGAGACACATCTATAGCATAATGTGCAAGATGGTTGCCGACAGCAGGCTTTTGTATACCAGCGTATGCAAAATGGGTCGATGCAAGCATTTTGTATGAAGGGATGTTTATTTGAAGAACAATAAAACTCATGAATTAAGGCGGAGACTTCTTTTTACCATATTGATTCTTGCAGTCTACATGGTTGGAAGAAGTTTTTTGCTTTATAATGTTGATCCGGCTGCATATCAGTTAGAAGAGCTGGATTCTCAGAATATAATGTTTTCGATGATCAGTGGGGACAGATACCGGTATACATTGTTTGCGCTAGGCATCATGCCATATATTACGGCAACTTTGATTATCTGGATTGTTATGGCTTTAAGGGGAGCGGAATTTCGTGCCCGTATTTCGCCGCAGAAGATGGGTCGTTTCACACTGGTACTAATGGTAATAATAGCAGCGGCATTTGCAATATCACGGGTGGATGAGTTAGTTTTTAAGGAATCCGGTCTTGATATTGAGACTTTAAGAGCAATTGCTATTTTGGAGATGGTAATAGGCGCCATTATTATATATAAAATGGCGGATTTGAATAAAGAGCATGGAATAGGCGCACAGACACCTATTATACTTGTGAACATCTTAGATAATTTATTTTCCACGATACAGAAGTATACCTGGAAGGAGCTTCAAGAGCCATTGGTTTTGTGCCTGATTATGGCGGTAGTGATTCTTGTCATGGAAAATATAATTATTCATGTTCCGGTTCAGAGGGTGTCTATTCATAATGTTTACGCAGATAAGAATTATATAGCATTTAAACTTGACCCAATCGGTGTAATGCCGGTTATGTTCGCAGTTTCTTTTTTTATGATACCGCAGTTGTTGATACGTTTTCTTCTGATTTTGTATGAAGATAACAGCACGCTGCAGCTTATCTATGAAAAAATGAATCTGACAAGTATCACTGGAGTGTCCATATATCTGGGTATTATATTTTTTTTGAATATCTTGTTCTCATTTATTATGCTTACACCGGGGGAGATGGCAGAACAACTTCAAAAAGTCGGAGACAGCATTGTAGGCGTGTATGCCGGAAAGAAAACGAGGAAATATCTGAGAAGGAAGTTGTTGCTGTTATGTATTTTAAGCGGGAGTATTTTATGTCTGATGATGGGGATATCTCTGGGACTTTCTTTAAAAGGAGAGATATCATCAGAACTGGCATTGCTGCCGGCAACAGCAATGATTTTAATAGGTATATTATGCCCTTTGTATCGGGAAGTAAAATCATATCACAGATTCGATACATATTCTTTTTTTATCTAGTATTTAATATTTTAATTATCAGGAGTGGAAAATACGTAATGTTATACTTTATACCGGCTTGGTATTCAATGAATGAATGGAAAGAAAATGAACAGCTCTGGTATAAGCGCCGTATGCAGACAGAGACAGATGATACGGTCAAACAGATTCAGTTATTTCAGAGAAATGCTATCTGTGAATATAAGATTCTCCTGTTGTCTTATGCACCAAATTTCAGGCATTTTCTGCACAGACAGAGTGCGTTCAGAGCGCCATATTGGTCGGTGTTTGATGCGGTACAGGAAGTGCGCAGGAAGAAGCAGGCGGTTTTGTCTTTTCATAATCTGAACTGGCCTAAGGGTATAGAGTTTCTTTATACGCCATTTTCAATAATTGCGATGTTGAGGCATGAGAAATATGCACAGATTGAATTCGGGGAATATGGGAATCTTATACAAGTTGATTTATATCAGAATGGGCAGATTAACAGAAAAAATATATATGACGACAGAGGTTTTGTGTCTTGTACATCTGTGTACGAGAATGGCACGAAAGCTTATGACCAGTATCTGACGGAAAAAGGTGTCTGGAAACTGTGTCATTTTGCAGACGGACATGTAATCGTGAATCCACGCAGCAATCAGTACTTAATCCGGACAGCAGACGGAGAAAGGGGAATCCCTTTTCAGAAGAATATTTATGTGTCGATGGAAGAGGTGATAGAGGAAGTTCTTACATCTTATCTTGGGACGACAAAAGACGCGGATATTTTTTGCGTGGCGGCGCATGAACAGCATTTGGCGATGCTTGACAGGTTGTTAGTGAACAGAAAGACTATTTTTTCTGTTTTTGGGGACAGACTTTCTTTAGAAGATAAGAGAGAAGTGATACAGGCTTTTTCTCATGCTGATTATATAGTAACGGATTCAGAGGATAATCTTGAGATTTTGTTTGGACAAAAGAGCCTTAAGGATACGGCTAAGATAAATATTCCGCCTTATGATACGCGAATTGATCCGGGAATCAGCCAGCAGCTGCGTGTGCAGAAGATTCTGTTTCCAGTCGATCATCTGACGGCGGGAACGTTGGGAACAGCTGTCAAATATCTGGCGGCGTATTTGGAAGAGAACCAGGATGCCAGAGTACATATATTTACCAGAAATGCAGAATTTAACCGGGAAGATGTACTGCTTAATCAGGTGAGGGAGATATTGCGGTATAATGGATATCCGCCTGAATGGGCGAGAAAAGAGAATAAGAATAAGTTTGAATTCTTATTAGACGAAGAAGATCAGATTCCGGTTTTATTTGTAGTAGAACAGTGTGTTGATGAATTGTCGGCAAATAAATGTGTGAGAGAACAAAGACTTTTGGTAGATTTGGCGGACACACCGGATCTGTTCTTGCAGATATCTTGTGTGAGTATGGGGATTCCGCAGATATTAAGAGCCGCGACTCAATATATGCGTCCGGAGAAGAACGGAAGGATTAACACGGATTTATCTGAATTAGGGGACGATATAGGATATTATCTGGAAAGCCTGAGTAATTGGAATGAAGCGATGATTCGGTCATATGAACTGGGAAAGACTCATACGGCACAATATCTGATAGAACGGTGGAAAGAGGTTATTACTAACATTGAAAACAGTACAAGTATTGCAGCTGGGAACTGAAGATTTTAGCAAATTAATACAGGTATCAGATTGCGCAGAGTGGTACTATGAACCAGATTTTTCTGAACTGCCGAAGAAGGATATGGATGTTGTGATTCTGGACCGCGAAGTCAGTGCAGAGGAAGCAGATTACCTTATACGATTTTCAAGAGCCTATACTTTATTTATAACAGAGAATGTTCTGTTGAAAAAGGATGATGTAACGACGCAGCTATTTGCGAGAAAGATGGGAAGAAGGCTTTCGGATGAAGAATTATCCTGTTTGTTGAAAGAGGATTTGCCGGATTATTTTTCAGGTTCATATGGAGAAAAATACATGCCTCAGAATGTGTCCGTAGCACAGGGATTTCAGGGAAAGGTTTCATGGCGAGGGTATGAAAGTGTTGATTTGACCGGAGATTATGGGGCTGAGTTGACGCAGATTGTATTCTGGCGGAACAATATCCCTGTTGAAGGGAATCAGGCAATAGAATTCTGGTTGGAGTACAAGAAAGATAATACGGTTGAAATTGGTCTGGAAATAACACTTTTTACGTTTGGATATGGTACTGATCCTAAAGTACAATTTAATCGGATTTTTGCAGAAAACGAATTAGATGAGATTATATGCGTAGTGAATAAAAGTGATAATCTAGGATATATATTTATATCTCTTCAGGCAAAAGGACAGGGGCATCTAAGAGTCACGGCGCTGCATGACCGCCATTCAAGAAGGGGAAAAGGGAATTTTATGCCGGGCGGAGGGAGAGCAGTTACTTCAGAGAGGGAAGAAATATTTTATTATTTTGATCCCGGAAA
The DNA here is from genome assembly GCA_947647815.1 of uncultured Dorea sp. Classification (GTDB taxonomy): domain Bacteria; phylum Bacillota; class Clostridia; order Lachnospirales; family Lachnospiraceae; genus Sporofaciens. Next base: position 24,005 of record CANSLW010000014.1, on the reverse strand, counting down.
CTTCAAGCCGCCATTGAATGTCTATTTTTCAGGATATAAGACTCAGGAGGGATTTGAGGGGTATTATATGATGAGAAAGATGGGACACCCGTTTCTTTTGATTACAGAAGCCAGACTGGAAGGCGGAAGCTTTTATCTTGGGACGAAAGAATATGAAGATATGATTGAACAGATTATCCGGGAACATATGAGACAGCTTGGATTCCGGAATTCAGAGGTGATTTTGTCAGGACTTTCCATGGGAACGTTCGGCGCATTATACTATGGCTGCAGGATCCATCCCAATACTATATTGATCGGCAAACCTTTGGCGAGCATCGGAGATGTGGCTGAAAATGAACGAATTAACCGTCCTGGTACATTTCCTACTTCTCTGGATGTTCTGCACAAGATATGTAAAAGTCTGGATCCGGAGGCTGTCAGCCAGTTGAACAATCGGTTCTGGGATGAATTTGACCGCACGGATTGGAGCGGTACCAGATTTGCCGCGGCATATATGATAGAAGACGATTACGACGGAACAGCGTATGAGAAGCTTCAGACACATTTGAAGAATGCCGATGCCAGAATATACGGAAAGGGTCTGCATGGCAGGCACAACGATAATTCATCCGGTATTGTAGAATGGTTTGTGAATCAGTATCGGGAAATAATGCGGAAAGATTTTGAACAAAGGAATATTTTGGATATATAAAATGCAGACAGGTAGAGACAATGACAGGTGAATCATGGAAGATCTATTGGAATGAATATGTAAAAGACGCCTATATATATGGGAGCGAAATATTTTTCCATGCGAAGGATCATGTAGAATTTAAAAATGAACTGATGCCGCCGGGAACCGTGATAAAGCGCTGGTATTCCAAAGTAAATTATCAGATGATGCGTATTGAACCGGCGCTTCCTATGATAGACGGAGAGGGCAGATATCATATCAGTTTGGACGTTTCGGCAGATTCTCTGGATGGATTAATCGTGAAACTTATATTTTATGACCGCTATGATGCGGAGGCAGGAAGTCAGATTATCAGAGATGGTGAAGACGACTTTCAGTGTCCGTTAAAAACATTTAGCTATGAAGTACAGCTGATTAATGCCGGAGCAACACAGTTTCATTTTCATTCAATAGTGATAACGGAAATAATAGATGGCGAATAGAAAACTTTATCATATATTAAAAAAAGTAAAGAGCGAACAACTGGTGATGAGGGGATTAAGTGACGATGCCTTGCGAAGGAAAACGAACGAATTCCGAAGACGTATTTCGGAAGGGGCATCAACGAACAGCATTCTTCCGGAAGCATATGCGGTTGTATGTGAAGCAGACAGGAGAATTCTTGGCATGGAGCCTTATGATTGTCAGATTCTGGGGGGTATTGCGCTTCATTACGGTTATCTGGCTGAGATGAATACCGGTGAGGGTAAGACGTTAACAGCAACCATGCCCCTTTATCTGAATGCATTGACCGGGAAAAGTACGATGCTGGTCACGGCGAATGATTATCTGGCGGCCCGCGATGCGCAGGAAATGGGACCGGTATATGATTTCCTGGGTGTGACTGCACGTTCAGGCGTGAACACGAATCCGGAAGAGAGCATGGATAATGAGAAGAAGCGTCAGATTTATAAAGCGGATATTGTGTATACGACACATTCGGTATTAGGATTTGATTATTTGTTGAACAATCTTGTGTCCAGCGCTGACGATCGTTTTATGCGGGAGTTTTACTATGTTATCATCGACGAAGCGGATATGGTTCTCATGGATGCGGCGACGATGCCGCTGGTTATATCCGGTGCGCCGCGCGTTCAGTCTAATCTATATACAATGGCAGATTTTTTTGTGACGACGTTACAGCCTGAACGTGATTATATAGAGGAAGATCAGAGCGTATGGCTCACCGATGAAGGAGTTGCATATGCGGAACGATATTTTCGTATAGATAAATTCTACGCGGCGGAAAATTTTGAAATCAACAGGCATGTGACCCTTGCCCTGAAGGCGCATATCACGATGGAGAAGGACAAGGATTACGTCGTTACTGAAAAGGGAGAAGTTTCACTGCTTGATAACGGAACAGGCCGTGTCCTCCCGGGAATGAAGCTCAGAGGCGGTATGCATCAGGCAATCGAGGCAAAGGAGAAGATGAAGATTTCACAGGAAAACAGGTCGGTTGCTTCGATAACTTATCAGAATCTGTTTCTGTTATTCCCGCGTCTGTCAGGTATGAGCGGTACGATTGCGGATGCTAAGAAGGAATTACGTAAAGTATATAAGAAAAAGGTTGCAGTTATTCCGCCGAACAGACCTCTCCTAAGAGAGGATAAGAAGGATCTGTTCTTTAAAAATGCAGAGATACAGTACGAAGAAGCAATTAAAGAGGTGCTCAGACGGCATGAGACCGGGCAGCCGGTGTTGATTGTGACATCTACCATTGCGGATACGGAACTGGTGTCCCGTGTCTTGATTGAGAAACAGGTAGCGCATAGCGTATTGAATGCCAATAATGCATACTGGGAAGCCCAGATTATTAAGGAAGCAGGGCGAAAAGGTACGGTTACTGTATCTACCGGTATGGCAGGAAGAGGTACGGATATCCGTCTGGATTCAGAATCAAAGGAACTGGGCGGGCTTGCCGTGATTGGTATCGGACGTATGGCAAATATCCGTCTGGAGCGTCAGGCAAGAGGCCGTGCAGGACGGCAGGGAGATCCGGGGTGCAGTCAGTTCTTTGTCTCTCTTGAGGATGATGCAGTCTCTGCGGTAGGTGAGAAGATACTGGAAAAATATGTCGATAAGGATCGCCGGATTTCAAAGAGAAAGCTTAGGAAGCTGATTAACGGAACACAGAAGCTCCAGGAAGAGATGGCCGTCTCACAGAGGAAGCGGTCAGTTGACTATGATAAAGTCATGAAGCGTCAGCGGACGATGATGTACGATGTCAGGAACCGTCTGTTAGACGGCGGGAGCCTGGAACTTAAGATGGTACGTCAGCTGGCATATGAGGGTGTGCGTTCCTTCTTGAAAGAGAACCGCCGTCTTACCACAGGCGATATCACAAGATATGTGCTGAATAATATCTCTTATAATCTGGATAATAGATTTCTGAATATTAATCATATAAAGAAAAAAACGTTGGAGAAAGCATTGATTTCTTATGTCAACACAGTTTGGAAGAATAAAAAAGAATTATTTTCATCAAGAAAAGAGTTAAAGGAGTATATCCGTCTGTGCGCCCTTCAGGCGATTGATAACGCATGGGTGGAGCAGGTGGATTATCTGCAGCAGCTGCAGTATGTTGTCAGCGGCCGCGCCACTGCACAGAGGAATCCGGTGTTTGAATATCACGGAGAGGCATATGATTCGTTTCTTAGGATGGAAAGTATGATTAAGAAGGAAATCGTAAGAAATATATTTCTGGGAGAAAAAGCATATAACAAGGCGGGAGAGATGTATGTGCTGTTCCCGTAATGGAGGAAACGAAAGATGATTTATAATTTTAATCTTGGCATAGGCTGGGCGTCCAGCGGTGTAGAATATGCGCAGAGTTACCGGGCAGTCATGTTCAGGAATATCGGAGCCGAGGCAAAGTTTATATTTACAGATATGATTACGGCGGAGAATATCGAGCATCTGACGAAAAATATTGGATTTCTGGACTCAGAGATTATCTGGCTGTATACATTTTTTACAGATTTTAAGATTGCGCCGGTTACATATACATTAAACGACCTGAAAAAGACGCTTCCTACAGATGAATATACATATACCAGAAACGGAAAGAATGGAAGACTGGTATTTTCAGGAAATAATAATTACTACGCGGTTTATTTTGTGGACGGGCAGTCGGATCTTGTTCACAGAGTGGAGATCGTATCAGGGGGATATCTGATTCGGAAAGATTATTTCATCTATGGCAGAGTCTTTTCAGAATATTATGCGCCGCTTGATAACAAGGCTCATATGTATCTGCGCAGGTTTTTTAATGAAGACGGTACGGTTGCCTATGAGGAGATCAACGATGACGGGAAGGTGATGTACCAGTTCCCGGATAAGCTGCTCTGTTCAAAAGAAGAGTTCGTAGGATACATGGTATCCCGGCTGAATCTTACGAAAGAGGATATCGTATTGGTTGACCGCACAACAGGAATTGGTCAGACAATCTTGCAGAATATGGGGGATGCTAAGGCAGGGATTGTCATTCATGCGGATCATTTCAGTGAAAGCAGTACGGATGAGAATAACATACTCTGGAATAATTATTATGAGTATTCTTTTTCAATGTATAAACATGTTGACTTTTATGTCACAGCAACGGATGAGCAGAATAAATTGCTGAAAGAGCATTTCCGGAAATATAAGGGTGTAACACCGGTCGTTCATACGATTCCGGTGGGCAGTCTGGATGAACTTAAGTATCCGACGATTAACCGCAAGCCATATTCCATTCTGACTGCATCCAGACTGGCAAGTGAGAAACATATAGACTGGATTATAGAGGCTGTTGTAAAGGTGCATGAGACGATTCCGCAGCTGTCACTGGACATCTATGGAAAAGGCGGTGAGGAGCAGAAGCTTCGGGAGCTGATTAAGAAGCTTGGGGCGGAGAATTACATTATCCTCCGTGGGCAGCAGAATCTGAAAGAGGTTTATCAGGATTATGAATTATATTTGTCGGGCTCTATGAGCGAGGGATTTGGTCTGACTCTTATGGAAGCAATAGGCGGCGGCCTTCCGATCATAGGCTTTGATGTAAGATATGGCAATCCTACATTTATAGATGATGGGAAGAATGGATATCTGATCCCGGTAGATGAAGATACGACACAGAAGCAGAAGATAGAAGAATTGACAGATCGGTTGACGCGCCTGTTTACAGAGGCTGATCTGGATAGTTTTCATGAACATTCTTATGATAAGGCGAAAGGATTTCTCACGAAGGAGGTGGAGCTTAGATGGAAAAATATAGTGGAATAACAGATGCGGTTCTTCTGCTGGATAACTATGGAGAAGACAGTGAGATGCTCCGCCAGTCTTTTCGAAGAGCTGGTTTTACGGGACCAGTGGCAGTAATTGAAGACGATGGATTTTTCCCGGAGGATGTAATCTCCGTTTATCAGTACTTTTGCGGTGATTTTCGCAAGAGTAAAAAGGTTCCGCAGAAAGCACGGTATTTTAATCAGATTAATGTTCCGGACTACTGGGAGATCAGCGGAAATAATTCTAACGGGAAAGTGTATGATCTGCACCGTGAGCGCGGCCGCATCTTCTATGCAGAACCGAAGCATAAGAGACTGGTACGTGTTGTGGACTGGCTGGACGAAAAAGGAACCGTCAGATCCAGCGATCATTATAACAGGTATGGAGCGCTGTACGCCAGAACGTTTTTCAGTAAAGATGGAAAACGTTTCTGCAGGGCATATTTTGATGCGGACGGCAGGGAGACGATCCTGGAGAATTTCGTGACTCATGACATTATTCTGAACCGAGACGGCAGAGTCTATGTGTATAAGAGTAAAGCAGACCTTATATTAAAGCTTTTGGAAGAGATGGGGGCGATGAACAGCAGAATCTTCTTTAATTCCCTGTCTACGCCGTTATTCGTGTCTGAGAGAATGCCGGCCGGCAGACAAGAGGATGTGTTGTTCTGGCAGGAAGGCGTCAGAAATGATATACCCGGTAATATGCAGATGATTCTAAATGGAGGCTCTAAGCGTACAAAAGCGATCTATGTGCAGAAAAAAGACAGTTATGAGAAGCTCATTGAGCTTGGGGCGTCAGAGAAAGTGCTAAAACCGCTTGGATTCGCCTATGCATACAGCAGACAGAATACGGACAGGAATGAGGCATTAATCTGTACGAATTCTGACAGACTTGAAAAATGCGAGGAACTAATTAAGGCGCTTCCGCAGATGCATTTTCATATAGCGGCTATTACGGAGATGTCGTCTAAGCTGACGAGCCTGTCTCAGTATGAAAACGTAACGTTATATCCTGGCGCACGGACAGGAAAGATAGAAGAGTTGTTTGATATTTGTGATTATTATCTGGATATCAATCATGAGAATGAGATTGTATCTGCAGTTAAACAGGCATTCTTACATAACCAGTTGATTCTTGGTTTCAAACAGACACTGCATAATAAAGCGTTTATTGCACCGGAGCATGTGTTTGATAACCATGAAGCGATGCTTAATTTCCTGAAGGAAGTTATGGGGCATGAAGAGATCATTAACAGGCAAATTGATTTGCAGAAAAAGGCGGCTATGTCAGAAGATACAGCGGCATATGCAAATCTTTTGAAATAAAAATATTTTAAATAACAGGAGGAAGAAATTATGTTAGGAACAGGGTTAAGTGCAGTTACTGTTGTAATTGTTTTGGAGTTAATACTTGCGGTATATAGTGTGGCGCTTGTATTTAATACGAAGAATAAGCCTCTTAAGATCGTACATATTGTACTCGCGGTTGTTTGGGTTGTTCTGGCACTTTTGAATATTTTCGCTTAGCAAAGGTGGGGCTGTTTCGATAAAGAGAGACAGCCCTACAGTTAAATATAGATATGCAAGTATATCTGATGTGGTACGGGTAATGTGTCATTAGCATAGCAAGAATTTGAGTTGATTTGTAATAAGTGGGGGAAGAGGGTGCGAGATGATAGTTGTTTTTAATAAATATACAGATAATACAAGGAAAATACAAGAGACAATGCAATGCATGAATCTTAACATAAAATTTGTAGTGTTGAGGGATGATGGTTTTTTACCGGCGGGAGTTTTGTCACCTTACACTTATTTTGTTTATGAACAGAATCAGGAAATTCTTGAAGAGAAAGAATTATACTATAATTTTCTGGAAGTGCCAGAATTTTGGGAAATTAGGTCAGTAGGCATGCGAGGAGCAATTTACGATATGGGCTGTAAAAAGGCGGATATATATTTTGCGGAATCATCGGAGAAAAAAAGTGTACAGCGTGTTGAATGGTGTATGGAAAATGGCTGGGTGTATAAGATTGATTACTATAATAAGTACGCCATGAAATTTGCCAGTGAATTTTTTGATATGGACAGAAATATAGAGTCAAAGGTATTTTATTCCGTAAGAAATCAGGAGGTGATTGTAGAACAGCCGCAGAATGATACGATTACTTTGCTGGCGTGTGGTAAAATGAAAGCCTTTTTTACTTCCTATGCTGAATTTGTAGAATACTATCTGGAAGAAGTGGGACAGGACGAAAAAAGAATATTATTTATACAGGATAAGGAGGAACTTAGTTTATTAAAGTTGAATCCAGATGTGAAAAATAAGTGGGAATATATTTTATTTCCAAATAATGAACTGTTGGATGAATACAGCAGGATGGGCGAAAAGAATGGTTATTGTTTTTATGTGATACCGAAAGAATATCCAATAAATGATGCGAAAGGAGAGGCGCTGATTTTAACATCTTCGGATCAATTAGAAGGAATCGAATATCTAATTCATGAACTTTCAGAGGTTACGTTTCATATAGCGGCCAGCACACAGGTGTCAGATAAGCTTTATAAATTGGGCGAACAGGTAAATGTGAAGATCTATCCTCAGATTAGCATGCAGGATCTGAATATTTTATGGAATAAATGTGATTTCTATCTGGATATTAATTATTATTGGGAAACATTTAATGCGATAGATGCTGCACATCAGCGGAACTTACTGATTATGGGGTTTGAAAACACGTTACACCGCAGGGAACTGGTCGCAAAGGAGTGCATTTTTCCTAAGGGAAATGCTGAAAAATTAGCTTTGCTGATGAAGGGTTTGGTGAACAATGTTAAGCTAATGCAGAAATATGTGGGGAAGCAACAGGAAAAGAAATATGAGACCAGGGAAAAGTTGAGGGACTTTTGGGGGGAATGTCTATGAATGTGTACATTACAAAATTGAATGGAATGCATATTACGAGTACAGAGCAGTATGCGCAGAAAATGTCGGCTGATATAGCTCATACACTTGGTATCAGGGAAATGGGAGTCTATCGTTACAATGCAGATAATGAGAGTGGAGAGAGCCGCGGGCGAAGATTCGATGGGATGATTGCGGGTATTAGCGCAGGGGATATTGTGATATGTCAGTTCCCTACGTGGAATGGATCGGGATTTGAAAGGGCATTGGTAAGGCATATCAAGGCATATCATGGGCGTATTGTGATTTTTATTCATGATTTGGAAGCAATGATGTTTGAAAATCGTCGTCATATGTTGCACGATGCGGTGAGTATATACAATGAGGCTGAGGCATTAATTGTACCATCTTATGGGATGAAGCAATTTTTGCTGCAAAATGGTATTCAGCCTGGAATGAAATTTATTGTACAGGAATTATGGGACTATACCACTCAATTAAAATCTTTGGGGAAAGGGAAGTTAAAAAGAGAGATTCACTTTGCGGGGAATCCGGACAGATTTAGATTTGCATATGCATGGAATTATGAGGTGCCATTAAAAATATATTCAAATCAAGAATGCCAGGGGAAGCGTGTTCAAAAAATGAGTTGGATGCAGCCGGAACATTTGCTGTCAGTCTTAGCGGACGGCGGATTCGGTTTGGTATGGTATGGCGACGAATACTGGCATCAGTATTTATCAGTAAATAACAGTTTGAAACTCAGTACGTATCTCGCGGCTGGAATACCGGTAATAGTTCCCAGGGGGATTTCTAATCAATGCATGATTGAAGAAAATCATTTAGGGATAGTTGTGGACACATTGGAAGAAGCGGTAAAAATTGTGAATAATATTACAGAGAAAGAGTATAGGGAATATACATCGGCGATAGCACAATTTGCACCTCTTTTAAGAGAAGGTTATTTTACTAAGAAGAGTTTGATGGATGCCGTTCAAATGTTGATTCGAAAGGATATGCATACTTATTACGAGTCAGACAAGACTTATATTATGCCTGATTGTACATTTGAATATGTGTGTCTTAATGAATCTTATGGAAATCATCTGGCTTTGTCATGGGTATTTCGCGGAGAGGCTGAAGGATTTTTGATTTATGATGCGGATTCAGGAAGAGTGGAAGGAGAAGTTATTGATGGTTTAGAACATTATCTGCTCTTGAAAAATCACATGAAAAAGGCTCGGTTTATTGTAAAGGCGTATATTAGAACGTTAAAAGGAAAAATGATTATAGCAGAATCCCAAATAGCAGCTGTATCGGAAAAATCTGCTTTACAAAGTGTAGTCAGTCTGATTATGCCTGCATACAATGCAGAAGAATATATTGCCAGAAGTATTGATACCGCATTAGCACAGTCTTTTACTGATGTGGAAATAATTATTGTAAATGATGGAAGTACGGATCAAACACAAAAGGTTATTGACTGGTATGAAAAAAGATATCCGCAGATAAAATCGGTCCCGCAATCAAACGGAGGCCAGGCATCAGCAAGGAATACGGGGATAAAGCATGCAGCCGGGAGTTATATAGCGTTTATGGATAATGATGATATGATAAGACCGGACATGATAGAAAGGTTATACGATGCTGTTGTAGAAAATAATTGCGACATAGCGATGACATCTATTTATTTGTTGAGGAATGAAGGCTATGAGGAAGCGGCAGCGTATCCAATGGCAGAGAATACAGCTGTTCGGTCAGAAGACTTTTTTGAATATTATATCAGATACGCTTATCCGGTGGTTTGGAATAAGTTATACAGAGCATCCCTGGTAAAAGAACATTTATTTGCACCAGTAATATATGAGGATGAAGCGTGGACCCCGTATATATTATCATATGCAGAAAAAGTTTGTTATATTAATGAGCATCTTTATGAATTTGACAGGACAATTCGAAACGGAACAGCTGGAGATTATTTATTAAGCAGGTCTGTTGAACAAAAGTTCAAAGATCACAGGGATATTGTTATGTTTTTCCTGAAAAATGGAAACCAGAAAAAAAGAGAATTATTGAAACGGCTGGCATTGATGTATGCATCGGCATATATGGGTTATTTTTCTTATCCCCAATATAGGGAATTGAAGGAAGAAATAGAGCAGATGTAAAGTTGGGAGGATAGAGAGTGGCAATTTACATATTTGACCTGGCGGTTGGATATGCACCAGGTGGTTTAGAACGCGCACAGGGATACAGAGCATCAGTATTAAAGGACTTTTCGCATCCTGTTAAGTTTATTTTTACAGAGCTGCCCAGAAGAAAAGAAATTAATCTTTATAAAAATGTAGGAGTGGATATAAAGCAGATGCTTAGCATGCATCAGTATTTTACGGATAATCATACACTGGAGCTGTCCGTAAAAATAGAAGATAAATTGAGAGAATTAGAAGATATCTTGCATTATACAGATATAGAATATCGGGATACGGAAGTTCGATTGCTTAAAAATGGTTTTGTTATTGCTGCGATACTTTTGGATGAAAATAATAAAGGATATTTTTATGGTATTCATTATTATAGCAGGGCAAGACTGATACGTACAGAATTTTATACTAATGGAATAAGTTTTGTAAATTATTACGTCACTGCAAAGTCGGACAAGGGGTTTTATGCTAAGGTTTCAAGACGTACATTTTATGCCAGGGATGGTTCGATAGCGTATGATCAGGTATTTAAAGGAGAAGAAGAGCGTTATATATTTCCTGATGGCAGAATTTGTACAAAATCACAGTTTGTGGCGGAATTTGTAAAGAAGCTCAATCTATCCGAAAAGGATATTGTTTTTTTAGATCGTGGCTCACAATGTGAGTTTGTACAGCCTCTTTTTCAATATGGAAAAAGGGCGCGGTTTATGACATTTTTTCACTCAGGACATTATTATGAAAAAGGAGAAGACCCACATTGGGGACATCTATATTTCAATTGGGCATATTTATATTGGATTAAATATTCGGAGAAGATTGATACCATGGTAGTATCCACGCAGGAACAAAAGAAAGAGTTGATAGAAAAATTGCAGGAATATAAACGTAGTGTTCCAAACGTTGAGGTGATACCAGTAGCGGGAATTGACAAATTACGTTATCCGGAGAGGGAAAGAAAAAGGTATTCGTTAATAACGGTTTCCCGCATTAACAGGAGAAAGAAAATAGACTGGATTATAAGGAGTGTTGTAAGAGCACATCAGAAGAATTCGAATATTTCTATTGATATATATGGCGGCGATGAATACGGCTATCTGCAAGATTTGCAGGACATAGTGTCGGCAAATCATGCGCAGTCTTATATTCGGTTTATGGGACATATGGATGTTACAGAAATTTATAAAAATTATGAAGTATATATATCCGCATCATTATGGGAAACATTAGGTTTGTCTGTGATGGAAGCGGTAGGTTCCGGCACGGCGGTAATTGGATTAGACGTAAAATATGGCAATCGTTTATTTATTCAACCTGAAAGAAACGGGTATCTTATTGATTTTGACAGAAGCTATGTTGATGGGGATGATAGTAAGTTGATTGAGGATATGGCAGAAAGAATTGTGGATATTTTTGAGGATGAAGAGCGGTTGAAGGAATTCCATAAGGCATCTTACGAGATAGCTAAAGATTTTTCCTCTGAATTAATTGGAGAAAGGTGGAAGAAGTTACTGGTATAATTTTGGTATTGGCAGGGGAGATTTTTAAGTTGTTGTCTGAGAGATTATCAGAATATAAAAAGTAGAAATTCTGAAAGGGTTACAGTTATGAATGTATATATTACTAAGTTAAATGGAATGGGAAATACATTGCAATCTATACAATGTATGACGGCAGAGATTGCACATCAGTTAGGTTTTAGGGAAATGGGGTTATATTACTATAATGCAAATGCTGAGAAACCAGAACATCGCAATGTTAGATTTGATGGAATTATTGCGGGGATACAGGCAGGGGATATTGTAGTTTGCCAGTTTCATACCTGGAATGGATTAAAGTTCGAACGAGCTTTAGTAGAGCATATTAAAGCATACCATGGTCGAATTATAATCTTTATACACAGCCTGGAAGCGTTGATGATCAGAGGCAGTCGGTTTATGTTAGCAGAGACGGTAGAATTATATAATCGGGCGGAGGCATTGATTGTTCCTTCTTATGAAATGAAAAGATTCTTGCTGGAATCAGGGATTCGGGACGGTATGAAGTTTATTGTTCAAGAAATGTGGGATGATACGTTGGACGTGCATGTTCAGGGCAATCCTGAGTTTCAAAAAGAAATTCATTATATAGGTAATGTGGGTTTTAAGGGAGTCGATGAATGGGATTATTCTGTTCCGTTGAAGTTATATTCGTCAGTAGAGACTCGGGGAAAGAATGTTCATAGAATGGGTATACTGAACCCGGATATAGTATCATGGAAATTATCAGAAGGAGGGTTTGGACTTGAATGGTATCAGGACGAACAGGCTTACGAATATATGAGATATGGTAATTCTTTTCTGGTAAGCAGATATCTTGCGGCGGGCATTCCTGTAATTGTTCCGGCAGGTATTTCTTGTGAGAAACTAATAGAGGAAAATCATCTTGGGGTGATAATTAACTCTTTGGATGAGGCAGTGAAGAAGATTGAGACTATGAATACTTCGGAGTATCAGAAGTATGTTCAGCATGTTGAACAATTTGCTCCTGCTTTGAGAAATGGGTATTATACAAAAAAATGTTTAATTAATTCTATTCAGACTCTTTTTAGAGAAGACATAGGAAAATCATTGGCACAAAAGGAAGATATTTATGATTTAGATGATTTTGAACTTGTTTCAGCATCATTAAAGGAGTCTTATAGTGGGAATCTGGCGTTGTCCTGGAATCTGAAAGGTAAGCCGGATGGTTTTTTGATCTATAATTCACAGGGAGAGTTGATAGGAGAGACAGAAAACGGTTATCAGCATTATTTTCTTGTAAAAGGGCGGGGGAAAGAAGAAGGGTTTGTCGTTAAAGCCTATATCAATACCAGAAAAGGCCGGATGGTTGTGGCAAAATCTAAAAGGATATATTTGGGTACAGAGAAATATGATAAAGCATTGATTAGTTTAATTATGCCTGTGTATAATGCACAAGACTATATTGCCAGAAGCATAGATACAGTATTAGCGCAAACTTTCACTGATCTGGAGATTATTCTTGTAGATGATGGAAGTACAGATCATACTTCCGATATTGTTGATTGGTATGCTGGAAAATATTCGAATGTGATTGTAATTCATCAAGAGAACCGAGGTGTTCCAGCAGCAAGAAATACTGGAATAGAACATTCGAGCGGGGAATTTATTGCATTTATGGATAACGATGATATGATTCGCCCTGATATGTTAGAGCGTTTATATCTTTCAATTAAAAAGAATAATTGTGATATAGCAGTCACATCTATATGTCAGATTATAAATGGCAATTATGAGATTGGAATGCAATATCCATTAGAAGAGGATGTGGCAATAATGATAGATGAGTTTCTACACAAGTATGCTGCTAATGGATATGCATTGTTTTCGATTTGGAACAAGCTGTATCGAGCCTCGCTTGTGAAAAAACATAGATTTCCTTTAATTATATTTGATGATGAGGCATGGACGCCGTATATATTATCTTATGCAGACAGGATATGTTATCTGGATGACGCATTGTACGAATATGACAGGAGTATACGTAATGGCACTCTTGTAGATCAATGGTTCAGAAAAACAGAAGATGAAATATTTCAAGATCATAAACGGGCTATTTTGTTTTATCTGGAGTATGGAAACTCGGAAAGAATAGAGCTGTTGAAGGGATTTGCAAAAAGTGAGTTATCTCTGTTTTCGAGGACAACGGGGTATGAAGAGTATGGGAAATTGTGGGATAAGATAAATATGGAGAAATAAGATATGTCAATTTATATATTTACTCTAATGGTCGGATATATTTTTGGGGGAGGTGATATAGCGCAGGGATATCGTGCCCGAATGTTAGAGGGTGTACCGTATTCTGTTAAATATATTTTTACAGAACCGCCTACAAGACGGGATATTATCCGTTATAGAAAAGTTGGGATTAAGCCAGTGCAGATGCTAAGTATGCATCAGTATTTTACGGATAATCACATATTAGAATTGAATGAGAAAGCAAAGGATAAGGCAGAGGAACTAAGAAAGAGTCTGCAATGTACGTCTGTAGAATGGCGGGAAAATGAGATTTGGTTGATTAAAAACGGCTGCATTATTGCAACGATTCTATTGGATGAAGAGAACAAAGAGTTTTATTATGGTATCCATTATTATAAACAGGCAAAGTTGGTTCGTACAGAGATTTACATGGATGGAATCTCTTATGCTGATTGTTATGTGACAGAGAGAGTTGGTCAGAACGCTTGCGCAAAGCTGGTAAAGCGTACATATTATAATCGAAACGGTTCGGTTGCTTATGACCAGATATTTGAAGGAGAGAAAGAGTGGTATTTGTTTCCTAATGGTACAATTTATACCAAGCAGCAGTTTCTTGTTACATTTATCCGGAGATTAGATTTAAAAGAGCAAGATGTTGTTATTTTAGATCGTCCTGCAAGGTATGATTTTGTGCAGCCAATTTTTCAATTCAAAGGCAAGGCTAGATTGATTCTTATCATGCACTCCAGACATTTTTATGAAAAAGGCGAGGATCCATACGAAGTATATTTAGCCAGGGAATACAATTATTCATTTAAGTATTCAAAGATGATTGACACTATTGTGGTGTCTACAAAGGAACAAAAGAGGGAGTTAATAGAGATATTGTCAGAATATCAGTGTAATATCCCGAAGATTGCAGTAATACCAGCGGGAGGGATTGAAAAACTCAGATATTCAGAGATGAAAAGAAAGCCTTATTCGTTAATCTCTGTTTCGAGAATTGAACAGCGGAAGAAGATTGATTGGATTATAAAAAGTGTAATAAAAGCACATCAGATGAATCCCAATATTACTATTGATATTTATGGGAGTGATGATGGTTACCTGCAGTATATACAAAATGTAGTGTTGCAGAATAAGGCACAGTCCTATATCCATTTTATGGGGTGGATGGAGGTGACAGAGCTCTATAAGGAGTATGAAGTGTATATAAGTGCTTCGCTGGGGGAAACGTTAGGGCTTTCGCTTCTAGAGGCTGTCGCTTCCGGAACAGCTATGATTGGGCTGAATGTGAGATATGGTAATCATCTGTTTATTCAGCCTGGAAAGAATGGTTATCTGGTCGATTTTAATACAAATTATATAGAAGAAGATGAAAAACTGACGGATGCTATTGCAGAAAAAATTATTGAAATATTTGCAGATAAAAAGCAGCTAGAAGAATTTCAACGAAATTCATATAAAATTGCCAGAGATTTTGCTTCTGATATAATAGAAGAAAAATGGAAGAATTTGATAGAGAAAAGAGAAGTAGAATAAACTATAGGATAATCTGGCTTATGGAGTGAGATCAGATATGATCATTAAGATTACAAGCGGTGATTCATCATGGGAGAATTCAGATATTTATTCCCCACAAGTAACGAACTAAGTGACCATCCGCAAAAGTGTTTTTTAGACTACGTCAAAAGTTGTCGAATGGTTTACATTGACAATTCATCCTTTTTATATCATCATAAGAATAGGAATTTGTCAGAAAGTTGACATTATATGGAAAAATTTGGTGTATAATAGTGATACGAATACACTGGGAAGGGATGTGTTGCTTGAATGGGAGTTTATGTTAATCCGACAGCCGACGGATTCGCAGAGATTTTGAGGACGGGTCAGTATATAGACAAATCAGAGTTGATTGCCTACACGAACAGTGTGCTCTGCACATCAAGGAAATTGACATGTTCAAGCCGTCCCCGACGCTTCGGGAAATCATTCGCGGCCAAGATGCTGGCAGCATATTATTCAAAAGGAGCCGATGCAAAGTCGATTTTTAAGGATCTTCAAATTGCGAAGAAAACCGGTGCGGAATTTGAGAAATATCTGAATCAGTTTGATACAGTTTATCTTGATATGACGCCGTTTGTGACATTAGCTGAGACTGCTGATAAGATCGTAAGCGATATGCAAAGAGAGGTAATCGAAGAATTGGAAGAAGAATTTCCAGGATGCGTAAGAAAAGGAACAAAGACGCTTTATAAGGCTTTTGTACAGATTCATGCAAAGACTGGGAGAAGATTTTTTATAGTTATTGATGAGTGGGATATGGTATTCCGAGAAGTCAAAGGGAATGGGGAAGTACAGAAGGAATATATTAATCTGCTTCGCAGTCTGTTTAAGAGCGGGCAGACTTCTCAGGCTGTTGCAGGAGCATATATGACGGGGATTCTCCCAATTAAAAAGTATGGCAGTCAGTCCGCATTGACAGATTTTAAAGAATTTACGATGCTGAAGCCGGGACCATTGGCAGCGTTCATAGGATTTACGGAAGAAGAAGTAAGAAAATTGTGCAGAACATATGAATTGGAGTTTAGTGAAGTACAGAGATGGTATGATGGTTATCGGTTTGAAAATATTGGACATGTCTATTGTCCTAATTCAATTATGGAACTAATAGCGTATAAGGATTTTGACAGTTACTGGACAAAGACGGAGACCTATGAATCGTTACGTGATTATATTGATTTGAATTATGATGGATTAAAAGATGGGATTGTAGATATGCTTGGCGGGAAGCGCTGTAAGATTGACACAGGGACTTTTCAGAATGATATGACATCTTTATCAAGCAGAGATGATATTTTCACGTTGTTGGTACATTTGGGATATCTGGCATATGATTCCGGCTGTGAAGAAGTCTTTATTCCGAATGAGGAAGTCAGGAAGGAATTTGTCAGGGCGGTCAGAGAAGGACGGCGGACGGAATTGGCGAAAGCAGTGAAGATGTCTGACAAGCTGCTTTATGCTACCTGGCAAAAAGATGAGAAAACTGTGGCAGAGATGATAGAGTCGGTGCATTTATCAAAGGCAGCAGCAAGAAATTATAATAATGAGCAAGCACTTCGATATGTTGTTATTATGGCTTATTTAAGCGGCATGGATCATTATCTAAGATTTGAAGAGATTGCAGGCGGCAGAGGATATTCTGATATCTTATTTCTCCCAAGAAGAACGTCATCAAAACCAGCACTTTTAGTGGAACTGAAATGGAACAAAAGCGTAGAAAAGGCAATTACACAGATAAAAGAAAAAAAGTATGCACAGATTTTGAAGCAGTTTGAATATGAAGGGAAATTACTAATAATCGGCATTAATTATAGTACAAGGACTGCAAAACATACTTGTAAGATTGAAGAGTATCTTCATACGGACATTCTGTAACACATTTCCTATAGGGGATTTCCCCGTGAAAAAAGTTATTAAAAGCCAGAATAACTCACACATCCACAATCTTCGCATATGATAAGACAGATACTTATTCTTAGGAGTGTGCGTACATGGACAATCGACTGCCTTATTATATGACCTATCCGATGCCTTTGCTCTATGATGATGAGAGGAATATGAGAAGGGACCTGGATTATATGAAGAGCATCTATCCCCGTGCTGCAAAGCGGCTGATTCCGTATATAGAGGAGGAATGTGATCGGATGGAGTACGGCGGAAGCATGATGTATGACGAATATCCGGATCAGCTTCAGCTTCGGATGATGTGCAGGAGAATCTACGACCAGGCGGCAGAAGATGAAGAGAATCCGGGAGAATGGCTGATGGATCTGATTCAGGTTATGACTTATCATGAATTATGTCAGAGAAGATGCGAGTACCGGAATTATCGGAAACAATTTTACTAAAGATATGAAAAATGCTTTTGATGCGATTAAATGTAGTTCTGGCAGGACAATTATAAAATACGAGTGAGAGAAGGTCAGGCTTTGCAGTGCAAAGATCTGGCTTTTCTTGTTGATGATACTATTGTATATATGGGCAGATAGAGCATGAGTTTACATGCGTTCTTCGCAAAACGCATCTTTAATGCCGGCGAGAGATATGAGCGTATAATCGGTACAGTAACAGTTCAGCCCACGCCATTCGCAAAACGCACCTACGGTGCTTCACCGCTGCTGCGCAGCTATTTTTGCTCATAAACGGGCGTTCCGCACATCACCAGTATAACATGCTCATTCATGCAAGCAGGATTCGCTTGTCATACTGGCGATGGCTGAACTGTTACCCGGTATAATCACCTGTCTTGTCAAGGGGTGGACGAATGGTCGAATTTGTGGTAAAATACACACCATAGCATGGGGAGCTTATAGATAAGGAAGGGGGAGCAGATGGATAATATCATATTCATTGGAATGCCTGCCGTGGGGAAAAGTACGGTAGGAG
This sequence comes from uncultured Dorea sp., assembly GCA_947647815.1. GTDB lineage: Bacteria > Bacillota > Clostridia > Lachnospirales > Lachnospiraceae > Sporofaciens. Next base: position 5,712 of record CANSLW010000014.1, on the reverse strand, counting down.
TAATTGTCGCAAAGCGGCTGGGATACCGCTTTATCGACACAGATATCCTGATACAGGAAGAAGAGGGGAAATTACTGAAAGACATTATAAGAGAAAAGGGAATTGATGGATTTCTGGAAGTGGAAGACCGGATCAATGCCAGAGTACATACAAAAAGAACCGTGATTTCGCCGGGCGGAAGTGTTATATATTGTGAAAATGCAATGAAGCATTATAAAGAGATCGGTAAAATCGTATACTTACAAGCTTCCTTTGAGACGATAAACAGACGGCTTAATAATGCAAAGAGCAGAGGGGTAGTCTTACGAGATGGTCAATCAATAAAGGCTCTGTATGATGAACGAGTGGCGCTTTTCGAGAAATATGCAGATGTGACGGTCTGTGAAGACGGGTTAAAATTAGAGGACACAATCCAGAAAGTATTAGAACAACTAGGGGCAGAATAAACGTGTGATATTGGCTTAAATATTACGAAAAGATTAAGGCTTTCTTAAAAAATATTTTACAAATTAGAAATATGTGGTATAATATCCACGCAGGCAATGAGCAGTGCGCAAATTTAAAGCAGCAAATCGTCTGTTTACAGACGTATTTGATGAATTAAATTTGCATAGGGCGAAGCCCGTGAGAACAAAAAAACGAAGTATTTTTGTTCGTCGCTGCGGAGAAAGCGAAAAAATAAAAACCAGAGATTACCGAGTTTATATTATAAAGAATATACGAATAATAGGATTAGCATATAATTTATATTGAAAGAAGAGAGTAATAAATAATTAGACATTGAGGTGCAACATGGAACAATATATTATAAAGGGCGGCCATCCACTTGTCGGAGAAGTTGAGATTGGTGGAGCGAAGAACGCAGCGCTTGCGATTCTTGCCGCAGCCATTATGACAGATGATACTGTATTAGTTGATAATCTGCCAGATGTAAACGACATCAATGTATTACTGGATGCCATAGCGGGCATCGGAGCCAGTGTTCACAGAGTAGACCGTCATACCGTTAAGGTCAATGGAAAGAGCATTAACAGTGTAGATATAGAGTACGATTATATTAAGAAAATTCGGGCATCTTATTATCTTCTTGGCGCATTGCTTGGGAAATATAAACATGCAGAGGTAGCCCTGCCGGGCGGATGCAATATAGGCAGCAGGCCGATTGACCAGCATCTGAAGGGATTCCGTGCCTTGGGGGCATATGTATCGATTGAACACGGAAAGATTATAGCTGAGGCTGACCGTCTGGTTGGTAAGCACATTTATTTTGATGTAGTCAGTGTAGGCGCAACCATCAATGTGATGATGGCGGCAACGATGGCTGAAGGGCTGACGATTATGGAGAACGTTGCGAAGGAACCTCACGTAGTTGATGTTGCGAACTTCCTGAACAGTATGGGGGCTAATATCAGAGGCGCCGGAACAGACGTGATTAAGATCCGGGGCGTGCAGCATCTGCACCGGTCAGAGTATTCTGTGATTCCGGATCAGATCGAAGCAGGAACATTCATGTTCGCGGCGGCGGCAACGAGAGGAGATGTTACGGTACTGAATGTAATCCCGAAGCATCTGGAAGCAACGGTTGCCAAATTACTTGAGATCGGCTGTGAGGTGGAAGAGTTCGACGATGCTGTCAGAGTGGTATCTAAGGGAGGATTAAGGAGCACTCATGTAAAGACGCTTCCGTATCCGGGATTCCCTACGGATATGCAGCCGCAGATAGGTGTGACGCTGGCTTTATGCAGGGGGACAAGTACGATTACGGAGAGTATCTTCGAGAACCGTTTCAAATATCTGGATGAACTGGCAAGGATGGGAGCAAACATTAAGATTGAAGGGAATTCTGCAACGATAGAAGGTGTAAAGAAGTTCTCGGGAGCACGGGTGAGCGCGCCGGATCTTCGGGCAGGAGCTGCGCTTTGTATTGCTGGCCTTGCTACGGACGGCATTACCATCGTGGATGATATCGTGTATATCCAGAGAGGATATGAACGTTTTGAAGAGAAACTCCGCGGAATCGGAGCGATGATAGAGAAGGTTGGTTCTGAGAAAGAGATTCAGAAATTTCGTTTAAAAGTAGGATAATGAAATAGTGTAAATAGAATAATTTAGGAGAAAGATGAAGTCGAGGCAGGATTATTTTATGATGATTCTGCCTTATTTTTATGTCATCGCATGCAAAATGGCCGGTGGCAAGTATTTTGTATACCATTGTATGTAAATATGTATGTAAATAAACTGCTAATGGCAAGCGGTTTATATATAGAAAAAATTGACTGATGAGGAGAAATAATATGGAACGATGGGGATTTTATTTTTCAGGGATTCGATATGGAATCTTCGAAAAGGAAGGCGGGTACATTTTTCATGAGAGGCTTCTTGTAGAAGAAGGAAAGTTTAGCAAGAGAGAGGAACTAACAAAAGAAGAGACATGGTACCAGAGAATCGGAAAGATGGATGTTCTTGAGGCGCTCATCCATGTGGAGGAATATGAAGCTGCCTTGGAAGAAGGGAAAGAGCGCTTTCTGACGAAGGCGGGAACCCGGTATGAGAGGAAAAGTGATAAAGAGTATGTGGAACGGGAAATAAAATTCCCAAAAGACCTGATGGTGGAGGACGGCAGGATTATAGCATTTGTAACGCCGGGCAGAGATTATTGTTCTGTTCTTGTGCGAGAGGGGTGTGAAGACAAGACCATTTTAGCAAAGTGGAAAATTACGTATTCGGAGGATTTATGCTGTGTAAATGGCCCGCAGACCCATATGATACCAATGCGTGACGGGGTACGGCTGGCAACGGACGTCTATCTTCCTAAAAAAGCTGGACAGGTTCCAACGGTGCTTGTTCGGACGCCATATGGAAAGAGGGATGGAGTCGAGCAATATTACCGGTTTGTCCAGAGAGGATATGCGGTGGTGATTCAGGATGTCCGCGGACGAGAAGACAGTGAAGGCGAATGGCTGCCCATGTATTATGAAGTGGAAGACGGAGATGATACACTTAACTGGATTGCAGGGGAATCCTGGAGCGATGGGAATATAGCGATGACGGGAGGTTCCTACCTCGGGTATGTACAGTGGGCTGCTGCTGCCAGTGAGAATCCCCATCTGAAAGCAATGTTAAGCAGTGTCTGTGCAGGCAGTGCATTCATAGATATGCCGAGGAGAGGCGGATGCTTTGATTCTGGTATGCTGGCGTGGGCATTTTTGGTATCGGGCAAACGGATGACACCAGAGAAGATGGCGCGGGACGATTGGGAAGAGGTACTGGATATCCGCCCGCTGGAAGAACTGGCGTCCAAGGCGCTTGGGTATGACGTTCCATTTCTTCGAAAATGGTTTGAACATATGGATTATGATGAGTTCTGGCGTCAGGGGAATTGGAAAGAGCGCTTTGGCAAACGGAAGGTTCCGGCGCTGATTATGTCGGGCTGGTTTGATGATAATGGGATGGGAACCACAGAAGCGTTGGATTTGTATCAGGATTATGAAGAGAAGAAGGTGATTCTGGGTCCATGGATGCACAGCGGTAATGCCAATTATGATATCCATGGCTTTGCCCTTGGAGATAATGCACTCCGTTATGACCTGGATTTGATTTGTTTTGCATGGCTTGACCATTATCTGAAAGGTATGGACAATGGCATTGAGAATACAGCAAAGGTCGAATACTATACGATGGGCAGCAATGTCTGGAAATCAGCATCTAACTGGCCTGTTCCGGAGACGGATGAGTTGATTCTCTATCTGGATGGAGAGGAAGAAGATGCTGCTGTGAGAAATCGCGGCAAACTGGCATGGAGTAAAGCTGATATGGAGAGCTTGGAGGGAACGGACAGTTACATGTATGATCCAAAGAACCCGGCAAACCACATCATAGATATGTCAGAAAATGAAATAGAAGTACCGGAAGACTATACCGAAGAAGAGAAACGGGATGATATTCTGTGCTATTCTACGGAATGTCTTGCAGAGGATGTAACAATTACCGGAGATGCTTTTGCAGAACTCTATATTTCCTCTGACTGTGAAGATACAGATCTCGTGGTACGGGTAACGGACGTAGACGAAAACGGACGATCTATGAAACTTGCAGACGGAATGATCAGCGTACGTTACCGGAATCAATTTACCAGGCCTGAATATATGGAGCCCGGCAAGATATATCAGGTGAAGATCCGTACTACCAAATTATCCCACACTTTTAAGAAAGGTCATAAGCTGAGAGTGACGGTGACGTCCAGCGCGAAGAACTTTATATTCCCAAACCGGAATATGAGAGAAGGATTTAACGGTGTAGAGATGAAAACGGCGGTAAATTGCATTCACCGGGGCGGTAAGTATGCATCCTGCATAGTGTTCCGGCGGGAAAGATAATGGAGATATGTAAAGAATATTCAAAATATTTGGAATATTATGACTGGCAGCGATTGACAAAGGAAAGTTGTACACCTATAATTTAATATGGGTTATAGTAAAAGAATAAAGGAGAATGTCATATGAGAGTAAAAAGAATGTCTACATTTTTTCTGGTGATTGTCATGCTGTGTACACTGATTGCACCGACAGTATTTGCAGACGAACCGTCCCGGGAAGAGACAGAACCAGTACAGATCATACCGAGATGTACGAGTCTGATTAACGGGAAATATCAAAACGGAAGTACCGAACTGGTCAGAGGAAGTGAGAATACATTAAGTATTACAGAAGTGGAATATGGAGAAGAGACGGTCAGTGCTGAAAGGTTAAGTTATCAATGGTATTCCGGGACTCCTGGGTCTGAGGAGGAAACGGTGATCGAGGGTGCGGTTTCTTCGGAGTATCATTTTACATATAACGGAGAAAAAGCATTTACCTGCGTCATTACGATTGCAATGCCGGACGAAGAATCTAAAAGTTTTTCTGAGACATTCTGGATTGATGAAGCGATGTTCAATATATCGGTAACATCGAATCCAGAGGCTAAGCAGGATGCATATGGAACATATCATATATATGATGTTGCATTGGGAGATGAGGTTACATTAAATGTTAATGCATCATCTGCTTCGGCAGAGAAAACAGTTTCTTACAATTGGAAATATGGGGTTATAGGGACTGATTATGCTGCAAATACACCGATAGGAAATACAACATCTGCATGCAAGCTGACTAAGAAGGTGGGAACAGAAATGTATGCCTGCGAGGTTACCGACGGAAGTGTATCAAAGAAGGTGACCTTTAATATTCATTCTAAGAATACCTTACAATTTGACCCGAAAGTTAATGAGGATACGCCGGAGTATAGAGGTGAGATAGGGGATGAAGGAGTAGGATATCTTTACAAAGTAAGAGCAGGTGAAAGAGTAACTATGCAGATGAATGCAGTAACTTCCACTGGTTCGCCTGTTACATACAGATGGATGCATAAAGGGGTAGAAGTAGGGGCTGCTGATTCTCTGACAGTTACGAAAGCAGATAAGGAACATTCGGATTATGAGGGTGATCTGGGAATAGAAGAATACGAATGCTGGGCTGAGGACGGCAATGCCATAAAAAGAGTTCTGTTTGTTCTGCAGATTTCAGATGAAGCCATTCCTGACGACGGAACTGTTAATGACGGGGAAGCATTTGATATTGCCATCGAGCTGGCGAATACCGGAAATGATACAGGGATTGCAGAAATGGGAAAAGAGACAACGTTCAATATTTCTGTTACTAACCGAACGGCGGC
>CANSLW010000013.1 GCA_947647815.1 uncultured Dorea sp. | reverse complement strand
TAGCCACCGCTACGCCTCATTCAGCCGCCTTGCAGAGTGACAATATATTCTGTCCGGTTAGTTCAAAAATGGATGTGTCAGTACACTAGTACATCGAATAATTATATCAACTATTTGATTTTCGATGTATTAACTGTCCGCAATATTCGTCATTTATCTGTATATAAGCCCTGTTTTACTGCAAAAAAATTATCCCAAAAGCTCAAGATTTTTCCGTATCATCTCACAGCGCTGCTTTACGCAGTCCGGTGAACGAAGCGGATCCTCCGGTGTGGAGAAGAGATACTCCTCCATCCGTTCAATCGTGGTCGTTGCCACATGCATTCTGGTATCGCAGGACGCATAGTAGATGTAGATATCTCCATTGTCTCTTGCAATGGCGCCGTTGGTAAATACCACATTGGATACATCCCCAACCCGCTCGCCGCCAAGAGGAACCAGGAACACACCGGACGGCCTGGCAATTACTTTCGAAGGATCCTTTAAGTCCGTCCCGAACGCATACAGGACATAGCGCAGTCCAGCCGCCGTATTCCGCACGCCATGGGCAATATGGATCCAGCATCTCTTTCCTCTGATCGGCGGCGCGCCGGCTCCGTTCTTTGACTCGGTAAGCGTATGATAGATACGTCTGCTGATGATCTTCTCCTCATCAATCACCGCATGTTCGATATCTTCACATAATCCGAATCCGATTCCGCCTCCGCTTCCGGTCTCGATAAATCCATCCATCGGCCTTGTATAAAAAGCGTACTTCCCGTCTACAAACTCCGGATGCAGCGCCACATTCCTCTGCTGCGGCGACTGCAGTGTCTTCAGATTGTCCAGGCGTTCCCAGGTCTTTAAGTCCTTCGTTCTGACAATTCCCGCCTCTGCAACTGCCGCTGAGAGATCCGGATTCTCCTGATCCTTGCTCTCTGAGCAAAACAGTCCATAGATCCAGCCATCCTCATGCTGTGTCAGACGCATATCGTATACATTGGTCTCCTCTGGGCAGGTATCCGGAAGAGTCACCGGATAATCCCAGAACCGGAACCCGTCGATTCCGGTATCACTTTCCGCCACCGCAAAGAAGGATTTTCTGTCATTTCCTTCCACACGTACAACCAGATGATATTTCCCGTTCAGATATATGGCGCCAGAATTCATCACTGCGTTAATACCCAGACGTTCCATAAAGTACGGATTCGTCTTGTCATCCAGGTCATATCTCCAATGAACCGGTGCAAACTCTCTGGTCAGTACCGGATATTCATATCTGTCATAGATCCCGTTATAGAACTCACTCTTCTGATTCCTTCGGGAAATCAGACCTTCTACCTTTGCCTGTTCCACATAATATTGTTTATGAAGCATCTTCTAGCCTCCTTATTACCTCAAAGCACATTCTTCCGTTATGATACGGACATTTCCACGGCTCCACGATTGGTTTCTCAGCTGGTTTCCTGTCCTGATCAAGCTCTGAGAACCACTCTGATCCCTCTCTCTTATCAATCAGGTAATCTCTGATATATTCCCAGATATCCTCAGCCGCTCTCAGATACTCCGTTTTCTTTGGCTGCTTCTGATATCCGTTCAGGAAACCGACTACGGCCTCCGCCTGCACCCACCAGACACGGGTAGTATCTACAACGCCATTTTCCGCTTCATTGACCAGAGAATGGTCTATATATGCCCGGTTGTAGATGTTCTCTGTAATCGTCTTCGTAATCGGAGCAAGTTTCTCTGTATAAGCGGCATCGTCTAAGACTTCCAGTCCCCGGTCGACAAGCCATGCCGTCTCGATATCGTGACCGTAAGAATACAGATCGATCAGCGTATTCCATGTCCTGTCAAAGAATACCTCCTGACGGCCAAGTTTCGGATTATAGATCTTATCCGCCATAATATCCAGCATGAAACGAAGCCTTTGCGCCACGTATTCTTCTTGCGCCACCCGGTATAACTCCGTATATGCCTCGAATACATGAAGCAGAGTATTCATGGTCTTTTCTGCCATAACTCCATTTTCAGAGAGCTTGTCATTATCCACAGGTTCAAAACTTCTGCTGAATGCTTCCAGATAACCGTACTCATCCCTGCATTTTTCTTCTACCAGTTCATATAAATTGTGGGCAATCTCAATCGCTTCCCGCTCTCCCGACGCATCATAGTAAGAAGAAAGCGCGTAGATTGCAAACGCCTGATTATAGGTATGCTTCGTGGTATCCTCCAGCTTTCCGTCATAAGTAAGAGACCAGTATACGCCTCCGTATTCTCTGTCCAGGCAGCGCTCTTTCAGGAAAAGAAACGCATGGCGCGCACTCTCAAGGAGTGCTTCTTCTCTTAACGTCAGGTACGCATTGGAGAAAAACCAGAGAATCCTGCTGTTTAAGATGCAGCCTTTGACAGCCTCCTTATCTAGTTCCAGGCCATACCCCAGATAACCGTAGAATCCTCCGTGAACTTCGTCCTTCATGCCCTGCCAGAAAGGTATGATGTCATTCTTTAAATGTGCCTTTACTTCCGTTTTCAGCATGATTTTCCTCCATAAACTTCTATCTCATTCCAATCTCAGTATCTTCTTCTGTAACAGCGCTGTGTTCCTTAATATAAGCAACGACCTCGTCAGCCTTCGTAAATGCGAGGCCGACATAAGTATCCGCAGCGCCATAGTAGATCGCTATCTTTCCGCTGTCAGCATCATGGATAGTAGCGCACGGGAACGTTACATTAGGTACGAATCCACGCTCCTCATACCACTCCTCCGGCGTCAGCAGGAAAGTATCGCAACGGTATTTTACTCTGGACGGCTCGTCAATATCCAGGATTGCGCCTCCGATGCTGTACACATATCCATTGCAGGTTCCGGTCACTCCATGATAGAATAAAAGCCATCCTTCGCTGGTCTCAATCGGCGCCGCACCGCCGCCGATCTTCACATTCTGCCACCATTCTTTTCCCTTTCCCATCACATGGCGGTGCCTGCCCCAATATACCATATCCGTACTTTCTGAGACAAAGATGTCGCCGAACGGTGTATGTCCGCTGTCACTTGGACGTGACAGCATCATGAACTTCCCGTTTACCTTTCTCGGGAACAACACCGCGTTTCTATTAAAAGGAAGGAATGGATTCTCTATTCTTGTAAATGTCTCAAAATCCTGTGTCTTTGCAACACCTATGGAGGCTCCATAGAAGTCCTGACACCAGATAATATAATAGGTATCTTCCACCTTCACAAGTCTTGGATCGTAAGCGTACTGCGGCATGAAATCCTCTCCCGCTTCATCCTTAAAAGGTATCTTATTCTTTTCAAAATCCCAGTGGATGGCATCCTTGCTTCTTCCAAGATAGATATACGGGATTCCATTGGTCTGTTCCCCGCGGAATACACCGATAAATTCTCCTTTGTAAGGCATTACCGCACTGTTGAATATCCGTGCGACACCTTCTGCCGGATTACGTCCGATGATCGGATTATCACTGTACCGCCATACCGGCATCCATGCCTTGCTGTTATCCGGTCTCTCCTGCCAGGGCACATTCGGTACTGATGCCCCTATAATCTTAACTTCACTCATTTATAGCTCCTCCATAGTTTCTATATAAATTACCTATCCTTTTACGGCTCCCGCAGCCAGCCCGCCGTAGATCTGCTTCTGGCAGAGAATAAAGACGATCAAAGCCGGTACCATCGTGATGATTACACCTGCGCAGATGTAGTTATACTGATTACCCAGCGGGCCCGTGAATTTGAACAGGGATGTCGCAACCGTTACCAGACGGTTCTTATCCTGCAGATAGAGATTCGCCGTATAGTATTCGTTATATACGCCTACACCCTTCAGGATCATAACTGTTACAATCGCCGGTTTTAAAAGCGGAAACAGGATTCTGAAAAATACGCCGAAATATGTACATCCGTCCATAATTGCTGATTCATCCAGTGAATCCGGTATGTTTTCGAAAAACTGAATAAATATATAGATGGAAATAATATCTGTACCGCACATCATAATGATGTAACCCGGCAAAAAGTTGATCCATCCGAGACTGTACATGATCTGGTATACGGATACCTGCATCGCAATACCAGGAAGCAACGATGCAAACAGGAACATATTCCTTACCAGACCATTTCCTTTGAATTTAAAGCGGCTCAGCACATAGGCAAGCATGGAACCGGTCAGAATCGAACCTGCCAGTACGCATACCAGGATAATGATAGAATTCCTGAAAGCGATACCCATGTTCGCCTGTGACCATGCCTGTATAAAGTTCTCAAAATAAAGCCAGCTTTCCGGAAGCGTCATAACATTCGTGGACGCATATTCCTCCGGCGTCTTGAACGCTGTGATGACACAGACTACGATCGGAAGTACCGAGATAAATGCCCCTAATATCAAAGTAATATATTTTAAAATAGCTATTACCGTTCTTTTTGTCTTCGCTTTTGACATTACTTTGTACCTCCTTTTGCCTGTAATTCCATACGTTTCTTGCGCTTTCTGACCTCACGCAGCGGCTCTGCGTCTCCCACGCCGAAATAGTATTTTTCGATGCCTTTCTGAATCAGTGTTGCGATCATAATCAGAATAAGCAGTACAACTGCCATGGCTGACGCCAGTCCTACCTTCTGGCTCTCATGCGCCAGCTTGTTCATAATAACGAAATACGTTCCTGTTCCGAAGTCACCGCCGGTAATAACATATGGCGGTTCGAATACGCTCAGAGACCCCGTAATCGAGAGAATCATGTTCAATACGATAATCGTCTTGATATTCGGCAGGATGATATAGAGGAATTTCTGGAAACTGTTCGCACCGTCGATATCCCCCGCTTCATAAAGAGAAGAATCTACCGACATAATCGCACCTATGAACATAACCATTCCCTGTCCCATATATCTCCAGATCGACGTCGCCGCAACCGAAATATTGTTAATGCTCGTATCTTTCAGCCAGTATGGCAGGCTTTCCAGGTTGAATCCACACCACTGGAGAACCGTATCAAGCACGAATCCTCTGGTATAGAAGAACTTGAAGATAAAACCTACCGCAATACCGCATACCAGATACGGGAAGAACATCAGTCCTTTAAATACTCCGCCGCCTTTCACTTTGAAGCTTAGAACTGACGCAAAATACAGCGCAAGTGCAAGCTGGATAAAAGAAGCCACAATGTAATATAAGCTCAGTTTCAATGCCTGGAAGCAGTCTTTTCTTGTGAATACTTCTATATAATTCTGCAGTCCCACAAAATCCCTGTCCCCGATATATTTCATATCATAGAAACTGAATCCGATCATCTTAAAGAACGGAATATAGGTAAAAACTACAAGTAATGCCACCGGTACCAGCATAAAGGTAAAAATACAAAGTTTCCTGTTTACTTTTCCTGATTGGATCCAGGCTTTAAAACTCTTTTTTTCATTCATCAACCTCACGCTCTCCTTTCCTTGACGGAGCGGCGGGGCAAGTTCCCCCGCCTGTTCTCTTTAGTGTTCCACACCGTTTGATTCCTGGGCAGACGTCCATTTCTCATTCCATTCTGCAACCATATCTTCCATAGTCTTTGTTCCTGACACTGCTTCCTCGACAATCTCGGTTGGTATCGCGCCTGATACGTTGATTCCAAGCTCAGAGTCGTTGTTGATGTCATTGTAAAGATTCTCTTCGCCTTCCTCTGCCGGATTATTTACTACAAGATCAATTCCGTCCAGATCCTTAAGCGCTTCCGGATACTCGTCTCCGGTTACGATGGAAAGTCCGCCCTCTCCCTGTGCAAATCCGGATTCCTCTACCAGCCACTTGATATAGCACATAGCCGCAATCTGATTATCCTCGGAGCTGTTGCAGTTAATGCCATAATTGTAGTCAGGCCCTGCCGCTACGTACTGTTTTCCGTCAACGGAAATCGGGAATGCCATATATCCGATGTCGTCTGCGTTGTCTCCTGCCTGCTGTACCTGCACAACGGCCCATGATCCAAGCGCCATACAGCCGATCTCGCCGTTATTCAACATTCCTTTGCTGCCTTCCCAGTCTGTGGTAGTCGGATCGTCTTCTGTAAGGCCTCTCTTTACAGCCTCATAGAGTGTATTGTAGACCGCATATGGTCCTGTTCCGTCGCCTCTGTCCGCAAACGGATTCTCTCCCTTGGTAAGTCCTGTATTGACAAAATCCGGATCCCCCGTAGCGCCGCCGTCGATGTAAGCGTCCCATGCTGTCATCGTCCATCCTGCCGCAAAGTTTGTATAAAGCGGAATCGCATCTGTCTTATCCTTGATCTTCTGCAGATCCTCCAGGAATTCATCGGGTGTTGTCGGAAGTTCCGTAATTCCTGCTTCCTTAAATATCGCCTTATTGTATACGACACCCTGCACATTCGCCATAGACGGAACGCCGTATACATTGTTCTGATATGCATAATTGTTCAGCATGTTTTCTTCATAGCTCTTTGCTAGCGACGCCTTATCTCCCAGCTTTGTGAAATAGTTCCCGAGTTCATCTTTATCAACGGTCATCGGAACCATACAGATATCGCCCCAGTCTCCCGTTGTGAGACGTGTGGTAATGTCATTGGCATAATCGGTGATTCCTTCATATTCGATATTGATATTCGGATACAATTTCTGGAATTCTTCTATGTATCCCTTAAACGTCGTATCAACCGCATCCGTCTTGTGAGTCAGGAACTTCAGATCCGCCTCAATGTCTGTGTAGTCCTCTCCCAGCGTGATCTGGTCCATCGTTACGTCCAGCTCCTGTTTCTCCACCGATTTCTTCTGCCCGCATGCGGATAATGACATCATCATAGCCGCTGCAAGTGACGCTGCAAGCATTCTCTTCAAAATTCTGTTTTTCATAGTTACTCTCCTTTTTCTTTTTTATTTTAAGGTTTGAAACCTTAATATCATTTCTCTTGATTTCCGTATATCTCTTTTGATTCTCTTTTCCGTACTCTATGGTTCCCATCATTCTATGGAATCTTCTGTTTGTTAATTTTTATATATTTATAAACCTTTATTTAATTCACTATTTTTCTATTTTTATTAACTTATATAAGTTAATTTAACTATACATCAATTAATTTTCTAAGTCAATATTTAAACTGTAGTTATACAATTTTCGTTATATTACACAATTTATAATCCCTGTTTTTGTGCATAACACCTGTCATCCTTTGTGTTTATTCACTTTTTATAAACTTATTTCATGTTTATAAACTAACTTTAAACCATTGATCTATTAATTTTACGCACAAAAAAAGGAGCAATTCTATTTGCTCCCAGTAATTCTTTCTATCACATATAATGAGTCTATTTCTCTGTTCTCGATTTGACCGTCTTCTTTTCAACAATTTTTCCGGTTATAATCTGAACACCTTCCACATATTTTTCATGCTTAATCTTCTTTATCAGGGATTTCACGCACATCTCGGCCATCCGGTCAATATCGACGCTGTATGATGTAATCCTGTCGCTGTCTCCTCCTATACTTAACGGCAAGAAATCGTCAAATCCTACCACTGATACATCCTCCGGCACCGAATACCCCATCTCCTCCAGATTTTTGATCAGAACGTAAGCCGCCAGGTCACAATTACATACATAAGCATCCATCTCCGTTCTTCCTGTTAAGATCTTATCATAAATCTTACTGTATTTACCGCGGTCTGGTATCTCCCATTTATCTTCAAATGCAATGCCATTCTCCCGCAACGCTTTTCTATATCCCCAGAACCGGTCCGCTATGCTGCTGGTAGCATCGCTATTTCCCACAAACCCTATCTTCCTGTGCCCACGCCGGATCAGGTAATCCGTAAGCAGGTAGGTTCCGTAATACCCGTCCGAGATTACCGTATCAAATGCAATAGAGGGCATGTAAGTATCAAGAAAAAAGATCGGCAATCCTGCACGACTGACCATCTTTTCAATATATTTTTCTCCCAACTGCCCTAAAAATATCAATCCGTCAACCTTCCCATCCTGTAATACCTTGGGAATATTGCTTTCCTCCTCGTCTTCTTTTGACAGAAGCTCCAGTATGCCATAATATCTGTTATCATACAGCGCCCTGACCACTTTTTCATATAACTGCCCATAAAATGAGACGGAATATCCATAATAGTGTTCCGGAACAATTACACCAATATTCCCCGTTTCAGCAGGCGCCGATCTTCCTGCTGTACTTGGTATATACCCCATCTGCTCCGCAATCTGCTTGATCCTTATCCTCAGTTCATCACTTACTCCTGGTTTTCCTGCTAACGCTTTAGAGACTGCAACATTGCTTACCCCAACTCTTTCTGCTATATCTGCTAATGTTACATCCTTAGCCATATCTATCCCCCATTCTAAATTAATACATTTATGTTTATTTAATTCTTTTGATTAATTTAAATATACCCAAATTTCACCATATTGTCAAGTAAGCCGCCGGAAAGGCTATTTCACGGTTCTTTCTATTCTCTGACAAAACGGTATAATTTGCTCTGGAAATCTCCTTTGACATCCCTGATCAGGAACCCACATTTCATTAATTCTTCTCCGGTATATACTTCTTCGGTTCCGATGAGCCGATATTTCCCCGCCTCGTCGAGTCCACGAAGCACAATGCTCTTGCTGTGTACGTTGGGCTGTCCTAATACCTGCACGAAGGTAACAAGAGCCTGCGATGCATCTTTTGCCGCAACCTCCCAGCAGTCATAGGGTTTCTTATCAGTCCAAGAAGCGATGCGGTAATAGTCCCCTGTCTGGATCAATTCGCGGTATTTATGGTACTGCTCTACCTGTCCTGGAATCTGCGCTCTCTCTTCTTCAGAGATCTTCGTGATGTCCAACTCATAGCCGAAGGTTCCGGCAAGCGCCACATTGCCTCTTGTCTCGAACGGCGTCTGTCTTCCCACGATATGGTTCGGACAGTCGCTTACGTGAGCGCCCATCGTGGACAATGGATAGATTAACGCCGTTCCCTCCTGAATTCTCAGGCGCTCAATCGCGTCCGTATCATCCGAGCACCAGATCTGCGGACTGTAATACAGCATTCCCGGATCGAATCTCGCCCCGCCGCCGGAACAATTTTCCAGAAGAAGCTCCGGGAAATCCGTCACCAGGCGCTCCTGCATCTCATATAATCCCAGCACATATCGATGGAATAACTCTCCCTGAGCATCTGATGGAAGACATGCGCTTCCAATGTCGCTTAACTGCCGGTTCATATCCCATTTCACATAGGTAATGGGCGCGCTTCTTAAGATCTTCGCCACACACTCATAGGCATAGTCCCGTACTTCTTTCCTGGAAATGTCCAGCACATACTGCGCCCGGCTCTGCCCCGGCTCTCTTCCCCGTATCTGAATCGCCCAGTCCGGATGCGCCCGGAACAGGTCCGAATCCCTGGAAATCATCTCCGGCTCGAACCAGATACCGAACTCCATCCCTAAACTCCGCACCTGATTCACCAGATCCGAAAGCCCTGTCGTAAGCTTTTCCTCATTCACCGTCCAGTCCCCCAGAGAATTATCGTCACAGTTTCTCTTCCCGAACCATCCGTCGTCCATGACCAGCATCTCTATGCCGTTCTTCTTCGCTTCTCTCGCAATATCCAGAAGCTTCTCGGTGTCAAAATCAAAATACGTAGCTTCCCAGTTATTAATGAGAACCGGCCTCTTCTTATATTTGTAAGGGCTGCGGATCAAATGCTCTCTGTAAAAATCATGAAGAGACCGGGTCATCTTCCCGAATCCGCTCTCTGAATAAGTCATAACAACCTCCGGCGCCTGAAAACTCTCTCCCGGCGCCAGCCGCCAGCAGAAATCTTCCCCGTGGATTCCCATAACCATCCGCACATAATCAAACTGCGTAAGCTCTGCCTGAACGATAAAGTTACCAGAATATACGAAATGCATTGCATAGACCTCGCCCGTCTCCTGAGTGGTATTCGGCGTCACCAATGCCAGAAAAGGATGTTCCTGATGGCTGGACTCGCCCCTGGCAGACGATACCAGCTGCTTCCCATAACGAAGCTCCGCCCTTTGAATATGGCGCTCTCTTGCCCATGAACCGCACAGATTTACCATCTCAAAATCCCGGTTCTCCATATCAAGACACGCACTGTACACCTTCTCCAGGCGCAGTTTCTCTTCCCCGGCATTTTCGATATTCACGCTTCTTACAATCACATCTTCCCTCTCAAACACAGAATATAACAGTGTTACATGCAATCCGAGCACAGGATCTTTGCATACAATCCGAAGCGTCTGTACTTCGCCTTCCCTGCCGAATGACGCAGGAAGTCCCGGAAGAGCCGGTTTCCCCTCTTCGATACTATAGCTCTCATAGAAGAGTTCACTTCCGATACTTCCCACGCTGTTCCTGACATTCAGACAACTCTCCCGATAATCCCCGACTCCGCTTGTCGGATACTCTGTCGGGAAGAAATCCATAAAAGAATTTTTATCTCTTAAGTTCACCGAAGGTGTGAAAGGCATCTCCTCCATCCGCATCAGATACCTTCCCCCAAACTGCTGCAATCGCTTCCCATAATATATATGTCCCACATATCCTTCCTCTGACACCCCTATCAGATAAGTTGTATGCGCCGTATCCAGCTTAAACATCTTTCTCACTTCATCATATAGAATTCCCATTTTCTGTCCTCCACTTAACTTCTTTCTAACTAAAACCAGATTAATTAACATATGAAGATAGTTTAACCACATAAAGAATAAAAATCAATTCTCTGTTACAAGGTTGTTGCCAATTTCTTGCATTTGTTAAATTTCTACAATTTATTACATGACTTTGGGACCCGTAAAAACATGAAAAGTAGCCCGATTAGGGCGGATTTTGAATGTTTTTAGGGCACTAAACGTCCAGTGGACGTTTGTATAGTGCCGACCGAAGCGGAGCGGAGACCGTGAGAGCACAAAGTGCGGAACAATCCGTAGTATCATGGGGGCAAAGTACCTTTTGCCCCCAACATCATTACATTTAGATAGACTTCCCGTGTCACCCATAATATAATGCAGATCACCAGGATGTTTCGATTCAGCACGGAAGGGGTGATAGCATGACAGACAGCGAAAAACTGGATTTCCTTCTGGAAAATGTGATCAGTATCAATACAAAAGTGAACCAGATCGATATGAAAGTGGATCAGCTCAATGAGAGAGTCGATCAGATTGATGCGAAAATGAACCAGCTTGATGCGAAGGTAAATCAACTTAACGAGAGAGTCGATCGTATAGAACAGAAGATTATCTAACTCGATGACAGAGTTGGTAAAGTCGAACAGACAGGCGGAAACCGCCTGTCTATCTATTTACATTTATCCACATTTTTATTATTGATAAAAATCTTTCCTTTTCACCGCCTTTTATAGCCCATCTTCTTATCCACCGCAAATATCAGAATCCGTATTGCTATAACAATTACCCCTGTCGTCACAGTACACCAGATTGGAACTCTCGTCTTCATCCACATCAGAAAAATCATGATCACAAGAAATATTGTACCGATAACATCCAATAACTTATACAGACTATTTTTTAATTCCTTAAGCCGCCTCTTTTCTTCCCATTGGGGACCTCGCCAAAAATACAGATTCTTCGACATATCTTTGATCTCTTCATCCGAGATGAGTTCATCCACCGATATATTGAGTTCCATCGCCAGCTTCTTCGCCATAATCAGATCCGGACATCTGGATCCGCTTTCCCAGCGCGAAATTGTCTGTCTGGAGACATATAACCGATCTGCCAACTGCTGTTGAGTAAGATGTGCATCCTCCCTTAACTTCCGTAAATTCTCGCCTAATGCCATATCATCGACCCCTTTCATCAATCGCTCTTTCCTGGCAGACTTCCTTTTATAATAATACTCTCTGTATACATAGATACTGCCACTCCTATGTACACAAAGAGTATATCACTCTTGGAAGTGAGATGAAAAGCACCATCCTTAATTATATCTGTTTCCATTCCGGTAACATACCTTTTATCCACTTCTATTCTTCCTCATGCGGTTCAAGAAAATGAACAGGTATTCCATGCGCTCTGGCATAAGCAATCTCAGATCTTGTACTGTCGCCGATGTAATCGCCCACATTGATAACGAATATCTCATCTGCCATGTCTATTTTTCTTTTATGCATATCATCCAGCATTTCTTTCGTCTTAGTCAACGTTCCCTCGTCCATATTCTCCCAGACTTCCTCATCGCCGGAATGCCCGAACAAACCGACAGAAATCACGATATATCCCTCTAAGGTGAGTTTTTTCTGGACTTCCATAAATTCCTTTTTAAAACGTGTGCTGCCGCATAATGTTACTACCGGATATTTCCTTTTACCTTCATGCATTAAACTTTTCACAATTCCGGTTCCCCCCTCCCTCAATCAGCTTCATATTTAACATGCAAAATGAGTTGCTTGGGCAATTCCTTTACATATATTGTACTTTTCTGAATTATACCATCTCACGCCTCTATTATAAACCAGATTTTGATTTTATATTTTAAATCTCCTTCCATTCTGCATTTCTCAATCATCAAATAACTTCCGCAAAACAATGCTCTGTACTTTTGATTTAATTTGATATACTCTATAATATAGTAAAAAGCATTCCTTACGGAGGATAACCGCCATGCCAGAATTAATCCAAACATATTTTGTAGACGTTAATTATAGCCAAAACCATGCTCATATGCTGCACAAGCACCTCGATGCTCTGGAAATCCTGTACATTGACAGCGGTGAAGGACGGTATATCGTAGGGAAGCGAGAATATGCCGTGTCTGCCGGCGACGTAGTCATCTGCAATGCAGGCGTCATACACGGAGAAGCCCCTTTCCAAAAACATGAGATCCAGACCTACTGCTGCGCTCTTGCACAGATCAAAGTCGATGGACTTCCCGATAACAACTTGATCGACCCCGGATACAAACCAGTCCTTAACATGGGCAGCGCTGCGGACCATATAGGAAACCTCATGCGCACCATGCATAACCTGTTTACAGCAAATATATACTCCAAAGACGTATGTCATCATCTCGCCCAGGCCATATATCTGCTCGTGGAGGAACAGCTCAGACAGAAAAAAGACAGCAACAGAGAAGCCGAAAACCAGAAAAAAGAATTCCTTGTCCGCCAGATTACAGACTACATTGATAAGCATTATACAGAACCTCTCACCTTGAAAGAATTAAGCGACAGATTCTATATCAGCCCATCCAGTATATCACACATATACAAACAAGAGACTGGCGTATCTCCCATGCAATACGTGATTCACCGCAGAATCGGAGAGGCACAGACTCTGCTGATGGACACCCACACTCCAATACATATCATAGAAGAACGGCTGGGTTTTAGCAACAGTTGTCATTTCAGCGCTATGTTCAAAAAGTACGTAGGGATTTCTCCAAGAGAATTCCGCCGTCATTTTAAAGAGCTGTAGAAATGATGCCCCCTCGGACATACCCTGCTCATCTGGAAACATCTAATCTAAAAACTTCCGGATGAGCAGGGTATGTCTTTTTTTTAACTTATTTGCAAGATTATATAACAAAATCTCACCAACAGCCAAAAAAGGCGAAAAATACAGCAAGAAAATAATAACAGATTTTCCCTCTGTCTGGTATGATTAATATAGTTAAAAGTTCATGAACAATCAACGAAAATCCGCAAAAATATAGAAATGTTAGCCAAATCATATCTGGGAGGTGATCATTATTTTCTGCACAACAACAGAATAGCAGAATATTTGCAGAGAAGTATACAACGACAGATACCGAGAAAAAAATCAACAAAACAACAGACAATTTTATATAATTTTCAACAGACAAGAATCAGGAGAGATGACTATGGATATCGAAAGATCAGAAGAAAAACAAGTCACGGTAAGCGGTGCCGTCAAACTGAACTGGGGACACAGAATCGCTTACGGGTGCGGAGATACCGCATGCAATATTGTCTGCGGCATGATCAACGCCCTGCTGACTTTATTTTACACAGATTATGCCGGTATCCCCATCGCAACCGTCGGACTGGTTATGCTCATATCGAGAGTATTTGACGGTTCGTCAGACATTATCATGGGGATTATCGTAGGAAAAACAAAATCAAAATGGGGAAAATCACGGCCCTGGCTTCTATGGATGGCGGTTCCGTATGTGCTCTGCGCCATAGCCATGTTCACGGTTCCACAGACCAACTCCACCATACAGTTCTGGTATATTTTCGTCACATACAACCTGTGTACGACCGTATGCTACACCGCTATAAACGTACCATATGGAACACTGTCTACCATGATGACAAGATCTTCCCATGAAAGAGACCTGCTTTCCATCGTACGTATGTCCATGGCTCCGGTAGGAAGGCTGATAGCAGTGACCTTCACAATGCCGGTGGTAAAATTATTCGGAGATACACAGGCAGCCTGGATAAAAGCCATGATGCTCTGGTGTGTAATCGCGTTTATCATGCTGATTGTCTGCTTTGTTAATTGCGAAGAACATGTACATATCGAGGCAAAGAAGGAAACTGCAAACGCTTCCTTCTCAAGAAATGTAAAAGCCCTTGTCGGAAATATTTATTTCTGGGCTACACTGATCCTCTGGACGATCACCTGTGTACATCAGACACTTGTAGGAACCGTCCTGCCTTATTACTGTAAGTACATCTTCGGAAATGACAGCTGGATGTACAGCATGCTTTATATGGCAGAAGCAATCGCTCTAATCGCAGGCGCGTTGGTCTGCCCCATGCTTCTTAAAAGATTCAACAAAAGGGACCTGTCCCTCGCCGGCTGTATTCTGGCCGTAGCAGCTCAGATCGTCTTTTTTATGAATCCTTATAGTTTCACTCTTGCAATGGGAACTACTATTGTGCGAGCGCTCGGCGAAGCGCCCCTTACGGCTGTTGTATTCGGCATGATGGGCGACGTCATCGAGTACGGACAATGGAAGAGCCATATCCGCCAGGAAAGCCTTGTATTCGGCGGCGGCTCACTGGGCTTCAAACTGGGCGTCGGACTTACAAGCGCCATCATCAGTTCTCTGTTAAATGCCAGCGGCTATATCAGTTCCTCCACTGGCGGCGCCGTACAGCCCGACACCGCAAAAGCGATGATTATGAACATTTATCAATACGGAACTACGCTGATCTGGGTAATCGCAGTAATCGTCCTTATTTTCTATAAACTGGATAAGATCTATCCCCGGATCATGACGGAACTGGCAGAGCGTGAAAAACGCGGAGAGATGTAACAGCAATATTTTAATCATATAAAAAGAATAAAGGAGAAGAAAAACATGAAAGAATTACGAATCGGACTAGTAGGAACAGGAGCAATCGGCCGTTCACATATCGAGCGGATCAATACGAAACTTCAGGGCGCAAAAGTTATCGCATGTGCAGATGTAAATATTGATTTCTGCAAATCTGTAGCCGAAAAATACGGCATTCAGGCGTACGACAACGGAGAAGAGATGATTGCCTCTGATACGGTTGACGCAGTGATCGTCACAACTCTTGATCCCTTCCACGAACAGTACGTTACAGCAGCCATCAAAGCAGGGAAATACGTCTTCTGCGAAAAACCTCTGGCTCCGGAGGCAGATGCCTGCAAGCGTATTGTAGAGGCAGAGATTGCAAAAGGAAAACAACTGGTTCAAGTAGGATTCATGCGCCGCTACGATCCTGGCTATCGTCAGTTGAAAGCACTGATAGATTCCGGAAAATATGGACTGCCCCTCATGCTGCACTGCGCGCATCGGAATTACGACGCGCCGGGATTCACTACATCCATGCCAGTCGAGAACTCCATGATCCATGAGATTGACGTTCTGCGTTGGCTGCTGGGCGAGAACTATAAGACGGCCGAAGTAGTATTTCCCAAGACAACCCACAATGCCGAAGGAGACCTCCGCGATCCACAGATCATGTACCTGACCACAGAATCCGGCGTGCGCATCGACGTGGAATCTTTTGTAAACTGCCGTTACGGATACGATATCAAATGCGAGGTTGTCTGTGAGGAAGGAGCCTTAAATCTTCCAGAGCCTGCCAATGCCATGATAAGAAGCTGTGATTCCCGCATCACTCCAATCTGCCACGATTGGTCCGAACGCTTTGTTGATGCATACAATATCGAATTCCAGGAATGGATCAATGCCTGCCATGCAGGACGGGTTGACGGTCCCGGAGCTTGGGACGGCTATGTGGGACAGGTGACGGCAAAAGCAGCGTCAAAAGCCCGCGATACACAGACAATCGTAACTATTGAATATGATGAGATGCCAGATTTTTATAAAAAATAAGAAAAACACGGAGGAAAACGATTATGAAACTTTCTATTTGTACGGATGTATTTGCAGATTTAAGCTATACAGAAATGTTGGATAAGGTAAAATCCCTTGGAATCGACGCTGTGGAAATGACTGCCGGCGGATGGGGCGCCAGAACACACTGCCCTACGAAAGAACTGCTTGCAGATGACAGCAAACTGACCGCCTATAAAGCGGAACTTGAGAAACGCGGTATGGAGATATCAGCGCTCAACACTTCCTGCAATCAGCTCTGGCCTTGTGAACTTGGAAAAGAATATTCTGACTCTATGTATGATTGTGTCATACTTGCCAGCAGATTAGGTGTGAAGAAGATCGTCTGCATGTCAGGACTTCCCGCCGGCAACGAACACGATACCACGCCGAACTGGATCACTTCCAGTGTCACCATGACCGCATATATGCAGCCAACTGTAGAATATCAATGGAAAACGACCATTGCATGGTGGAAAGAATTCGTAGAACATTGTAAGAAATATGGCATCGAACAGATAGCTATAGAAGAATTCCCCTGCCAGATGGTATACAACCCGGAGACACTCTGGACTTTGAGAAATGCAGTTGATCCTATAATCGGAATCAATCTGGATCCCTCACATCTGATTGCACTGGGCGCTGATCCCATTGCATCCGCCAGAGCATTAAAAGGCGCCATCTATCATGTGCACGGCAAAGATGCCAGAATCGAACGGGGACTCGCTGACATCAATGGTCTTCCTGAATGGAAAGCAGTCACGGAGGTCGCTGACCGCACTTGGAATTATGTAGCCGTAGGCTGCGGAAAAGACCTGCAGTGGTGGAAGGAATTCTTCTCTGTATGCCGCATGATGGGATATAACGGATATGTTTCCTTAGAGATGGAAGATCTGACCATGAGCACGGAGGCCGGCGTCCTGACATCCATAGAAGCACTGAAGCAGACTATCAGTCTGTAAATCAGATAAGGGGCTGTTGGGAAATAGATAGTCCCAAAACAGAGCAGAGAAGCAGGCTGGCGAACTACTCACCTGCCTGCTTCTTATCAACGATATTCTTCCCTTTATCTATCGCAAAACATCAGAAGCCGCATTGTAATAACAATATTTCTAGTGTACTGACACGTTTATATTTGAACTAACTGGGCAGAATATATCGTCATTCTGCAAGGCGGCTGAATGAGGCGCAGCGGTGGCTACGTCGATTGAAGTAGGCGCAGTAGATGGCGATATAGGCTGTTCAGTTAGTCAAATTATAAACGTGTCAGTACACTAGCATACATCATTCCCCAGACACCATAAGACTCTTTATCTTCACCGACGGACTCACTGCACATGCCCCCTCCGTCATCCGGTATATAGGATCGTCCCCTATCATCTCGATATCTCTCCATAATTCACAGATATTTCCTGATATGGTAAACTGATGGACAGCATTACTTACTCTGCCATCTGCAATCCGGTTTCCACTGGCCAACAATGAAAAATTACCACTCTCCGGATCAGCTCCCGCGAACATACCCTCAATCCTGGTAATATAGATACCGCCTTCAGACGCTTCTATCATCTCTTTCCGCGAAAAAACCTCTCCCTCTGATGAAAGAACTACATTCGTCGCGCCCGTCCCGATATCCCCGGTTATATTCGTTTTAAATCCGTTCCCTGTGCTCTCAGCGCCTGCTTCGCCTGCACTCTTTTTATTATACAAGATATTTTCAAATACGCCGTTTCTCAGAAGTGTCTTTTTAGAAACCGTCATTCCCTCGTCATCTATCCTGCGTCTGCAGGTTCCGCTGACGCTGAACGGATCCTCTTCAAACCGCAGCAATGTACATCCCACCTGTTGTCTCTCTTTTCCTGCCAGAGCACTGGTATGATGCCTGATATTCTCGCCGTAGAACATGGGAAGATAATGCCCTGTGAATTCCGCCATCACACCATTTTCTAGTACAATCGGATAATTGCCGGAAGGCAGCCTTCTGGCATGAAGCCCGAATCTGGCATGCTTTGCCGTACGCCTCGCCAACTCACAGGCTCTCTTTTGGAAATCTGCCTGTTCTGAGGCATCTACAATACTCAGTTTAGTTACCGCCGCTACAGAATCCCTATCTTTTGCCACTACTCTGATTGTAAAAGTACAGTCTCCATCATCATCTGTAAGAAAATTCATATGTTCATCAAGAATAGTAATCGTTTCTTCATACTGCTGATATTCACATATTTCTACAAAAAACGCCTTCTCACAGGCAAGAGCTTCGTGTTCCGCCATTTTTAAGCTTTCCAATACCACTTCCTTATTAATCTCCCGCCATCTCTGCCCTCGAAAGTCTCTGCTTTCATTGATACTCACCGGGATTTCTCTACTTTGAAATACTCCTGCCGTCTCTTTAAGCTTGTGTGCAAGTCCGGCATCCTCTTCTAAAGAGCTGGTATATATACAACAGTATTTTCCCGCCCACATTGCTTCCACATTATACATATCCGTACTGCCATATTCATAATGTTTAAGAACCTGATGCTGCACTGCAAGGCGCAGCGTCTTGCGGGAATTAATGAAAATTCTTATTCTGGAAAATCCCTGCTTCTTAAGCCATTCTACAAAACCTATAATCTTCGGATCCTCCCAGGCATCCGTCATAATTCTTTTCCTCCTACCGTCATCTCTGTAATCCGGACTGCCGGCTGTCCGGCGCCTATTGGAATCTGTCCGCTTCCCGCATAGCAGTATCCTTGCCCCAACGCAAAATCGTCAGACACCATATCTACCTTCGGCAGAATCTCTCTTCCTGTACCAATCAGAGTTGCACTCATAAGCGGCACTGTAATCTTCCCCTTTTCAATCAGGTACGTCTCTCCTGTATTGAAATTAAATTCTCCCGTCACAGGATCAACAGAACCGGCATTGATATCCTTCACGAACAATCCTCTCTCAACCGATCCAACCATATCTTCAAACCGGTCTGTGCCCGGGGCAATATAGGTATTCGTCATACGGGATACCGGTGCAAACCGGTAATTCTCCCGCCTCGAAGATCCTGTTGGCGCAAGCCCCATCCTTTTGGCGCTCAGACGATCCAGCAGGTAACTCTTCAAAACACCGTCTTTAATCAGTACATTTTTCCTTGTCAGGATACCCTCGTCGTCAATCCCCAACGAACCCCATTCTCCGGCAATCGAACCATCATCGACGAGCGTCACTTTCTCCGATGCAATCTTCTCCCCCAGTTTGTCCGCGAATTCTGAGCATCCATTTGCTACAGAGCTTCCTTCCAAAGAATGCCCGCACGCTTCATGGAAGAACAATCCGCCAAAGCCATTTGCAATAATGACCGGCATTCGTCCTACCGGACAAGGCTGCGCTCCCAGCATCCTCTTCGCACTCCCTGCAGCCTCTCTTACACGATCTATTAATATGTCTGATTCCAGAAATTCCGGGCCTCCCATAACCCCCGGCCCGGCATATCCTGTCTGTCTGCTTTCATAACCTTCATCTGCGGCAACCATGGTAAAACGAACCCTGGTACGTACACGGCGGTCTTCTGCATATACTCCTTCCGTATTCGCAATCTGCACCCGCTGATCTGTATCCGTGCAGCGGGCACGTCCCTGTACGATACAGTTTTCTTCGCTCTTTCCCGCGCTGATTCCTTCTCTGAGAAAACTGATTTTTTTCTTAAGCTCTGTCTCCCGGGGATACCTTCCCGGTATGACAATTCCATGCGGAGAAACTTTGGAAAGAGGCGTC
Source organism: uncultured Dorea sp. (assembly GCA_947647815.1). GTDB lineage: Bacteria > Bacillota > Clostridia > Lachnospirales > Lachnospiraceae > Sporofaciens. Next base: position 8,983 of record CANSLW010000013.1, on the reverse strand, counting down.
CTCTTACCGAAAACGCCTCTCGTATCCAGGTGCTCTTTCAAAAGCTTTAGTACCTTCTCTTCTGTCGTATCTGCACTATACAGATATCTGCTTTCTAATCCCCAAAACACACGGACTCCAATTCCGCTCTCCCGTCCGCAGGCACATCCTGTCACCTGCATATCCACAAGATTTATCTCCGTCCGCTCCACATCCTCAAAGAATACCTCCGCATAATCAGCCCCACAGGAAACGGCATAATCCAGCATCTTCCCTATGAACGACTTCTTAAGCATCTTACATTACTCCTATACTCCTGTAATAATTATTTTGCTTCCTGCCATTCTTTATTTCCGCACATATGACAGGCAACAAAATGATTCGGCTCTATCTCCTTTAACTCCGGCATCTCCAGCCCACAGATTTCCTTCGCATATTTGCACCTGCCCTTGAAACGGCATCCTGCAGGAGGATTGATCGGACTTGGCACTTCGCCTTCCAGATGTACCCGCGTCTTTCCTTCTTCCTCATCCAGATCTGCCTCTGGAATCGCAGAAATCAGCGCCTGTGTATACGGATGGATCGGATGGTCATACAACGCATGATTGCTTGCAAGTTCCACCATTGAACCCAGATACATAACGCCTACTCTGTCAGAAATATGCTTTACCATAGACAGATCGTGGGAAATAAACAGATACGTAAGCCCCATCTCTCTCTGCAGCTTAATCAGCAGATTGACAATCTGCGCCTGAATAGACACGTCAAGAGCTGAAATCGGCTCGTCGCAGACGATAAACTTCGGCTCCACCGCAAGTGCTCTGGCAATTCCCACCCGCTGTCTCTGTCCGCCGGACAATTCATGGGCAAAACGGTTGGCATATTCTGCATTTAATCCTACCTTGTGAAGAAGATCATTTACCCTCTCTTCTTTTTCCTTTTCAGACATGTGAAAATGCACATTCATTCCTTCTGTAATAATCTCACCGATAGTCATACGAGGATCAAGAGACGCATAAGGATCCTGGAAAATAATCTGGGCATCCTTACGGAAACCGAGTAATTCCTTCCCCTTTAACTTGGAAACATCTTTCCCTTCAAACAGAACCGTACCGCTCGTTGCATCATATAGTTTCACAAGTGTACGTCCGCAAGTCGTCTTTCCGCAGCCTGACTCTCCCACCAGTCCCAGTGTCTCTCCCTTCTTCATCTGGATATTGACACCGTCAACCGCTTTCAGAACTTGATTTTTCCCCGCCTTAAAATATTTACACAGGTTTTTCGCCTCTACAATATATTCGCCCATTACTTATCCCTCCTATCATAAAACGACTCTACCTTCGGAGCTTTCTTATGCATAAGCCAGCAGGATACCTTGTGCGTATCACTTAAGACTGTTTCCTGGGGTTTGCGCTCTTTACAGATAGGCATACAATATTCACATCTGTCAGCAAACGGACAATGATTCAACGGCAGCAACAGATCCGGCGGTGTCCCGCCAAGCGCGTACAGTTCTTCCTTCGACTCATTTCCAAGCCTTGGAACCGATCTGAGCAGCGCCCATGTATACGGATGCTTACTCTCATTAAATATCTCCTTCGTTGTTCCTCTCTCCACTACCTCACCGGCATACATAACCTGGATACGGTCAGCAAAATTTGCCACAACGCCAAGATCATGGGTAACCAGGATGATCGCCGTATTCATCTTATTCTTCAGTTCCATCATCAAATCCATAATCTGTGCCTGAATCGTCACATCAAGAGCCGTTGTCGGTTCATCTGCAATCAATACATTCGGATTGCATGCCAGGGCAATGGCAATCATCACTCTCTGGCGCATACCTCCGGACATCTCGTGCGGATAGTTATCAATCCGCTTCTCCGGGCTGGGGATATTGACCATCTTCAGCATATTAACGGCTTCTTCTCTGGCAGCCTTCTTATCCAGCTTCTTATGAATCATCAGACTCTCCACAATCTGATTTCCTACGGTCATAGTCGGATTCAGGGAGGTCATAGGATCCTGAAAAATCATCCCCACTTCGTCCCCGCGGAACTCACAGAGTTCTTTATCACTCATCTTTAATACATCTTTTCCATTACAGACAATCTTTGATTCCGGCTTGATTACTGCGAACGGAGGTTTTAGCAGACGAAGAACAGACTTCGCCGTCACCGTCTTCCCGCATCCCGACTCTCCTACGAATGCAAGCGTCTCGCCTTTATGAAGTTCAAAGCTTACACCGCGCACTGCCTTTACCTCTCCGGCATATGTATTAAAGGAAACATTCAAATTATCAACTTCTAATATTTTTTCCATATCCGTCTCTCCTATTTACGTAATTTCGGGTCCAGTGCATCTCTAAGGCCGTCGCCAAGCAGCGTAAACGACAACATAGTAAGAGCGATCATCAGCGCCGGGAACAACAGTTGATATGGATAGAACATGAAGTTCTGCTGGGCCGCTGAAGCAAGCGCTCCCCAGCTTGTTGACGGCGGCTGAATCCCAAGTCCTACATAACTTAAGAATGCTTCTGAAAAAATATAACCTGGAATGTCAAAGGTAATAGCAACAATAATCATTCCTATTGTATTCGGAATCATATGCTTCAATATAATCTTAATCGGCGCAACACCAAGGGCATTTGCCGCAAGCACATATTCCTGAGACTTCAGCTGCAGCATCTGCCCGCGTACAAGCCTTGCGATTCCGCACCAGCCGGTCAGCGTCAGCGCCACCAGCATAGTTCCCAGGCTTTTACTGTCTGTGATAACGGAGATCAGAATAACAATGATCAGGTAAGGAATACTAAGAAGCACCTCGACGATACGCATCATAATATCATCTACTACCCCGCCAAAGTACGCAGCGATACCACCGTAGATACTTCCCACGACACTGGCAATCACGGCGCCCAAGATACCGATAATAATCGATACACGTCCAGCCTGCCATACTCTGGCAAAAAGGTCTCTTCCAAGATCATCTGTTCCGAACCAATGCTCGGCACATGGTCCTTTGTTAATTGCATCTGAATCAATCTGTTCAAACTCATAACCGCTGATTGCAGGTCCAAAGATAATGAAGAAAATCAGGATCAAAAGGATGATCAATGCTACGAATGCAACCTTGTTCTCCCGAAGTCTTCTCCACGCATCCCTCCAGTACCCGATCCTTGGCCTGGACGGAGCTTCTGCATCTTTGTCAATCCCGACGATCTTAAACATTTCGTCAGGTATATCTTCCATCATCTCTGTCACATTATGGTTCACTAACATATGCTCTTCCTCCTACTTCACACGAATTCTCGGGTCCATGAGACTATACGCAATATCTACTACAAGCTGAACGAATACGAACAACGCCGCAGCAAAGATTGTCGTACCGATAATCATCGTATAATCTCTGTCGTTAATAGAATTGATATAGTAGAAACCCAATCCCGGGATACCGAAGATCTTCTCCACCACGAAAGAACCTGTGAAGATACCGGATACCTGACCTACTAAAAGTGTCATACAGGGGAGAAAGGCATTCTTAAGGACATGCTTCTTTACTACATTAAACCGGCTGACCCCCTTCGCTTCTGCCGTAAGAATATAATCCTGCCCCATTACATCTAACATGTTAGATTTGACATAACGGGCATAAGTCGCTATCGTTCCGAAACTCAGTACGATAATCGGAAGCACAACATTCTTCCAGCTTCCCCATCCCGTTGTCGGAAGCACCATCAGCTTCACACTGAAGATATACTGGAGCACGGATGCAAGGACAAAGACAGGCACTGTAATACCTAGTATAGCTATGAACATGACAATATAATCCGGCCATTTATTCTTATTCAAAGCTGCGACAATCCCCAACAGGATACCGATGACAATACCTACAACAAGCGCCAGTCCGCCGGGCTTTGCCGATACCGCCGAATTCGTCATCAATGTATCCGTAACCTCCCGGCCCGGATACCTTAAAGATTCTCCCATCTCGCCTTTTGTAAGCAGATTCTTCATAAAGATCACGTACTGTTCCGGAGTGGATTTATCCAGTCCGTATTTCTCATAATAATTCTCTCTCGTCTGTTCCGGAAGATTCCTTGCCATATGCGCAAGCGGATCTCCAGGGATACTGTGCATCAGAAAGAAAGTTGCCGTAATAACAATAAACAGAGTAAGCAACATATACCCGATACGTTTTGCAATAAATTTTGCCATATTATTTCTCCCTTTCCCTTCTTAGTTTCGTCCATCAGGGTATACCTCCCAATAAGGTATAATACAGAAAGAAGATACCATTGCCTGGAAGCAGGCGACGGTATCTTCATGCTACCTATCTTCCTTCAATATATACGTACTTCAATCCAGATGTTGACGTAAACTTCTCATCCACGTTCTTTACATAGCTGTAACGGAATACATGCTGCATCTCATTAACCAATGGACAAATGTTGCACCCTTCGTCAAACAATATTTGTTCTGCCTGGGCATAAAGCTCCACTCTCTTCGTCTCGTCCATTTCTTTTCCAGCCTGGTCAATCAATGCATCAAATTCCTCATTTGACCATCCAGTCGGAATATTGCTTGAATTTTCTGTCGTAAATAAGGAGATCATAGACATCGGATCGTCATAATCTGTACTCCAGATCATGTTACCCATCTGATATTCACCGCTGTTGGTCTTCTGCTGGAATGTCGTCCACTCATTAAAATCAAGCTCGATATTAACGCCCAGGATCTCTTTGTATTTCTGCTGAACGTATTCACCATAATTCCGCGCCCACTGTGTTGTCGCACTCATAGAATATTTTACCGTGAGCTTAGACGGGTCGCTTCCCAGTCCCAGTTCATCCATTCCCTTCAAAAGCAGTTCTTTCGCATCTTCTTCCTTAGCCATCTTCTCAAGCGGTCCCTCTACCTGCTCACGATAATCGCCAAGCTCTCCGGTAGAAACTGCCTGCGGCACCCACCAGTATGCCGGAATATGCATATCCTGATAAATAGTCTTCGCCATATCTTCTCTGTCAACCGCCAGAACAAATGCCTTGCGGATATTCAGGTTGCTGAATAATTCATCATTGACATTGAAGAAATCAAACCGCATAGAAGGGATGACTGCATCCACTCTGTCAACACCTTCTTTTTTATCAAACCGGTTCACCCATTCCTCTGTACCGGTAGAACAGGAATCTAACTGTCCACTGTCAAAGGAATTGAAGACCGCCGTCTCGTCATTGATGATCGCATAATTAATTCTGTCTAATTTTACATTCTCTGCATCCCAGTAATTTTCATTCTTCACAAGCTTAATCTCAGAGTTATGTACCCAGCTCTCAATCTTAAAAGGTCCGTTGCCTACAAAATTCTCTGCTTCCGAACCATAAGTCTCGCCATATTTCTCAGCAATATCCTGACGTACCGGATAGCATGCCCTCGTATCAGTCAGAGACATAAAATAAGGAGTCGGAGCTTCCAGTGTAATCTCCAAAGTCTTATCATCAATTACCTTTACACCAAGCTCGTCAACAGACGCCTCTCCATTCACTACTTTAGAACCATTCTTAATGAAACTGGATGTAAAAAATGAGTTCGGAGAACCTGCATCCGGATTCAATGTCTGTGTAATACCGTAAGCATAATCTGCCGCCGTTACTTCCTGTCCGTCAGACCACTTGTTATCACGAATCTTAAAAGTCCATACCGTACCGTCCTCATTGGACTCCCAACTCTCAGCGCCCGCCGCTTCTCTTACCTGTTCTCCGTCCTTCTCAACCAGACGTGTCAGAGGCTCCATTGTATTAATCAGGAGTCCCCTGCTGTAGTTGTCATTTCCCTTAATAGAGTCAAGTGTAGATGGCTCTGTCTGAAGATACCCATTATAATACTGCTCTCCTCCTCCGGATCCTCCAGAACTTTTTGATCCTCCATCACCTTTTCCGCCACATGCCGAAAGCGATAACGTCATTACCGCCACAAGCAGTGATGCAACCAATTTCTTTTTCATAAATGACCTCCTTATTCTTTTGATTTATTAGACATATATATTACTGATACTTAATTATGTCTTTTGTCTATTATAGCAAATACTACAGTTTTTGAATATACATATTCAAAAAAATATGCAACTTTGTGGAAGTTGCATATTTTATATTATAGTATTTATTATATTTTACCAAAAATCAAAAGTGTAAAGCCATTCTTTCGCCTATCTGCTAAAATAGTTTCCCAAACTCCTTCCCGATAACCCCTGCTTCCATATCCCCTTCTATTTTAATCGCCGACACCAGGAGATTGATCAGAGCCATCGGCGCAGACGCCGTATTTAGACACATCCTTGTCGTGCTGCGAATAGTAAGAAGCTCATCCGCACACTTTGCAATCTCTGCAGCCGGACTGTCCGTAATACCGATCACCTTCGCCCCCTTCTTCTTCGCGTACCTTGCCACCTGATCTGTCATATAATAATAATCCGGGAAAGAAACTGCCACCAGCAGGGTGTCCGGACCAAATGCAGGAAGTGATAAAAATACACTATCATTCAATTCCGTATTCACAATCATGGCCGAAATCTGCGCTCCGGCAAGGTCAGCCGCAAACCACTGGCATACAATGTAAGACATCCCTCTTCCGCACAATATAATCTTGGGATACTCAAAAAAAAGCCGCGCTGTCTTCATAATATGACGGCTGTCAAAATTCCTTGTATACTCATCCAGAAGGCCTCTCTCCTCCATGCAGATCTCAGTCAGAAGACGTTCCTTATCGCTGAGTTCATATTCAGGAAGCGCAGTGTTAAAATAATCATTCTGCTGATACAGACCTATCCGGCGGTTAATATTGATATACTTCCGGATCTCATACTTCACTTCATTAAAGCTGTTATATCCAAGCACCTTACACGTATTGAGAATCGTAATCTCTGTCACTCCCAGCTCCTTACTCATCTCCTTTAATGTAATAAAAGCCATCGTGTCGATATTTTCCTTCATATAACCAACGACTTGTTTCTGTTTTCTGGTCATAGATGGATAATATTCCTCTATGCGCATCATAATATCCTTATTCATAGTTCTATTCCGTCCTGTATTATTGCAATTACTCTTAAGCATTATAAAAAGTATACTATTTATTTAAAAATTTCGCAACAACTCTTGCATATTCCATTTTTTAATATTATTATAGTAAACACTATAATATCAATCAACATTTTATGATAAAGGAGGTTTTATATGATAAGCTATATTTTAGACCAGCTTTCAGCGCTTACTTCTATTCCAAGCCCAACCGGGTATACCGGAAAAGTTGCTGCATATGTATCAGAACAATTGCATGCCATGGGCTATCAGCCGGAATTATCCAACAAAGGGAATGTCAACGTCGTACTGGGCGGAGAAGGCAATCCCCTTGTTCTTGCCGCCCATCTGGATACCCTGGGAGCTATGGTCAGAGGTATCAAGGATAACGGGCGCCTACGCCCTACTACTGTCGGCGGACATCAATGGGATACCTGCGACGGTGAAAACTGTACGATCCATACCAGAGACGGCAGAGTTTATACCGGCGTAGTGTTAAATGCCGAACCTTCCGCACATGTCGCAGACGAAAAGAAATCAAAGACAGAAGAAAATATGGAGATTCTGCTGGATGAGAATGTACATTCCAAAGAAGAGGTCAGGAAACTCGGAATCCAGAACGGAGATTTTATTGCAATGGATCCCCGTACTGTTATCACCAAAAGCGGATATATCAAGAGTCGTTTTCTGGACGATAAACTTTCTGCCGCTATTCTGCTCGGCCTTGCCAAAGCAGTAAAAGAAGAAGGAATCTCCCTTACCCGAAAGCTTTCCCTGATATTCACTACTTACGAGGAAGTCGGGCATGGAGCCTCTTTCATTCCTTCTGATACAGCAGAAATGATCTCTGTCGATATGGGTTGCGTCGGCAATGACCTGGAATGTACAGAACGTATGGTATCCATCTGTTCTAAAGATTCCGGCGGCCCTTATGATTATAACCTCACAACCCAGTTAATCTCAATTGCAAAAGAATACGGGCTTGATTACGCTGTAGATATCTATCCTCATTATTCATCTGATGTAGGCGCTGCTCTCAAGGCAGGATACGATATCCGTCACGGACTTATCGGAGCCGGAGTATATGCTTCCCATAATTACGAACGCTCACATACAGATGGAGTGATGAATACATATCATCTGCTCAAGGCTTTTGTAACACAGTAGAAAACCACTGACAAAGAAGCTGTCGGGAAACCGACAGCTTCTTCGGCACAAAATGAGAGTGTTTTTACGATGCTCCCGTTTATTCTAACCTTCTTCTTTTTTCTCTACATAATCCAGAATCATCTGTACAGCGCCGTTAACACCGGTCTTCCCGACATTAATCACCATATCGTAACATTTTGGATCATCCCTCTTTGTACCGGTGAACTGAAGATAATATTCATTCCTCTTCTCGTCCCGTTTCTTAAGTTCAGCAAGCGTCTGTCCCTGATAATATTCCTGTCCTTCTCTTTCCCTATATTCATCATCCGCATAGATAAAGAACGAATACGTATGCTCCATTTCTGCCAACACAAAATTCGCACAACGTCCAAGGAAGATTCCGGGAGCTGTCTTTGCAAGCTTAAGTATAAGTTTACTCTGTTCTTCGAACACTCTGCTGTCTGCAACATCTTCCACAACTCCCGCCCCTGGCATAGAATATGGGGAAAATGTCAGAGCCTGATTCTCATTATAGGAATCCAGATATTTCTGCAGGTTCCCAATCTCTGTAGACTCCATTCCAAACTCTTCGCCAAGCATACAGATAATCTGCCGGTCGTATACGCGGCACTTAAGTTCTTTGGCAAGCGCCTCTGCAATCTTTCTTCCGCTCGCTCCATAGAGACGGCCGATGGCAATATTAATCCGATTATTATATTTATCCGGATGAGACAGATATGATATCTCCTTCTCTGTCTCTGACACTCCAGCGTCTGCTCCTTC
>CANSLW010000012.1 GCA_947647815.1 uncultured Dorea sp. | reverse complement strand
ATTGAAATGAGGGGAGGATATAGAATATGATATCTAATCAAATACTTCAAAATACAATCGAGGGATTGAAAGGAATTACACGGATTGATTTTTGTGTGATGGATACAGACGGTAAATCTCTTGCAAGCACATTTATAGAGCAGGAGAATTATGAAGAAGAGGTGGTCTCATTCGTTGAATCCCCTGCAGACAGCCAGGTTGTGCGTGGGAATCAGTTTTTTAAGATTTTTGATGAACACCAGTTGGAATATGTCCTTCTTGCTAATGGCGGGAGTGATGATGTCTATATGGTGGGGAAGATTGTAGTTTTTCAGATACAGAACCTTTTAACAGCTTATAAAGAGCGGTTTGATAAGGATAATTTTATCAAGAATCTGTTGCTGGATAACCTGCTTCTGGTAGATATCTACAACCGGGCTAAAAAATTACATATTGACACAGAGGTAAGACGTGTTATCTTTATTATAGAGACACAACACGAGAAGGACAGCAATGCCCTTGATAATGTGCGTAATCTTCTGGGCAACCGGTCTAAGGACTTTGTTACGGCTGTTGATGAGAAGAATATTATTGTTGTAAAGGAATTAGAACCAACAGACGGATATGCAGAGTTGGATAAGACTGCTCATAATATGTATGCGCTTTTGGAAGAAGACGGGGAAGAGGATGCGCTGATTGCCTACGGTACGGTTGTTAATGATATCAAGGAAGTATCCAAATCCTACAAAGAAGCGAAGCTTGCCCTGGATGTAGGGAAGATTTTCTTTGGAGAGAGGAATGTGATTGCATACAGCACGCTGGGAATCGGGCGTCTGATTTATCAGCTGCCAATTCCGTTGTGTAAGATGTTCATACGTGAGATTTTTGAGGGGAAATCGCCAGATGATTTTGATGAAGAGACATTGACTACGATCAATAAGTTCTTTGAGAATAATCTGAACGTATCTGAGACATCCAGACAATTGTATATACACCGGAATACACTGGTATACCGGTTGGATAAGCTGCAGAAGAGCACTGGTCTTGACCTTCGTGTGTTTGAGGATGCCATTACTTTTAAGATTGCACTTATGGTTGTAAGATATATGAAGTATATGGAATCAATGGAGTATTAATAATCAGGAGGAAAGTATGATTGAATTAAAAGAAGTAACAAAAGAGTACTCGAAAGGGGTTGCAGCCCTGAATGGGATTAATCTTAAGATTGATCAGGGCGAGTTTGTGTTTATCGTAGGAGACAGCGGCTCTGGAAAGTCTACACTGATTCATCTGATTATGAAGGAGTTAGATCCTACGTCAGGGACGATTATTGTGAATGGGCAGAATTTAAACCGGATGAAACATAGGAAGATTCCGATGTACCGCAGAGGTATCGGAGTTGTATTCCAGGATTTCCGACTGCTTAAGGACAGAAATATTTATGATAATATTGCATTTGCACAGCGTGTAACAGAGACGCCGACCAGGATTATCAAGAAGAAGGTTCCGGCTGCATTGTCTCTGGTAGGCCTTGCACAGAAATATAAGTCATTCCCCAAGGAATTGTCAGGTGGTGAGCAGCAGAGGGTTGCTATTGCAAGGGCAATTGTAAATGAGCCGGCAATCCTGCTGGCAGATGAACCGACAGGTAACTTGGATCCGACGAATTCATGGGAAATCATGAAGCTTCTGGAGGAGGCGAATGACAGAGGAACGACAGTACTGGTTGTTACACATAACCAGGAGATTGTAAACGCAATGAAGAAGCGGGTTGTTACGATGAAGAAGGGAGTCATCGTAAGCGACGAGAAAAAAGGTGGGTATAAGAATGAGAATTAGTACATTTGGCTATTCAATGAAGCAAGGGGTTAAGAACATTGGAAGAAATAAGATGTTCTCCATGGCGTCTATAGCGACCATGGCGGCATGTATCTTCTTGTTCGGGCTTTTCTATTCTATTGTGGTGAATTTTAGTTATATTGTAGAGAAAGCAGAAGAAGGTGTTGCCATTACGGTGTTCTTTGATGAGGAGATGACACAGGCTGCAAAGGACAGCATTGGTGAACAGCTTGCACAGGCAGACGGAGTTCTGGAAGTAAAGTATGTCAGTGCGGAAGATGCATGGGAAAGTTTCAAAGATGATTATTTTGGAGAATCAGGGGAGCTTGCCGACGGATTCAAGACGGATAATCCGCTGGGAAACTCTGACAACTATGAAGTATATATGGCAGATGTGTCCAAGCAGAAGAGTGTGGTAGAATTTGCACAGAGCCTGAATGGTGTGCGCAAGGTTAATAAGTCAGATATCGTTGCCAAGACATTGACGAGTGTGAATAAACTGGTAGGATATGTGTCTGTGACAATTATCGCAATTCTGCTGGGTGTGTCCATTTTCCTTATTAGCAACACGGTCACAATGGGTATTACGGTAAGACGTGAAGAGATTGCGATTATGAAATACATAGGTGCAAAGGACGGGTTTGTCCGTGCGCCGTTCGTGATTGAAGGTCTTCTGATCGGAGTAGTGGGCGCGCTGATCCCGCTTGTATTGTTGTATTTCATGTATGACAAGGCTGTTTCGTATATTATGTCAAAATTCAGTCTTTTGAATAATATTATGGATTTCCTTCCAGTGTTGGACGTCTATAAGACGCTGCTTCCGGTAGGAATAGGGCTTGGTGTTGGAATTGGTTTTGTAGGAAGCTTCTTTACGATTCGGAAGCATTTGAAGGTATAATATGATGATTACAGCGTCAAAAGGTCAATTCACACGTCGTGCCTGCACGTAAGTGGGAACTTGACCTTGGGACGCGCCCCTTCATGAGGAAGAAGTGAGGAATATCCCAACGGATTCCGAATGGAGGGGCAGGATTGTGGGAGTGCCACAAGGCACGGAATAATCCGTAATACTTTTTGATACCTAAAGTATAATATAGTTGGAGGGTACATATGCTACTAAGAAAAAGGGCAATCAGCCTTTTGTTGGTAATGACGCTTTGCCTTGGAATGACGTTGCAGGCACATGCTTCGGAGATTAGCGAGACGGAGAAACAGGCAGAAGAACTGGAGAAGAAGAAACAGGCTGCAGAAAATGAGAAGAGTTCATTGGAAGAGCAGCTGAATGCCATCGTTGCCGAGATGGATGAGACAAAAGCAAAGATTGATGCGAAAGAAACTGAGATCACTGCAAAAGAAGATGAGTTGATTCAGGCAAAGGTTGATGAGAACGACCAATATGAGAGTATGAAGAAGAGAATCAAGTACATGTATGAGAATGGAAATGCCCAGTTTATAGAGATTCTGTGCGAGTCAAAGAGTATTGGGGAATTTCTGAATAATGCAGAGTACATAACGACAATTTCTACGTATGATCGTAATATGCTGGTACAATTCCAAGAGGTTGTAAAGCAGGTACAGGATCAGGAAGCAACTCTTAAGAAAGAGTATGAGGAACTGGAAGTTATGCAGAATGACCTGATTGCCAAGCAGGATAATCTGAATGAACTTGTAGAGAGCAAGAAGGAAGAGATTGAGAAGATTAGTGATGATCTGGGAGCAACACAGGAGAAGTTAAAGCAGTTAAAGGAAGCGGCGGAAGCCGCACGGCGTAAGCAGGAGGAGGCAGCAGCTGCAGCGGCGGCCGCTGCAGCTGCCGCAAAGACAGGCGGAAGTGGTTCTGCAGGAGCTCCGGTAGTCTCTGGGAATGGTACTTTCACACATCCATGTCCTGGAATGACATATATTTCTAGTGAGTTTGGATGGCGTGCGCAGCCAATCGCAGGAGCAAGCACGAACCATAAAGGTATGGACTTTGCAGCACCGACGGGGACGCCAATCTATGCAGCGGCCGCCGGTACGGTGACTTCTGCAAGTTATAGCGGTAATGCAGGTAATCTGATTGTAATTAATCATGGAAATGGGCTGCAGACCTATTATATGCATTGTCATGCCATGTATGTAAGAGCAGGACAGTCAGTAAGTAAGGGACAGAATATTGGCGCGGTGGGCACGACGGGAAATTCAACAGGACCACACCTTCATTTTCAGGTGATGTTGAATGGAACACCGACGAACCCGCGTAATTATCTGTAGGTAAAAGGTTGGTATCAGATGAAGGATAAGAAAAGTTTTGTTAAAGGGGCGCTTTGCGGCGCCCTTGCTATATTATTGATTATGGGGATTGTGTCTTGTGGACTAGGAGCACGCGGAAGCAGTGTGGGAGGAAGTTACAATTCCAGTAAGACAGATAAGAAAGTAGCCATATTGCGGCAGTTGATCAATGAGAAATATCTTGGCGATGTGGATGATGCTGAACTGAAGGAAGGTATCTATAAGGGATTTATAGGAGGTCTGGATGATCCATATTCCGTATATTATGATGAAGATGAGACGAAGATGCTCATGGAATCTACAGAAGGGGAATATGATGGAATCGGAGCTGTGCTGAGCCAGAATATAGATACAGGTATTGTTACATTGGTGCAGATTTATGAAGATTCGCCTGCTATGGAGGCAGGACTTGAAGATGGTGACATTCTATATAAGGTTGAGGATATGGAAGTGACCGGGAAAGATCTGACTGAGGTTGTTTCACATATAAAAGGCGAGAAAGGAACCGAGGTTCATCTTACTGTGTATCGTGGGGATAATAATGAAGAGGTTACGGTGACTGCGATAAGGAACACGATTCAGGCACAGACGGTAAAATATGAGATGAAAGAGGATAAGATTGGATATATTGCAGTCTCGGAGTTTGATCTGGTGACTTATGACCAGTATAAAGAAGCACTGGCTGATCTTGAGAATCAGGGAATGAAAGGATTGGTTGTGGACCTTAGGAATAATCCCGGAGGAAACTTAAGTACGGTATGTGATATGCTGGATTTGATGCTTCCAGAAGGACTTATCGTCTATACTGAGGATAAAGACGGAAACAGGCAGGAGATGGAATCAGATGAGGAGCAGCAGTTTCATCTGCCTATGGCTGTATTGATGAATGGAAACAGCGCCAGCGCGTCTGAGATTTATGCGGGGGCTATCCAGGATTATGGAGTAGGGAAGATTGTCGGAACTCAGTCTTATGGAAAAGGAGTGGTGCAGCAGATATTTGATTTGAAGGATGGTACCTGCGTTAAGTTGACGATTGCGGAGTATTTTACGCCAAAGGGAAGGAATATTAACGGTACAGGCATTATTCCGGATGTTGAGATAGAATATGAGCGTGATGAAGAGAACGCAGATGCAGACAATCAATTAGATAAGGCTCTGGAGGTTGTGAAGGAAGATATTTCATAAGGTATGGGAGGGATAAGGATATGGCAATACTAATTAGGAATGGGCATGTGGTTGATCCGGCAACGGGGAGAAACGGATGCCATGATGTGCTTATTGAGGGTGACCGGATTGAGAAGATTGATAAGCAGCTGGATGTAGAGGCAGAACGTGTTATAGATGCAAAGGGCTGTTATGTTATGCCGGGACTGATTGATCTTCATGTGCATCTGAGAGATCCGGGGCTTGAGTATAAAGAGACTCTTGAGACCGGAGGAAGGGCGGCTGCAAAAGGCGGCGTGACAACGGTGTGTGCGATGCCCAATACGAAACCGGTGATAGATGACAAGGATAAAGTAACCAGTGTTCATGAGAGGGCGAAGGTAGAGTCGCCGGTTCATGTAATTCAGCTTGGAGCAGTAACGAAGGGACAGGAAGGAAAAGAACTGGCGGATATTAAGGGGATGGCAGAAGTTGGCTGCCATGCTGTAAGCGAGGATGGAAAGTCTGTGATGAATGCCTCTCTTTACCGGGAAGGAATGAGAATCGCAAAAGAAAGCAAAATCTCGGTATTTGCCCACTGTGAGGATCAGACAATGGTAGAGCAGGGTGTGATGAATGCAGACGAGAACGCGAAACGCCTTGGATTAAGAGGTATTACAAACGCTGTGGAGGATGTTATTGTTGCAAGAGACATTCTGCTTGCGAAAGAAACGGGAGTCAGGCTGCATCTGTGTCATTGTTCAACAGCGGACAGTGTGAAGATGGTGCGGCTGGCAAAGGAAGAGGGACTTCCGGTTACAGGCGAGGTGTGCCCACATCATTTTATCTTAAGTTCCGATGATATTAAAGAGGATGATGGGAATTATAAGATGAATCCTCCGCTTCGGAGTAAGGCAGATGTAGAAGCACTGCGGCAGGGATTGAAAGAGGGTGTGATGGATGTGATCGCTACGGACCACGCGCCACATGCGAAAGAAGAGAAAGACAAATCCATGGCGCATGCGGTATTCGGGATTGTAGGGCTTGAAACTTCGGCAGCACTTACTTATACATCTCTTGTAAAGACAGGTGTATTGAGTATCATGGATATGGTAGAGAAGATGAGTTATAATCCAGCGAAGATTCTCGGACTTAAGGAGAAAGGCAGCATAGCTGAGGGCAAGACGGCAGATATTACAATCTTTGATCCGAGAAGAACTTATAAGATTGATAAAGATACTTTTGTTTCAAAGGGGAAGAATACACCGTTTGACGGGTATGAAGTAACCGGTGAGGTTATATATACACTGGTGGACGGCAAGGTTGTATATGGGGACTAGTAAACTGGTGTGCCGGAAAAGATATAGATAATCAGGAGTAATAATCATGAGTACAATTATCGGGCGTAAGATCAGGCAGCTGCGTTTAGTGCAGAAAAAGAAATTAAAAGACTTAAGTGAGAGTACAGGATTATCAATTTCCTATCTTTCTAAGCTGGAACGAGAGAATTTTACCGTATCGTCGAATGCATTGAAGAAGATCGCCGGGGCATTGGACGTATCTGTTGAGTATTTTTACGAAGGACCGTCTATTGTCCGCAGCTATGATCGTGTGATTGGATATGTGGAGGAGGAGATGCTGAGTGTCGAGAATCTTACCACTACCATGGGTGATAACGTAATGGCTGCTGTAATAGTTAACCTGCTGCCTGGTAATGCGAAGAAAGCAAAATCTCCACACTCTCATATAGGTGAGGAGATCGCATATGTACTGGAAGGTACACTGACTGTACTTCTAAATGATATCGAATACGAGCTTTATCCCGGAGACTGTCTGTATTTTCCATCGGAACATTCCCATCTGTGGATTAATAAGACGAATAAGATGGTTCGTTTTTTAAATGTATGTAATGCACCGAAGAAATGGGATTCTTATCGGCAGAATCTTGCTGTGCTTCTTGAGGATAATGCTGAATAACAGGAGAATAGAAAAGGCTCCCTTCTTATGCTATGTTTAAAGATGGGAGCCTTTTTAACTCTTATTCCCATGGAAATTAAGATTCTGCTTCTTCCGCTTTGCTTATTTCGATTGCTCTCTTTCCTTCTTCTGTATTGTCCAGATAATCGTCAACTGTTCCATTAATGATTTTAACAGACCCAAAACATGCGGCAATCGTAATGATCAGGATAAGCAGACCCGCGCCTACGGCAAGACTCTGGAGTGCGCTTGTGCCGACCTGCTTTAATACAAACAGACAGATCAGTGTTAATCCTCCGGTCAGGCATCCCCAGAATAATTTTAAAGGAATAGGGGCTTCTTCAGCGCGGCTGTTCTTTGTTGTCAATGATGAAACAACACCTGTTAATGCATCTGTCATGGTGATGAATCCAATTAGAACGGCAATCAGAGTTATGACAACAGTAAGTTTACCCAGAGGCATGTTATCCAATAATGCAAAGTTCGCAACCGGAACGCCCCATTCGGCTATCAGTGTCTGAATCTGTCCGCCATTACCAAGATCCTGCCAGATTGCATTTCCACCCCATAGAGAGAACCATGTCAGGATAAATGCTGACGGAACCATCCAGTTAACGATAATGAACTGACGGATAGTGCGGCCTCGTGCTATCTTTGCATAAAACATACCTGCAATAGGAGAGAAAGCTAATGTCCAGATGAAGTAGTATGCTGTGTTGAAGTTAGAGAATCCGTCATTTGTTCCAAGAAAGTCACCATTGAACATGGCGCTTGGGAAGATTCGGATTGTTTCTCCAATACTTCCAACGATAAGTTCCAACAAGTTTACTGTAGGTCCGGCAATCAGAAGGAACACTATCAAGAAGATATACAGCCATGTGTTCACATTGCTGATTATTGCCATCCCTTTCTTAACCCCGCGGGCAGAAGAAAATGTAAATATAATAGTGACAACTGCTACGACTATAACGTACAGCATATCTGTAATCTCGATTCCGGTTACAAAAGAAAGACCTGTTGAAAATTGCATGGTTCCAAGCCCAAAACATGTAACCGTACCACAGATGAGAGTGATACTTGAGATTACATCTACCATGGTTCCCTGCCAGCCGAATATCTTATTCTTAAGTATTGGATACAGAGCCGTACTGGGACGGAAAGGCAGCCCTTTATTCATGGACAGATATACTACTACCATTCCCCAGAAGATCTGCAGTGCATAGTAAAGTACAGACCAGTGTAAGGTGGATTGTGCTACCGCAGCAAGTGCGGCGTGATTAGTTTCTCCTGCAAGTTCCAGATATGCCGGTGGGTTAAAGAAATATCCCAATGGTTCTGATACCGCATAAAACATCATAGCTATTCCGATACTGGAGCAGATTGCCATGGCGATCCAGGTGAAGATACTATATGCAGGCTTCGCGTCAGGGCCTCCAATAATTTTTTTACCAAATTCCGGATGCAGTACCATATACAGAAGCAAAATTCCAGATACAACTGCGACTGCCAGAATCAGCCAGTTACAGTTCAAGAGGACAGTATTCAGTACTGTTGTACAAAATGTGCAGAAAGCATCCCTGAAAAAGATGCCGAATGCAAATAAAATAATTAATACTGCAGCTACGGGTGTAAATACTTTTTTATTTATCTCTACTTTTCTTTTTGATTCCATAAATATCTCCTATAATACGCTGTTAACTATCACTATATTGGAATGCTCTGTATACAGACCAGCCGCCGTCTACCAGAAATGTCTGGCCAGTAACATATGCACTTGCTTCACTTGCAAGATATAAGGTCATACCCAGGTAATCTTCACCGTAGGAGCAGCGCCCCATAGGGATAGTCGTTGCCGCTTGTACCATGTAATCTCCGGGTCTTTGTTCCATCATAGGTGTCCATATCCACACGGGTGCGATATTATTAACTGTGACGCCGCTTTGGGCGAGATCTACTGCCAGATGACGGGTGGATGCGGACATTGCAGATTTACTTGCTGAATAGGGAAGATCATCGATACAATTAACGGTATATGCATCGATACTGCTGATATTGATAATCCGTCCCCAATGTTGCTTTGCCATGATTCTTCCGACTGCGGTATTAATATACACGGTACCGTAAAAATTAACATCCATAGTTCTGCGCATGTCGTCATCATTAAAGTCAAGGGAGGGACCGAGCGGTGCAATTCCAACAGTATGTACTAACACATCAATACGGCCATAATCATTTTCGATTTTTGCCACAATATCTTCTACTTGTTGCTTTTGGGATACATCCAGGATATAAGTTCCGCATTCGCAGCCATATTTTTTGACCTCTTCTGCTACTTCATTCATATGCTGCTGGCTTTTGTTAACAAGAACCAGTTTTGCACCGTTTGCAGCAATACCTTTTGCCAATACACTTCCAAGGCCTCCCACCCCACTGACTACCACTACTTTATCTTTGATACTAAAGAGTTTTTCAATTTTTAAATCAGAAATTACTTGTTCCATATATCTCTCCTATCTGATATCCTCGCCCAATACGACTGTTTTGACGCCAGCCTTGGTAAATGAGTCAGCAATTTCATGCAGCCATTCATCGGGAGGCGCTTCAAAGTTAAACTGTTCTGAGCCCAGGCTTCTGTATTTTGCTACACCTAACTCATGATATGGCAGCAAAGTTGCGAATCTAAACTTGCGGGCAGCAAGGAATTCTTTTGTTGTTTCGATGATATCAGGAGTATCATTCACTTCGTGAATCAGTGGCATACGAATCCATACTTTGTCCCTGAGTTCCGGTTTTTTGGAGATTGCGTCCAGATTATCAAGAATCTTTTTATTAGAAACGCCGGTATATTCTTTGTGGACAGAGTCGTCGATACTTTTTATATCATATAAGATATAATTTACTTGTCCTGCCAGCTCAAGAAGTAATTCCTGATTGCAATATCCGCATGTATCCAGTGCAACACCTATTCCCTGTGCTTTTGTAAGACAGATAAGTTCCTTTACGAATTCGGGGTGGGAAGTGCATTCCCCTCCGCTGATTGTGATGCCGCCTTCGGTCTGGCTATAATAGGCTTTGTCTTTCAGGATTTCCAACAGAATCTCTTCTGTGGTCATCTCTTTTGCTGCTCTGTGTAATGCTTCTGCATAGCAGATATCCGTACAATGAAAGCATTCTATGCATTTATCTTTATTAATGTGTAGTCCGTCTTCATGGAAGGATAGTGCCCCGGCAGGGCACTCCTTCATACAATTTGCATCACCGATGCATTTCTGGGCGCTATACATAAGTTGGTTTTTATAACTAATCAGTTCCGGATTATGGCACCAGCGGCATTTTAACGGACACCCCTTTAAGAAGATAGAGGTCCGGATGCCGGGACCGTCTGCGGTGCTGAATTTCTGGATACCTCCAACGAGTGCTTTTTCTGCCATAATATTCTCCTTGAATGTGTTTGTTATGCCAGATGGGCAGTACGGGAAATAATCGCATCCTGTACTTCATGGTCAAGTTCCGTGAAATATGCCAGGTATCCGGCTACACGGACAACCAGATCCCTGTAATCCTCTGGTTTTTCCTGTGCCTTGCGTAAAGTGGCATCATCGACAACATTAATCTGGAGATGATAGCCGCCCTGTTCACAGAATCCCTTCACGACACCCTTCATAATCTTGATTCCGTCTTCGCCGGCAACTCCGTGAGGATCAAAACGAGTATTATACAGACATCCGCCGTGGAAATGTTCATTTGGCAGATGGGCAACGGAATTCGCCGCAGCTGTCGGACCGTTTGTATCGCGTCCCATAGCCGGGGATGCATTGTCGCTCAAAGGGGTAAATGCCAGTCGTCCGTCAGGTGTAGCGCCTACACAGCGTCCCAGTGGTACGTTGTGAGTCTGTGACTGATTGCCGAGAGCGAATCTTCCATTATTATGGCGTCCGTCTATCTTAAGGCTGCCCTTTTCCCAGAATCTTTTAAGGAAACCATTAATCAGTTCGTCTGCTTCAGAATTGTCATTTCCGAATTTTGGCGGACGGTTGACCAAATATTGCCTCATTCTTTCATTTCCTTCGAAGTTTTTATCACAAAGGGCAATTAACTCTTCCATAGTAATCATTTTATCTACAAATACCGCATACTTGATTGCCATCATGGAGTCGGCGATGGTAGAAGGAGCAGTGATAAACACATTTGTAAATGGTTTATAACATCCGCCCTCCTGTAAGGACTCTCCGTTTTCAATACATCCTCCGATCAGGCTTGACTGGTAGATGGTAGGAAGATAGGTTGCCTGGATCGCATTCGTCATGCGGTAAGCTCTCATATGCAGATCCCAGAAATAATCACATTGTTTCTCAAAGGCTGACATAACATCGTCAATATCTTTCCATGTGGAGGGATCTCCGGTCTTAGGTCCGATTTCGATTCCAGTTACAGGATCTGTTCCGTTATGAAGCGTTACTTCGAGAATCTTCGGGAAATTGATATTTCCGCCGGTAGCGCTTCCATCGGCTATACCGGTGCCGGGCTTTGGTTCAACGCATCCTGTGATTACCCAGTCACGGGCTTCTTCTACTGTCGCGCCCTGCTCGATAACCATCTTCTGGGCTGTTACGTCGTTATAGAACGCAGGATTACCCATGCCCTGCTGATTCATCCAGATTGCCTTATGCCAGATCTCTTCAGGAGTGTCCGGCGTGACTCTCAGCGCAACCGGCTGGGCGATACGCAGGTCGCTTGCAACATCAAGAATAATATCTGTCAGTTCGTTGCAGGCATCATTTCCATCAGAGTCAACACCACCGATAGAAAGAATCTGCCATGTAGGATAACCAGCGTCCGCCTGGCTGTAATACTCATCATTCATATAGAATACAGTTGTTGATTTAATGAACAGGCAGCTGATTAATTCAATTGCGCGGTCTCTGTCAATTCGTCCGGCTTCCAGGTCATTTCTGTAGAATTCGATAAAATTCTGATCCATACGTCCCAGGGAAGTAGAGTAAGAAGAAGCCTCGATATTACAAACAACCTGGGTCATCCATTGGAACTGTATTGCCTCATAGAAGGTATCCGGCGGGCATTTAGGAACCTTGCGGCAGATGCGGGCGAGTTCTGTCAATTCTTCTTTTCGGATGTTGTCTTTGCATTCTGCCGCCTGATGTTCTGCTTCATCGGCAAGGCGGCAGGAATAACGGATCACCGCATTCAGGGCAATAATAACTGCCTGCCAATACTGGACTTTTTTCTGCTTATCCAGCGTCATGCCTTCTTCGATTACCTTGTCAATATTTGCCTGACAACGATTGATCATACCTTGAAAACCTTCTTTAAAAAGCTTCAGATAGTTCGGGGTAACAGCAGAGGAGCATAATCCTTTTCCACCGGATTTGAAGACGCCCACCCGTTCGCAGTCTCTGTAGTATTGAGGGAAAGCTTTTGTCACGATGTCTTCTGTGGATTTTTCATCCCAGTAATCGAAGCAGGCAAGCACTTTATCGACATCTTCTTTGCTGATTTCCATAGGGTCGCTCTTGCGGGTGCTCATTCCCGGGAGTTCTTTTCTCAGCCACATTTTCGTTGAGTTATATTCAGGGAATATAGCCGCCGCGCGCAGCTTCTCTGTTAAAGAGCCGGCAAGAAGTTCTCCATCGCGGATTACAACAGCCTTATTGTCAAGTACATATTCCAGTACATGTGCTCTATGAAGATAAATGGGTTCGCCTGCATATTTCTTATAAGCTTCTGTAGCTAAGAGTACGCGTTCTGCGCTTAATCCGGGCTTTACATGGAGCAATGCTTCTTTTAACATCGCTACTCGGTCAGTCATCATAGTAATCTCCTCCTTTTTTGTGCGTTTTAATAATTATCTGTTATAATTTTATCAATAAATATGAGAATATACAACATATTTTCATAAAATAAATAATTATTTTTCATAATATATGAAAATATGGTGAAAAAGCATACTCTTGTACAGGGAGACGATGTGTATTGTAGCGTACGGAGTCAGGACCGGAAAATTAACATTTTGTGTGAAATAGTCTGTGGGATGAGGGCTTGTGGTTATTGATGTTTGGCGTTTTCTATGATAAACTCAAGTAACGGAGATAAAGGAGGACGATAAAGTGATCAATCAATTAGTAAAGAATATCAAAAAGACAGAGGCGCCAATCGTAGTAGGACTTGATCCGATGCTTAGTTATGTGCCGGAACACGTACAGAAGAAGGCTTTCGAGGAGTATGGGGAGACACTTGAAGGCGCGGCAGAAGCTATCTGGCAGTTCAATAAGGCAATTGTAGATCAGACATATGACTTGGTTCCGGCAGTGAAGCCGCAGATCGCTATGTATGAACAGTTCGGCATCCCGGGACTTGCAGCATTCAAGAAGACGGTAGACTATTGTAAAGAAAAGGGTTTGGTAGTGATCGGAGATATAAAACGTGGTGATATAGGATCTACTTCAGCAGCTTATGCGGTAGGACATCTTGGCAGGGTACAGGTAGGAAGTCAATCCTATGTTCCGTTTGATGAAGATTTTGCAACGGTGAATCCTTATCTGGGATCAGATGGTGTGAATCCTTTCTTAAAAGTCTGTAAGGAAGAGAAGAAGGGTATGTTTATCCTGGTCAAGACATCGAATCCATCCAGCGGAGAATTTCAGGATCAGATGATTGACGGAAGACCGTTGTATGAGTTAATCGGAGAGAAAGTTGCCGCCTGGGGAGAGGAACATATGGGAGAGGAATACAGTTATGTGGGCGCTGTGGTTGGCGCTACTTATCCTGAGATGGGAAAGATCCTGCGTAAGATTATGCCGAAGGCATATATTCTTGTGCCCGGTTATGGAGCGCAGGGAGGACAGGGCAAGGATCTGGTACATTTCTTTAACGAGGACGGCCTGGGTGCGATTGTTAATTCATCACGGGGAATCATAGCGGCATATAAGCAGGAAAAGTATGCGAAGTACGGTGAAGAAGCATTTGCGGAAGCTTCCAGGGCGGCTGTAGAAGACATGGCGGCAGATATCAGAGGAGCGCTGAGGCGATAGTGTGCAGGCACAAATTTAAGATAAATCTATAGGAGAAGGATATGGCGGAGAGGAAAAAAGAGACAGCAATCGTAATATCACAGGAAAAGCTTGCGGATGGAATCTTCAGTATGTGGATTCAGACGGAGGCTTCTAAGAGTGCAAAACCGGGGCAGTTTATATCCATGTATACGAATGACAGTAGTAAACTGCTTCCAAGGCCGATTAGTATCTGTGAGATTGATAAGGAAAATGAAAGCCTGCGGGTGGTTTATCGTGTGACAGGTGGGAATACGGGAACGGAGCAATTCTCTAAGCTGTGCGAGGGTGGCAGGATACCGGTGATAGGACCTCTTGGAAATGGTTTTCCGCTTGAAGCGGCAGAGGGAAAGAAGACATTTTTGATTGGCGGTGGTATAGGGGTTCCGCCGATTCTGGAACTGGCAAAGCAGATGAAGTGTGAAGAGAAACAGATTGTAGTCGGGTATCGGGATGCACATACATTTTTAAAAGAAGAGTTTGAGAAAAACGGGAAAGTATATATCTCAACTGAGGACGGAAGCATGGGGACCAGGGGAAATGTACTGGATGCGATCTGTGAGCATGGATTAGAAGCAGATGTTATCTATGCCTGCGGACCAACGCCGATGTTGCGTGCAATAAAGGATTATGCCGAGAAAAAAAATATTGTATGCTATATATCTTTGGAAGAAAGAATGGCATGTGGAATTGGGGCGTGCCTTGGGTGTGTTTGTCAGACCAAGGAAAAAGATCATCACAGTAATGTACACAACAGGCGGATCTGCAAGGATGGTCCGGTATTTCTGGCAACGGAGGTGGAGATCTGATGAATATGAAGGTGAATATTGCGGGTGTAGAGTGGAAGAATCCGGTAACAGTGGCTTCCGGGACATTTGGTTCTGGGGCGGAATATGCGGATTTTGTTGACTTGAATAAGTTAGGAGCTGTTACGACCAAAGGAGTTGCCAATGTTCCGTGGCCGGGTAATCCGACTCCGAGAGTTGCAGAGATCCATGGCGGCATGATGAATGCAATCGGGCTGCAGAATCCGGGTATCGATCTGTTCTGCGAGAGGGACATCCCGTTTCTTAGAAAGTACGACACGAAGATCATAGTGAATGTATGTGGAAAATCTACGGAGGACTACTGTGAGGTTGTTGAGAGACTTGCGGGTGAAGATATAGATATGCTTGAAATCAATATTTCCTGTCCGAATGTGAAGGAAGGCGGCATTGCTTTCGGACAGAATCCCAAGGCGGCGGAAGATATTACCAGAGCAGTCAAAAAATATGCAAAACAGCCGGTGATCATGAAATTAAGTCCCAATGTGACGGATATCACTGAGATGGCGAAAGCAGTAGAAGCAGGCGGTGCGGATGCGGTATCTTTGATCAATACTCTGACAGGGATGAAGATCGATATCCATAAAAGGACTTTTGCACTTGCGAATCAGACCGGCGGAGTTTCAGGTCCTGCCATTCATCCGATTGCCGTGCGGATGGTGTATCAGACGGCGCAGACAGTGAAGATTCCGGTCATCGGTATGGGCGGTATTGCCTGTGCAGAAGACGCCATAGAGATGATGCTTGCAGGCGCGAGCGCCGTATCAGTCGGTACGGCGAATTTCCATAATCCGGCGGTGACGATGGAGATTGTGGAGGGGATAGAAGAATATCTTAAGGCCAATAAGATAGAAGATGTCCGCGAACTGGTAGGAGCAGTGAAGAAGCTTTAAGAAGGAGAAGACAGATTGGCAAGGCTTGAAATAATGAAGGATTTGTTGGAGATTTCTACAGAAAAACGTTATAAAGAAAATCATAAAGATAAACATTTAGTTGATGCAGGAAACGGCTGGTATTATTATAAAACATATTTTGCTATGCCAATTTATGAAAATGATAGGAGAACTAATATTTACAATGTATATTCGGCTTGTATGGTTGTCAATTGTACAAAGTTTGAAAAAATGTACTTGTATGACTTAGTAGATATAAAAAAAGAAGCGAGTACCCTACTCAAGACTATTAAATAGACGAGTAGTAAAAAACCGCTTCTCTTTGCTGATATTTTAGCATTATAAAAATAGAATGTCAAACAATATTTTCACAATTGTTATTTTAATATTGTTATGGTAAAATGAATTATTGCTCATAGAAATAAAGGAGAATTGGAAGATGGAAGCATATAAACAGGAATTTATAGAATTTATGGTAGAATCGGATGTCCTGAAATTCGGAGAATTCACATTAAAGAGTGGCAGAAAATCACCGTTCTTCATGAATGCCGGAGCATATGTGACGGGTACACAGTTACGGAAACTAGGCGAATATTATGCGAAAGCAATTCATGACAATTATGGTCTGGACTTTGATGTGTTGTTCGGACCTGCGTACAAGGGTATTCCGTTAAGCGTTGCAACGACGATGGCAATCAGCGAATTATACGGCAAGGACATCCGTTACTGTTCGAACCGTAAGGAAGTAAAGGATCATGGCGACACAGGGATTCTGCTGGGAAGTAAGATTAAGGACGGCGACAGAGTCGTGATCATTGAGGATGTGACAACCTCCGGCAAATCCATCGAAGAGACGTTCCCGATCATTAAGGCTCAGGGAGACGTAGAGATTAAGGGATTGATGGTATCTCTGAATCGTATGGAGGTCGGCAAAGGCGGTAAGAAATGCGCGTTGGATGAGATCACAGATTTATATGGTTTTAAGGCGAGCGCAATCGTTACCATGGATGAAGTTGTGGAATATCTGTATAACAGAGAATGTCAGGGAAAAATTATCATCAATGATACATTAAAAACTGCAATCGATGCATATTATGAACAGTATGGTGTGAATCCGTAGTATTAAAGGGCAAAAATAAGCATACGTTACATTTGGGAAAGGAGCAGAAAATATATGAATGAAAAGGCATACAAGGCTATGAGTTTTGCAGGAGCAGCAAATATTGCAGTCGGCATTATTGTAGTTGTTGTTGGAGTGGCGACAGGGATTATCTCGATCATAAGCGGAGCACGTCTGATAAAAGAGAAGAAAGGCCTTACTTTTTAGGCAATCCAGATGGAAAGGGTGCTTGGTAGTTGAGTTTTAAGAGAGGTAAAATAATCCGTATTTTTGGAAAAATATTATTTGTGTTATATATAGGATTCATTATATATTTTCTGATATTTTCCGATTGGTATGGAAGGACAGGAGAGATGCAGGAGTATCATTATAATCTTGTGCTCTTTAAGGAGATCAGAAGATTCTGGAATTATCGGGATCAGGTTGGTCTGTTTGCTATGTTTACGAATTTATTCGGAAATGTGATTATCTTTATGCCGTTTGGTTTTTTTATGCCGATGGCGAGCAGATATCGAAGTTTTTTCTCGGCAGTATTCTATAGTTTTGGATTAAGTCTTTGTGTTGAGACATTTCAGCTTCTTACCAAGGTGGGCAGTTTTGATGTGGATGATCTGCTGCTGAATACCATCGGAGGGCTGGCCGGTTATATAATATTTGCAGTCTGTGCGGCGATAAGGAGAAGATATGTTAATAAAAAGAAAACTAGTCACAGAAGAAGATAGAGCAAAAGCACTGGCGAAAGCCAGAGAGAAACAGAGAAAGAGGATTACCAAATATGGTCAGGCAAAACCGCGTCATGCGAAGAAAGGAATCTATTCTTGTTGTTATGCTTTTGTGGTTCTTCTTCTGTTACTTTTAATGTTTGATATTTCTTACAGAGAAAAAGGCGAGATTGGCATGATCATGGGATTTGCAGGACTCGGGACGATGGTTCTTGCCGGGATTGGAACCTGGCTTGGCGGACGCGGAATGAAGGAGAGAGAGAAGAATTATATAACATGCAAGGTGGGAATCGGTATTAATATGACGGTATTTCTTGGACTTGCCGCGATATTTATCAGGGGCTTTGTCAGATAGGAGGGATTGTCGGATGATAGAAGAAAGATATGAATTAGCGGTCGAACGCATAAAGGAAATGAAGAATGAGGAGACGACAGCGGCTCCGTTTACAGATTATTTTCATAAAATGGCAGAATTTGTCCAGATGATTGACGAGACCAGAAAGGAGATCCTGAATAAAACATACTGGGAGAAGGATCTTGACGTGATTGCTAAAGAGAATCGGAAGCTGTATGAAGATATTCTGCCGGAAGCATATGAGACAAGCTATGCGAATCCTGCATATGCTGTGAAGGTATTAGGAGAAGAATACGGACAAATCTTAAGTTTTCTGTATACGGAACTTAGAGGATGTATCGCTTATGTGTTTGAACAGAAGACAGAATATCTGGATATCCTGTTCGAATTGCTGATTGAGATTTATAATCAGTTTGAGGAAGAGAAGGGAACGGACGTTCATCGAATCAAGGATATCATCTATTGGTATGCCAGTGATTACTGTGATGTATTTGTGGCGGACAGGGTTCGTGACCAGATTGACCCGGCAGAGTCTTTCGCTTTAGATATCATTATGAACAGTTCATTGGATGATCTGAGATACCTGTATCGGTTTGGCGAATATATCAGTGAGAATGAACTGCAGACTGCAAGACACCTGCTGAAGCTTCCTGAGGATGTGATACAGAAGATGGCGGATGTCTATACAGAAGGTTATCGTATCGGATTTGTCAATACGGGAAAAGATTTGTCAAAGAAGGAAGTCGTGGAGATTCGTTATGTACTTGGATTTGAACGAGTGATCAGAAAGGCTGTTGAGAATTTTGCAAGGATGGGGTTAAAGCCTGTCATTTACCGTTCCGGAGTCAGTGTGCTGACAAAGCGG
Source organism: uncultured Dorea sp. (assembly GCA_947647815.1). Taxonomy (GTDB): domain Bacteria; phylum Bacillota; class Clostridia; order Lachnospirales; family Lachnospiraceae; genus Sporofaciens. The sequence continues at coordinate 10,693 of CANSLW010000012.1, read as the reverse complement.
GAACACTTAAAAACCGGTTATTTTGGAGGAATTGCCAACAAACAGTATGATTATGATCATAGAAACGACCAGGCGCTGTTTCTGGATAAAAAGTTTGTAGAGCGTAAATTAGAAGTGATTCAGACGACATATGAGCATTATAAGAATCAGGCGGGTAAATATGCGGGACCGGCATGTGTCGATATGTTTGGTGAAGAGCCATTTTCACCAAAACAGAAAGAGGAAGTGATAAAGCTTACAAAGAAGCAGGAAGAATTGCAGGTTCAATTCTACAGTCGTCAGAGTCAGATTACAAACCAATATATCAGAGGGGATGAACGGAGCTTTACGATCATTGCTTATCCGGTGCCGGAGATTGGGGATCGGTATGAAGAGATATTTGATGAGATCATTCGTATCAATACGCTGGATGCAAAGACATACGAGAAAGTACAGCAGATACTGATCGATGCTCTGGATAAGGGAGAGTACGTCCATATCCTTGGAGGAAATGGCAATCATACAGACTTGAAGGTACGGATTCGTGAATTAAAAGAACCGGAGAAAGAGACGGCTTTTGAGAACTGTGTAGCCGATGTGAATATTCCTGTGGGAGAAGTATTCACATCCCCTGTGCTGGAGGGGACCAACGGCGTTCTCCATGTGAGTAAAGTATATCTGCATGAATTGCAGTACCGGGATCTGGAGATTACATTTGCTAATGGGATGGTTGCAGACTATAATTGCGGGAACTTTGAGCGGGAATTGGAGAACAAAGAGTATGTTCGTGATAATATCCTCCATAAGCATGCGACACTTCCGCTTGGTGAGTTTGCAATAGGAACCAATACGACGGCTTATGTGGCGGCAAAGAGATATGGAATAGAGGAAAAGATGCCGATATTGATCGCTGAGAAGATGGGACCGCATTTTGCAGTGGGAGATACCTGTTATAGTTGGAGTGAGGATGTCAGAGTATACAATCCGAATGGCAAGGAGATTGTTGCAAAGGATAATTCGGTATCGATCTTGCGGAAAGAGGATGTGTCAAAGGCATATTATCAGTGCCATACGGATATTACGATTCCATACGAGGAATTGAAGAAGATTGCGGTTGTTACGAGAAGTGGAGAAGAGATTGATCTTCTTCTGGAGGGGAGATTTGTGCTTCCGGGAACAGAGATTCTGAATGAACCATTGAAAAATGCAGATATATAAGGTAAAATTTAGATGAAATGAGCACACAGAAGAAAGGATGGAAAGGTATGCCAAGAGTAGGAATTGTTATGGGCAGTGACTCAGACTTAAAGGTCATGAGCAAAGCGGCAGCAATGTTGGAAAAGTTAGGGATTGATTATGAGATGACGATCATCTCTGCACACCGTGAACCAGATGTGTTCTTTGAATGGGCGAAGGCGGCAGAGGGAAAAGGAATGAAGGTAATTATCGCAGGCGCCGGAATGGCAGCGCATCTGCCAGGCATGTGTGCGGCGTTATTCCCGATGCCGGTAGTCGGAGTACCGATGTCTGGTAAGAATCTTGCAGGTGAAGACGCACTGTTCTCTATCGTTCAGATGCCGCCAGGAATTCCGGTAGCAACGGTAGCGATTGACGGTGGAATGAATGCGGCAATCCTTGCGGCGAAGATCCTTGCGACATCAGATGAGGAATTGCTGAACAAGTTGAAAGATTATTCACGAGAGATGAAAGAGACTGTTCAGGCAAAAGCAGCGAAGTTAGATGAGATTGGATATGAGGCGTATCTGAACCAGTGATGACAGATGCTGCGGTATTGTGATAAAGATTGGATGTACATTGGTGATTGCATATTTGGAATATTTTTCAAAAGATGCAGGATTGAGAAAATAAGGAGACGTAAGTATGGATTATAAGAATGCCGGAGTTGATATTGAGGCTGGTTACAGATCGGTCGAGTTGATGAAAAAGCATGTTAAGGAGACGATGCGTCCGGAAGTATTAGGAGGTCTTGGAGGATTTGCAGGCGCATTTGACTTAAGCGGTATTAAGAAGATGGACGAGCCGGTCCTTCTGTCCGGAACAGATGGATGTGGAACGAAGGTGAAACTTGCATTCATCATGGATAAGCATGATACGATCGGGATCGATGCTGTTGCTATGTGTGTCAATGATATTGCATGTTCAGGCGGTGAACCGCTGTTTTTCCTGGATTATATTGCATGCGGGAAGAATTATCCTGAGAAGATTGCTTCGATCGTAAGTGGTGTTGCAGAAGGCTGCAAGCAGTCGGGATGTGCGCTTGTAGGCGGTGAGACTGCAGAACATCCAGGGCTTATGCCGGAGGATGATTATGATCTTGCGGGCTTTGCAGTAGGAGTGGCTGATAAGAAGGATATCATCAACGGCGAAGATATTAAGCCGGGTGATGTGTTGATCGGTATGTCTTCAAGCGGCGTCCATAGTAATGGATTCTCTCTTGTACGTAAAGTATTCGAAATGACGAAGGAATCTCTGGATACATATTATGAGGAATTAGGAAAGACGCTGGGAGAGGCATTGCTTATGCCGACTAAGATTTATGTAAAAGCGTTAAAGAGCATCAAAGACAGCGATGTGAAGATTAAGGGCTGCAGCCATATTACAGGCGGCGGGTTCTATGAGAATATTCCGAGAATGCTGCCGGATGGTGTGAGGGCAGTGATTAAGAAGGATAGTTATGAGGTGCCTGCAATCTTCAAGCTGCTGGCGAAGAAGGGAGATATTGCAGAAGAGATGATGTACAATACCTTCAACATGGGACTTGGTATGGTTGTTGCAGTCGATCCTGCCGATGCAGATAAGGTAATGGATGCGATCAGGGTAGCAGGAGAACAGCCATATGTGGTAGGTCATGTAGAAGCGGGAGAAAAAGGAGTCGCTTTATGTTAGATGTTGTTGTACTTGTATCAGGAGGCGGGACAAACCTCCAGGCAATCATAGATGCAGTAGAAGCCGGCAGTATTACCAATACCAGAATTACAGGAGTTATCAGTAATAATAAGAATGCCTATGCTTTGGAAAGAGCCAAAAAGCATGGAATTGCCAATCGCTGTATCTCACCGAAGAAGTTTGCGTCCAGAGAAGCATTTAATGACAAATTTATCGAAGCAATAGATGAGTGGAAGCCGGATCTCATTGTTCTGGCCGGATTCCTTGTAGTGATTCCGCCGGCTATGATAGAGAAATACAGGAACCGGATTATTAATATTCATCCGTCCTTAATTCCATCGTTCTGCGGAACCGGATTCTATGGGTTAAAGGTCCATGAGGCGGCGCTTGCCAGGGGTGTCAAAGTGGTTGGCGCGACCGTACATTTTGTGGATGAGGGAACAGATACAGGACCGATCATTCTCCAGAAAGCGGTGGAAGTGGAACAGGGTGATACACCGGAGGTTCTGCAGAAGCGGGTGATGGAGCAGGCGGAGTGGAAGATTCTGCCGCATGCGATCGATTTGATTGCCAATGGAAAGGTGTCGGTCTGTGACGGAAAGGCAGTTATCAGTTTGTAAGGAGGTCAGAAGATGAAAGTATTAATTGTCGGAAGCGGCGGCAGAGAGCATGCGATCGCGTATTGCGTAGCGAAGAGTGAGAAAGCGGATAAGATTTACTGTACACCGGGGAATGCCGGAATTGCAGAATATGCGGAGTGTGCTCCTATTGGTGCAATGGAATTTGATAAGATTGTTGCATTTGCAAAGGAAAAAGAGATTGACCTTGTGATCGTAGGAATGGACGACCCGTTGGTGGGCGGTCTGGTTGACGAACTGGAAGCGGCAGGAATCCGCACGTTCGGACCGAGGAAGAATGCGGCGATTCTGGAAGGGTCCAAAGCATTTTCCAAAGATTTGATGAAGAAATATAATATTCCGACAGCAGGATATGAGAATTTTACAGATGCAGATAAGGCGCTTGCTTATCTTGAGACGGCGAAGTTCCCAATTGTTCTGAAAGCTGACGGGTTGGCGCTTGGTAAAGGAGTTCTGATCTGTAATACGCTCGAAGAGGCAAAAGAAGGCGTCAAGACCATTATGCTGGATAAGAAATTCGGAGATGCAGGTAATGAGATGGTAATCGAAGAATTCATGACAGGCCGGGAAGTGTCAGTACTTTCCTTTGTAGATGGAAATACCATCAAGACAATGACCTCCGCACAGGATCATAAGCGTGCAGGAGACGGTGACACGGGATTGAATACGGGCGGTATGGGAACTTTCTCACCAAGTCCGTTCTATACGAAGGAAGTAGAAGATTTCTGTAATAAATATATCTATCAGGCAACGGTAGATGCCATGAAAGCCGAAGGAAGGCCGTTTAAGGGAGTCATCTTCTTTGGATTGATGCTGACAGAAGAAGGACCGAAGGTATTGGAGTATAATGCAAGGTTCGGAGATCCGGAGGCACAGGTTGTGCTGCCGAGAATGAAGAATGATATTATAGAAGTAGTCGAAGCATGTATCGACGGAACACTTGATCAGGTGGACTTGCAGTTCGAGGATAATGCGGCGGTCTGTGTAGTACTTGCAAGTGACGGATATCCGGTAGCGTATGAGAAAGGACTCCCGATCAGCGGTCTTGAGGAATTTGCGAAGCATGAAGGATATTACTGCTTCCATGCGGGAACCAGGTTTGACGGAGACCAGATTGTAACCAACGGCGGACGTGTACTGGGTGTTACAGCGAAGGGAAAAGACTTGAAAGAGGCCAGGGCGAATGCATATGCGGCAACCGAATGGGTAAAGTTTGATAACAAATATATGCGTAATGATATCGGAAAAGCGATAGACGAGGCGTAAATACAAGTAAACAGCCATTTGTCCGGCAGGATGTATGATAAGACATCCTGCCGGATATTTAGTAGATTCCCAGCTTATCAAGATATTTATCCATTTTCTTCAATCTCTTTTCGATTCCATTTACTTTATGACTGATGGTATCAAGAAGTGTCTCAGCAACGAATTGTGGTCCGATTAAAGAATTAAAAAAGGCATTGCTGTCAACGGGAACCGTGATTAGGACGGTAGCATACTGGGCAAGAAGTGCGCTTGGTTTATCAGTAATCACGACGATATTAGCGCCTGCGTCTTTCGCCATCTCTGTGGTGACCCGGTCCAGGGAAGAATATCTGGGAAAACTGAAAACCACCAGACAGTCATCCTTTGTTATATTGCACATATGGTCAATGGGACTGATGGCGGGTGTATTGGTGAGGGTTACATGTGGCAGCATATGCTTCAGGTATAGGAGAAAATAATCTCCCAGGCAGGAATTACCGCGAGAAGCGGCGATATATTTTCGTTTGCTGGCAATGATGATATCGGCAGCTTTTTCAAAAGAAGCTAAGGGATTGGTGGCAAACAAGGTCTCCAGATTCTTGAGGGCATTTTTAAAATGACGGTCGATATAGTCGGAATTACTGTCAAGCTTTGCTCTTTTGGCGATACGCTGTGCTGGCACAGTAATTGTACTCGATATACTGAGTACTTTATCTTGATATTCTTTTCTTAATACTTTCTGAAAATCCATAAATCCGTCGAATCCCAATGATCTGCTAAAACGAATGACTGAAGATTCACTGACACCTAATGTCAGAGCAATCTCAGTGGATGTCATAAAACAGGCATCAGCCGAATGGTCTAGAATATATTTGGCAATCATTTTCTGTGTTTTTGTCAGATTGGCATTGTGAATCAATTCATTCAATTCGCTCATAAAATACCTCCTGATTTTATATGAAGAAATATCTATTTCGATTTAACCATGAATTTGAAAAATATGCAAGAAAATTGTGAGGACAATTTGAAGTAAATACGCATAATTCAAAGATTGTGTGAAAAAAATAATTATTATTGAATAATTATGCCCTGTATGATAGTATTATTTAAAAGAAAATGAAGAATATTTTTCAAATATTTTTAAAAATGAAAAAAAATATTCATAACGGTGACGGAGGTAAAAAATGAAGATTGGGTGTGTCAGAGAGATTAAAAACAAAGAATTCCGGGTCGGGATGATTCCTGACAATGTAAAAAGTTATGTGAATGCAGGTCATGAAGTTTATATTGAGAAGGGAGCTGGAGCTGGTTCCGGGTTTATGGATGGGGAATATGAAGCGGCAGGGGCCAGAATGATTGACACTGCGAAGGAAGTATGGGATACGGCAGAAATGATGATTAAGGTAAAAGAACCATTGCCAGAAGAGTATCCACTGTTTCATGAAGGATTGATCCTCTATACTTATCTTCACCTTGCGGCGGACAAACCGCAGACGGATGCACTGCTTGCCGCAAAGGTGAAGGGAGTTGCATATGAGACTCTGATGGATAAGAACGGAGGACTGCCTCTTCTTGCGCCTATGAGTCAGATTGCCGGACGCCTTAGTATTCAGGAAGGCGCAAAGTATCTGGAGAAGATCTATGGCGGAGAGGGAGTGCTTCTTGCCGGTGTGCCAGGAACTCCGAAGGCAAATGTTGTAATCCTTGGGGGCGGCTCTGTCGGGACCAATGCATGTAAGATTGCAGTAGGCATGGGGGCAAATGTTACTATCCTGGATGTTAATCTTCAGAGACTGGCATATCTGGACGATATTTTCGGAGCAAGAATCCAGACGCTTGCATCTAATGATGTGAATATTGAAAAATCTGTAAAAGAAGCAGACCTTGTGATAGGTTCTGTGCTGATTCCTGGCAAGGCGGCGCCGAAGCTGTTTAAGAGGAAATATCTGAAGGAGATGAAACCAGGAGCCGTGTTTGTGGATGTTGCAGTTGACCAGGGAGGATGCGGCGAGACGACGCATGTAACTTATCATGATGATCCGATTTATATTGAGGATGGTATTGTACATTATTGCGTAGGTAATATGCCGGGAGCAGTTCCGAGGACTTCTACGATTGCGCTGACGAATGCAACGTTGAGTTATGGTCTTCAGATTGCGGATAAGGGACTGGAACAGGCCTGCCGGGAGAATGATGTGATTTATTCTGCTATTAATACGTATGATGGAAAGCTGACATGCAAGAATGTTGCAGATAGTTTTGAGGGGTATGAGTATGTAGATGTAAGAAGCGTTGTGAAGTAAAGAGAGAGGCTTTGCATAATTGTAAATATTTATATAAAAAGGATAGAAGGGGTGGAGCTTACAATTTAACTTGTAAGCTCTCTTTAATTATGTTATAGTATGCCTAGCACAAAAGAAGTAACAGAAGAAATAGCCCGGGAAAAGGTGATACAATGCTGATAGAGATTGATTTTAACAGTGATGAAGCAATCTATGTACAATTACAGAACCAAATCATCATGGGAATAGCCATGAATCTGATTCAGGAAGGAGATTCTCTGCCGTCAGTAAGGCAGCTCGCGAATACCGTAGGCATTAACATGCATACTGTGAATAAGGCCTACTCCATCTTAAAACAGGAGGGGTTTATCCAGCTCGACCGGAGAAAAGGTGCGGTGATTGCTATAGATATGGATAAAGCGCGTGCATTGCTTGAGATGAAGGCACAACTTAGAGTGCTGCTGGCAAGGGGAAGGTGCAAGAACATTTCCGAAGAAGAAGTGCACGCTTTGGTGGAAGAGATCTATGATGAATATGGTAGATGACAGATAGAAGAGATAAAGCAGAATAAGCGAGGCAGTTATAAAAAGCCAGAGAGTAGAAAAGCTAGAAAGGAAAGGACATAAATGAAGTATACAGAACAAGCAAACCGTGTTTTAAAGATTGCGAGGGACACAGCTAAGAAGCTGAATCATCCTTATGTAGGAACAGAACATCTGCTTTTGGGATTGAGAGAAGTATATACTGGCGTGGCAGGCCAGGTTTTGGCGGCGAATGGTGTGGATGAAGAAAAGATTCAAAAAGTAGTAGACGAATTAGTGACGCCGGTAGGAGCGGCGGCTGCAGTTGTGCATCGGCCGGAGGTCAGTCCGAGGCTCGAATATATCTTAGAGGAGAGCAAGGCAGAAGCGTCCCGTTTCCATTCAGAAAAGATTGGAACAGAGCATATGCTCCTGGCGCTTCTGCGTGATATGGATTCTGTGGCGGCAAGGATATTACAGACATTGAATATTAATATACAGAAATTGTATCAGGATATCTTTGGAGTGATAGGAGCGGATTTCAAATCATATCAGGAAGAGATGATGCAGGATGGCACAAGACGCCGGGAGGGCGTTCTTGAGCAGTACGGAACAGACCTGACAGCACAGGCGGAAGAGGGAAAGCTTGATCCGGTCATCGGAAGGGAAGCTGAGATCAGCCGGTTGATCCAGGTTCTAAGCAGAAGAACGAAGAATAACCCCTGTCTGGTTGGAGAACCAGGTGTCGGAAAGACGGCGGTGATAGAAGGTTTGGCGGCACAGATTGCTGCAGGAATTGTACCGGAGGGCATGAAGGATAAGCGGATTCTTACGATGGATCTGGCAGGTATGATTGCCGGATCGAAGTACCGCGGAGAATTCGAGGAGAGGATGAAGCGGCTGATTCAGGAAGTAAAGGCATCGGGAAATGTCATCCTTTTTCTGGATGAGGTGCATACCATTATCGGCGCGGGAGGCGCGGAAGGCGCCATTAATGCATCCAACATCATGAAACCGTCCCTTGCCAGGGGTGAGATACAGTTGATTGGAGCAACGACTATTGGGGAATATCGCAAGTATCTGGAGAAGGATGCGGCTCTGGAGCGCAGATTTCAGCCTATTACGGTTGAAGAGCCGACAGAAGAGCACTGTCTGGATATCTTAAAAGGGTTACAGAAGAGATATGAGGATCATCATCACGTAGAGATTGAGGAAGAGGCGCTTGAGGCTTCTGTAAAACTGGCAAGCCGTTATGTAAACGACCGTTTTCTTCCGGACAAAGCTATTGATGTGCTGGATGAGGCCTGCTCCAAGGTAAGCCTCAGAGGATTCAAGGTTCCGGAGAGTGTAGTCGGACTGGAGAAGACAATCACCGAACTGACGAAGGAACTGGAAGGAGCAATCCGGGGCGGTGATATAGCCGAGGCTTCGTTGATCCGCAAGGAGTTGGAAAACGCAGAGAAGAAGTTAGAACAGGTCCGGAGACGTTTTGATAAGAAGAATGCGGACAGGAAGGTTGCTGTGACAGAAGAAGACATTGCGGAGGTCGTATCCCAATGGACGAAGATTCCGGTACAGAAGCTGGCAGAATCTGAGAGTGCAAGACTGAATAAATTAGAGCAAGTCCTGCATCAGAGAGTTATAGGACAGGAAGAAGCGGTGACTGCTGTGGCAAAGGCGATTAAGCGCGGAAGAGTCGGGCTGAAGGATCCGAAGCGTCCGATTGGTTCTTTCTTATTCTTAGGACCTACCGGTGTGGGAAAGACAGAGCTGTCCAAGGCTCTTGCGGAAGCGCTTTTTGGAAATGAGGAATCCATGATACGGGTAGATATGTCCGAATACATGGAAAAACACAGTGTAGCCAAGATGATTGGAGCGCCTCCGGGATATATCGGACATGACGACGGCGGCCAGTTAAGCGAGCGGGTGCGCCGCAGGCCGTATTCGGTGGTCTTGTTCGATGAGATAGAGAAAGCACATCCGGACGTGTTCAATATTCTGCTGCAAGTGTTAGATGACGGGCATATTACCGATTCCCAGGGACGGAAGGTAGATTTCCGCAATACGGTTATCATCATGACTTCCAATGCGGGAGCACAGACAATCATAGACCCGAAGAAGTTAGGATTCAATGTGAAGGAGGATGCGGCAGGCGATTATAAGCGGATGAAGGGCAATGTCATGAAGGAGATCCGCTTGATCTTCCGCCCGGAATTCCTGAACAGAATAGATGAGATCCAGGTTTTCCATCCGTTAGACAGCGAGCAGATGAAGAAAATTGTGGGACTTTTGTGCAAGGAATTTACGAAACGTGCCGAAGATCAGTTGGGAATCCGTCTTACGATCCGGGATTCTGTGAAGAAACATATTGTGGAGACAGGTACGGATCAGAAGTACGGAGCGCGTCCGCTCAGAAGGGCTGTTCAGAACCAATTAGAAGATAAACTGGCAGAAGCAATCTTAAGCGGAGAGATTACAAGGGATTCAGAAGTGGTGGCAGGCCTGTCTAAAAAAGAAATAAAATTTATACCAAAGACTACAAATTAAATCAGATTTGATATATAATAGGGGTACAAAAGAAGAACCCCAGGAGGAATAATTAATATGGCAGCAGTGAAAGAATTATTAAAGACTGAAGCAGATGGAACCCTTAGTTTTGGAGACTATACTCTGGAGAGCAAGACCAAACTTGACGGATTCGAATTTCAGGGAGACATATACAAAGTGAAGACTTTTGCTGAGATTACCAAGCTTGAGAAGAACGGCATGTTTGTATACGAGTCTGTTCCGGGAACCGCTGTTGAGAATTTTAAGGCAGATGAAGATACCGTATCATTCAAGGTATCCGGTACGAAGGATGCACAGTTTACACTGGAACTGGAAGCAGATACCGAGTACAAGGTGTATATGGATGATGTGAATGTCGGGGATATGAAGACGAATTTAAGCGGGAAACTGAGTGTCAGTGCGGAGCTTGATTCCGAGCGGAGTGTAGAGGTCAAGGTAGTTAGAAAGTAGAGCTGTAAGAGATGTGAAGAAAAAGGGCTGCGGCAGCAGCCCTTTTAAATATGGGCTTTAGCCTGTTGAGCATGGCGGAGTTTTTCGTGTTCCGAAAAATGTA
>CANSLW010000011.1 GCA_947647815.1 uncultured Dorea sp. | reverse complement strand
CCCGTAAATTCCGTCTTCGCGCCCTCTCCATTCAAAATACTCATCGGATACAACAGTCTATAATCCCCTCATCATACTTACCATTATTTTTAACCCCATTGCAATGACTGCATGACCAGAAGAGATTTTCCCAATCATATTTTCTCTCCGGATACTTCCCGTTTTTATGCGGCAGTAGATGCTCTACATTGGGATCCTGCAATTCCTTCATCTCGCAAATGTAGCATTTATTGTGGAAATCATCTTTTAACCGCTTAATCACATCCGGCTTATCGTATCTTCCTGCCGACTTCTTTGCCTCTTCTGCCAATGATTCAGGAGCCGGAAAGGAACGTTCCACTTTAACCATCTATGTCCTCCCGATTCATAAAATCCAACTTTAATCTCTGGTACTCTGTCGCTATCCCGATGGCAAGATAATCCGGTATCTCATCCAGATATAGCTCCAACTCAGCGATTTCCCCTATCTCATCATCAGAAAGTCTCTCCTTTTTCACAAGGGTTCTATATTGTTCAAACTTCTCCTTTAACATATTTGACAGCTTATCTGCGCCAAAATATCCCTCTACAATACCGTCATACGGCACATCATCCAGACCATCTTCTACCAGCAGTCTGTTCTCAAGGTCATAGATCACAACATCCTGCAAGCTATTCAGTATAAAAGGCGAATGTGTTGTTACTATAAATTGGATATTCGGAAATATCGTCGTCAAAAGCGGCATAATATTTTTCTGCAGTTCCAGATGAAGATGCGTCTCAATCTCATCAATCAACACAATTCCCGGCAATTTAAAGTCAAATGAACGCTTTGTCTGATTCTGCATACGCATGATAATATCCAGCACAATATCCAGCACTGCCTGATACCCACTGGACAGCGTGTTAAAATCAAACGGCTCCTTCCCCTCCTGAATGATATGAAATTCAAATGTATCTTCATCAAATTCCAGATGTACAGATTCATCTGCAAATATCCGTTTCAGAAGTCCTTCAAGCTGTTCAAACCACAGCCTGATTTCGTCCGCTTTTTCTGTCTTATTATTATTTCTCGCCAACGCCTCTGTCATCTTCAAGTCCAGCAAATATTTCACAAATTCATCCCGCGGGAATTCTTTTAGTCCGTATCTGTCTTTTAACTGGACTTTTTCTACATGCCGGGGCTGTTCCGCTTTAAATATTCTGTCCGCCTGATAGTAGGCTAATATAAAGTGGTATTTTTCTTTCAGCGCGAAAATACTGCCTGTTTTGTGATTAAAGCTTACTTTTAACCCCCTTCTGCTGAATTTTAATTCTTCTTCACTCTCATAAACTTTTTTTTCTAGTTTTAATACTTCACTCTCTCTTTTTTTTCTCTTGACAGCAGCAGACCATCTATTTCTGTCATTCTCCAACCAGCTTTCTTTGTCTTCAAAATATTGATCTGTAAATACATTATTCAGATAACCTGATAATGCCTCCGCTATACTCGTCTTCCCACTCCCATTTTTTCCCGTCAGAATCAAATGCTTTATCCTATTCTCAGACAATGGAATACTGATATTCCTTAAATGCCTGACCTTCTCAATTGTCAGATTTGTTATAAATAGCTGCTCCATACCGACCTCCATAATATCATTTGCCTTATTAAAAATTTTAATTGAAATTACTTACGTCCTTCCCCAAACCTTACCTCACAATCCTTTCGGAAAAATGATATTCCATAACAGTCAATCTTTCGATACCCTTCCGAAAGTAGTTCTTCCATATACTTCTTATCATATATCTGCTGCAGCGCTTTCTCTGCATCATCTTCCAAATTATGAATCGAATCGGATACCTTCAATTCTAAAATGAACGATCTTCCCCGCAGCGAAGGGCTCTTCACCATAATGTCAGAACGTCCATTCCCTGATTCACGGTTGGATTTCACCAAATAATTCTCGCTCTGGCTCAATATTCCTGTCAGGAAACCGTGATAAAAGTTTTCCACACTATCATAGAAACTAATGGTACGAAAAAGCTGACCGTTTAATATATCTGTCATCTTTTGGGCATTTCCTTTCTCCATCGCACGGTACAAATCCCGGAAATCCTCTTTCTTTATCATAGTTTTCAACCAACTCAAAATTGTATTCTGATAAATTGTTTTTACTTCTATATTGGGAATCCGCACACGCAAAAAGACAGAAGACTCCTTAAAATACTCTTTCTCTTTCGTCAGATATCCTGTAAAATAGAGGAAATTCCACAAATTCTCCCCACTACTATGCATATCTCCATAAGTAACTTCCTCGTGTACCTGTATATCTAAGGTTCCTCCTTCTAATAGTGTTTCAATCTGACCCTTAGTCTCCCGGTCTGCTCTGACAATCAAGTCTTTTATAATATCATTGGAACTGGTATTGATCCAATAAGGATGCGGAAATGCATTCACATCTGAATATAGGTCATATAAAAACTTAATCACGCTCCATGGATTATAAACCTCCGTATCTCCAAATAAATATCCGTCATACCATTCTTTCATTGTTGGAAAACGACTCTCTGCTTGATAATACCGCATCATCTCAAGCACTTCAGGTTCTGTGAATCCAAAATGCTCACTATATTTCTTATCCAGTATAGAAATAATGTTCAAGTGGTTTAGTCCAGTAAATATGCTTTCCTTTGAAATTCGCAAGCACCCGGTAATCACAGCAAACTGCAGATAATCATTCGTTTTCAGTGCAGACTCAAATAACGACCGGATAAAATCTATCATTTCATCATAAAAACCTCGAAAATACGCATTCTCCAAAGGCACATCATACTCATCAATCAAAATAACCGTATTCTTCCCTGTAATTGCGTGCATACAGCGGCAGAACAGCTGCAAGGAGCTGCTAACCTCCTTTTCATCCGCTTTTTCCTCCGCAATACGGACATAACGTTCATAGTCTTTAGAAGAAAGCAGTTTTTTCCCCGCTTCGATGGTACTCCTATGTCTTTCAAATTCAACGGCAATTCCCATTTGCATCGTATAGTAGGCTTTTTCAAAATTTTCTTGTTTTGCAGATTTCAAGGTCAGATTGATAACAGGATACCTTCCCATCTGTTCCGTATATTCTTCTCCGGCATCCATAATTTTCATGTTCTTAAAAAGTGCTTTATTCTGCTCATTTTTCACTTTATCTCCTGTATCTTCAAAAAAGTACCGGAGCATACTTAAATTCAAGGTTTTTCCGAAACGCCGTGGTCTGGTGAATAGATTCACTTTTCCCCTTAAATCCAGCAGTTCCTTTATGAACAAGGTCTTATCCACATAGTAGTATCCCGACTCTATGATATCTTTAAAATTTTCTACACCCACCGGCAACGGTTTCTTCATATTCACACCTCCGCCTGTTGCTATTTCTCATATTATACCCCATCCCCATTTATTTCACAATCGGTTATTCTTTTACATGATTCCCCCGACCGGGATTTCTGTCCATTGTAATGATCCGGTAAATTCAACTCATCTTGACCTCCACTTCGCACTTTGATAGAATATAAATATAAAACAAGAACGGAGTACAGATTTCAATTTTGAGGAATTTTATCCAATTCCTTAATTGGAGATAAACAAGAAAACGAAATGGAGGGAACAAGATTGAAAAAACTAAAAATGAATCAGCCCATAAACCAGGCTCAGGTGCAGTATGCGCTTGAAGCAGCTCTGCTGCTTGGTTTCCAGTCAGAGTCGGCAACATTTCCAATTGCCGTGCCGGACGGAGAGATTCCGATTCCAGAGACGAACGATGAACTTCTGGCATTATGGGACAGAGAAACCGGAGACATACCGGAGGATTATGTCCCGGCGCCAAAACAAGGCCCGGCGTTTGACCTGGATTTCCGCAAGGAAAAAGGACTTGAATATCTTTTTTCCAGAGGGCTTTTCCTTAAAGACGAGAACTATGACCTGCTGCCGGACAAACTGGATGTAAAGTTCATTCTTCCAGACGATGCCGATGCATCGATACTCACAGCGGCATGTAATATTGCATTCCGGTTTGGAATGGAAACTACTGCTTACGAGGGCAATATTCTCGCTTCAAAGGATTATAATGGAAATGCCGTTGTATTCTCCCATGCAGAACATGCTAAGATCACTCTGGAAGAATCATGTGACACCGTACGGGTGCATATTAAGGGCAGCGGGCAGGAGCTGATAGATTTCACAAGCCTGCTCTGCGAAAAGTTTCCGCTGACAGACGGATTCTATAAGAGTTGGCGAGATATACTGATGGAACTTACGGATGATTTTATTCTGAGGAATGCAGACGGCCAACTCGCATGCCTCCATGCGCTCCAGGCAGAAGGGAACGAGAACTGCCAGTTATACGGAGCGCCTGAGATTACTCCGGAGCAGAAAGCGTATTTCCCTGACTCTAAGATATATAATTACAAATCAGGAAAGAAGATCTATGAGAAAAAATACGAATTGCCATGGGAAGTAGATACTTTTGAACGGATCTTAAAAGAAGAAATCTATCCATGCCTTCAAGCTGGGGACAGGGTAAGGATAGAGGGCGCGCTCAGTGAAGATCAGGCTGTCCGCATGAAACTCGCCGCACGCATTCAGAATGCATTGTCAGAAACTGGCGCAGATCTTGACCAGTTACAGCTCATCTGTGCATACAAGCAGGGATATTCATGGATTGACGAGATTGTGATCCCAACTCTGAAAGAGCAGAAGACAGAAAAAATAGAAATCTTTTTCAAACCATTTCTGCCGGAAGGAGAGACGCAGTGGCTGGATGAAAATGGCGCCACACCATCCTATCATAATCTAAAAGCTGACGATCCCGACAAATGGTACGACCTTCCGATCCGCTATCTGCAGGAATTATATCCTATCCAGGACATGCTGACAGAAAAACTTTCTGTTAAGGCAGAAGATGTAATCTTTCAGACCTATGAAGGTGATGAGGATATCACATACCTGTGCCGTGCAACCGAGGCAGATGGTGCTTCTACGGAATTCCGCTATCTGGCAAGATATTCTGAGAGACCATATCTTAACGAATATCCCAAACTTGGCAAGGTACATCCTGCCACCGGCTACATCCAGGTATGGGTAAATGATGAAGAACGTCTGAACCAAAAACTAACAACCGATCTGGAACGCATCTGGGACATTTACCAGGAACAGGTGCTGCCAGAATGCCGCTCCTATATCGAGTCAAAAACAGACGGAAATGTACACGCAGATATGCAGCCTTTCTTCCAGAAACTTTCTCTGGAGGTATGGGCAAGTGAACCGGATTACAGGACAGGAAGCCGCGAAGACCTGATTTCTTCTCTGGATGCACTCCATGAAGATATGTATTTTGTCGGCAGCGACTATTTCAAAAACTATGGCGTACAGACAGTAGATGAGTTATTTGACGCCCCAGGGCTCATACTGCCAGAGATTCACAAGCGTGAAGGAGCTCCGGCATTTCATGTAACTTTATATGAATGTCAGAAGGAAAATGCCTGTGTCTTATATGGAAGCCCTGAAAACACAGAATCTATATGCGAACGCACACGAGACCAGGCGTCAGTCTGGATTACAGGAATCTATCCTCAAGATGGAAAATTAGTAATTGAACTTACATCCAGAGGAGTTGAAGAGAAGATGCTGGCATCTTATTCTAGGCTCTTTTCAGAAGGTGTTCTTTTTAACAGCAAAGAAATGGATTCGGTCTATGATATACATTTCCATGGAGAGAATGGAAATGTATTCAAAGCAACGGTTCCGCCAAAACTGCCTGTTCCGAAGACAAATATTACAGATATAGATCTCCACGAAAAAGAATTGATCGGATATGAAACCTGTATGGAAATCATAGAACAATTAAAAGGCGTAGACGGCATTAAAGTCTTCCGTACCGCATGGTCTTATCAGGGACGTGAACTCTACAGCATCTGGTTAAAACCACAGTATGAAGGTTATCTGTCCATGACCAAACGCCTGAGCAGATGCCCAAGCGAGATTATCAATGCAAGACATCACGCCAATGAAGTATCCAGCACAAACGCTGCTTTTATACTGCTCAAAAAGCTCTTAACAGACACTATGTACCAGGAACTTCCGGAAAAATTGAATCTGATCATCACTCCTATGGAAAATGTGGATGGTACTGCTATTCATTATGAACTTCAAAAAGAACATCCTTACTGGAAATTCCATGTAGCGAGATTCAATGCCATCGGCAAAGAGTTCTACCGTGAATATTACCGCCAGGATGCTCTTCAAGGAGAATCGATGGGATTCACAAGACTTTTTGAAAAATATATACCAGACTTAAGTGTAGATAATCACGGTGTGCCAAGCCACGAATGGGAACAGCAATTCTCCGGCTATACTTCCCCTTCCTATAAAGGATTCTGGCTTCCACGTTCACTTCTCTACGGCTACTTCTGGTACGTAACAGATACTCCTTATAAAGGAAATTATGCTGTTAACAAAAAGATGGAAGATGTCATCGCCGACAAGATTGCCGAGGATCAGGAAATGACAAGATGGAATCTTGAATGGAGCGCACAGTTTGAAAAATACGCTCATGCATGGATGCCAAAGCTTTTCCCGGCAGATTATTATAAAGACATGATTGATTACTGGGTTCCATACGCATTCGACCCGAACCACGGTTATCCTTCTATCCGATACCCCTGGATTACCACAGTCGCCTATACCAGCGAAGTCGCAGATGAAACGGCACAGGGCGAATATCTCAACCTGTGCGCAAGAGCTCACGTGGCACACGACGAGGCAACTTTCCAGATGCTGATGAAAGCCTCACATGTATATGCATGTAAATGTGAACGTCAAAACGGAGAATTGTCCATCGAATACTCCCGTCAAAGACCAATGATCGTTAATTAAAAAGATGCATCTGCCGGAGCCTGTCTCTGGCAGATGCATCTTTTCATTCTAATGAATCCGTATGATCTGTTCGTACAGCAGAATTTCTCTGCTGTTAATGTTTTTATTATCATGATAATGCCCAAAGAACCATTTTCGGTACCTGCACATCTCCTTAATCTTTTCAAAGTAACGTGTCAGGATATCCGGTTGATAAGTCCCGTCAGATATTCTCTCCTGAGTACTGGTCGAACAGCAGTGCGAGATGATATAATCTACACTCCAATTATTCTGAATCAGATTCCGAAGACCTTCTGCCAGTTCCTCTTCTGTCGGCATCTCTTCCTCCCACCAGCTTACATGATTGATCCGGTAAAGCTCCTGATTCTTGTCCAGTTTTTTTCTCTTTGCTCGGAATCTGGGATCAGAAGTCTCCAGTATTCCCCCTGATATATCATGGCTCCTGGCGCCTCCGAAGGTGAATATCCTCAAACCTTCCAAATCATAGATCTGCCCTCTCATCAGATGAATGACTGAAGGCATAATATACTGCACCTTCCCGCCATGCCACATTGATACTTTCTGCTTTTTCAAAAGATCAAAATTCTCATGGTTCCCATCCACCCACAGAGTCGTAAACGGCTTGCTGTCCAGCCACTTTAACCAGTACTTCTGCTCTTTTGATTCATCCCAATATCCAAAATCACCACATACGACAACATAATCTTCTTTATTCATCTCTTTCTGCTCTGGGAAGATCTCCGTGGCAAACCGACGGTAATTTCCATGGCAGTCTCCGGTAGCAAATATCATATCCCCAAATCCCCCATCTTCTCACATATGACCGCTATACCTCTTTGTACCAGGTGACTGAACTATGATGCCGTCGGATGTATCCTATTTTTCTGCTACTTGCACGCTATGCTCTTTCAGCCATTCTCTTACCATATTGTTCAGCGCAATATCTTTTAAATCCTCTTCTTCTGCAGCTTCCTTCAATGAATCTACATCCTCATATCCATAATTCTTTGCAATCAGCTTAAGCTGTTCCTTATATTTGTCATCGCTTAATTTGATCTTCTCTTTATCTGCAATCGCTTCTGTTACCATAATCTGCTTTATACTTGCCTTTGCAGCTTCTTCCACCTGTTTTTCAAACTCCTCGACACTATATCCCATCTGCGACTGGATATATGTCTCATAATCCTGCTCGGCAAATTCTGCCATTGACTTATACTGATTAATCAGGTTTTCTGATATCTCTTTCACCTCATCCTCTGGATACTTCTTAATCTCAGTATTATCCAACACTACCTGCCATACAGTCTGACTGATCTGATCTTCATAACTTCTCTGGTTATCCTCATCCAGCATCTTGTTAACTTCTTCTTTATACTCTTTTACATTCTTGGATTCTTTGGATACACTCTTTACAAACTCATCTGTCAATTCTGGGATTGATTCTTTCATAATACCCTTGACAGTAATCGTGAATACGACATCCTTTCCTGCATAATCTGCATTCTGATAATCATCTGGGAACTGTCCTGTCCAGTCGTAGGTATCACCTATGCTATGCCCTATCACGCTGTCTTCAAAACCTTCGATGAACAAACCGGAACCTATGGACAATGGATAATCTGTTGCAGATCCTCCTTCGAACTCCACGCCATCTATCTTACCTGTAAAATCAATCGTAGCAATATCCCCCGCTTCCACCGGACGGTCAGTAACCTCTTCCTGAGTTGCATTCATCTGCAAATTAGACTGGATTGCATTCTCTACATCTTCATCGGTAATCTCTGATGGTTTCGCCACCTCATCAATCTCCACACCTTTATATACGGAAATCGTTAAAGCATCTGTCTCCAGCCCTTTACTTCCGGAACATCCTGTCAGCGCCATTGCTGATGCAGCTATTCCTGTTAATAACATTACTATTCTCTTCTTCATATTACACCTCATATAACTTTCTTTTGATATCACACTATTATGTTATAACACATTTGAAGGAACTTTCAAAGTGATTTCTATGGATTTCTACTGATTTCCTATAGGACCGGCGATAAAAGCCTGCAAAACTGCTCTTTGATACGGATAACCATATCTCTCTGCTCATACTTCTTCCGAGTGATCAGAGTACTCTTCACGATATCATTTTCAAATGCTTCCATAAGTTTTTCCGTAGTTCTCGCACTATATACCACTGCATTTACCTCAAAATTCAAACTAAAGCTTCTGATATCCATATTCGCCGTTCCCATACAGGTAACCAGGCCGTCGATACACAGACATTTTGCATGAAGAAAACCATTATCGTACGTATAACATCTTGCCCCTGCCTCAATCATCTCCCCTATATAAGAATATGTCGCCCAATAGACAAATGGATGATCTGGCTTGCAGGGAATCATAATCCGCACATCAACCCCTGATTTGGCCGCAATAATCAAGGCGTCCCTGATATCATCATCCGGTATAAAATATGGCGTCTGGATATAGATATTCTTCCTTGCCATATGGATCAGCCGCAGATAATTATCCCTGATCTCCTGACTGCCCGAATCTGGACCGCTTGATATAATCTGCACAGGATCTCTTCCATTACGTACATATTCCGGAATCTCAAAGAGCCGGTCCTCCAGAAACAGATTCTCTCTTGCCGCATAATTCCAGTCCAATACAAAACGAACTGCCAGTGAAGTTACGGCTGATCCCTCAATACAGATATGTGTATCACGCCAGTATCCAAATTTCTTGTCCATGCCTACATATTCGCGTCCGACATTAAATCCTCCTACGAACCCAATCCGTCCATCTATAACCACAATCTTCCTGTGATTACGATAGTTGACGCGAAGCTGCAGTTTCCCTAACAACGCCGGGAAGAATTCAGCAACCTTAATTCCTGCCTTTTCCATACGCGCCCAGTCAGAGCGGCGCATTCCTCTGCATCCCATGCTGTCAAATAAAACCCGTATCTCCACACCCTGTCTCGCTTTTCGCACCAGTACTTCTTCAATCTCTTTCCACAATTCATCATTTCTTATGATATAGTACTGTACATGTATATAATTCCTCGCATGGTCCATCTCCGACAACAAAGCCTGAAACTTCTCCCTGCCATCTGTAAAGATCCGGATATCATTATTGTCTGTCAGTACCGCCTCGCCTTCATTCAGATTATATAGAATCAGTCTCTTGAACCTCTCCAATTCCGGATCCCGCAGCTTTAATTTCTTCCGGTAAATCGACTCCTCCTGCCTGCGTACAGCATATTTGATTTCTCCTTCAATCTCCTTCATCTTGAACATCCTCTCCTTACGGAAATTCTGTCCCAGAATCAGATACAGGACAAACCCTAAAATCGGGACAAAATAAAGCAGCAAAAGCCATGCCCATACCGTTGTCGGATTTCTTCTGCGAAAGAATATAATAACCAGTGAAAATATAATATTTATAACAAAGAGGTGCTCCATTGTCCACCTATAGGCTGTAAAGAATCCCTCTCCTGCTGTCTCAAACATCCAATTCCTCCTTCCATATCATATCATACATGATTCAAAATCAGTAGTCCAGATATACAAAAGAAGAAACACTCCATAATGTGTGTTCCTTCTCTGGCGCAAATCCTTCTTCATCTGTAATCTGCATAAGGCACCCTCACGCCTTTACATTTCCAAGCAGCGTCTGTGCATCCGACGCCATCTGGCTCATCTTCCTGTAATTCGCATACTGTGCCTGCTGGTTCCCCCTTACCACAATCGTCTCTCTATATTCAGCCTGTTCTACAGCCAGTCTTTCCCCAAAACTTAATTCCTTAGCTTTCTTTTTCTTCATCTCCTCTTCTTCTATCTTCTTAATCAGTTCCTTAAGTTCATCCACCATCGAAGACGTCCTTTTATCCAGATCCCAGAATGCATTCACCGCTTCTTTTGTTGCGTCATCCATCTGTTCGTCGATTCCTGTGCCCTCCGGCCTGTCCGCCGCTGCTTCCCTGCGCGTCCGAATCTCCTGTTCTGCAAGATCCCGGGATACATTCTGAACAAGCTCTTCAAAAGTCTTCTCAAGCTTGTTAAGTTCCTCTTCCTTTGAAAGTTTGCGGTAACGCACGGCATTACCATCTATCTCAAACTCAACGCCATTAAAATCATCTCCTGTACTGTTATCCAGTATCCACACTTCCCGTGTACCGTTGGCATACCCCTCTACAATCTTATCTCGCGCGGCAAGATGCGCCTTCGCCAGGCTCGCCGCATGGCTTGCTATGTCCTGATCTTCACACGCAGCAAGATTCTCTCTGTACTTACCTACCATCTCATTATAAAGCCTGGTGCTGGCATTGTCAGCACCGCTGTTGTCAATCCTCTGTAATATGTAAGTCCGGCAAAGTCCGTCCATCAGGGATAATCCGTCATTGTTTATCTTCTTAACACTGCTTTCATCTATTCGGGATGATCCGTCTGAAGGTCCCAGATCCGATAATTGATCCCTTAGATACTCCATACCCTCTCTTGAGATGTTGACCTGGTCTTGTGACGCCGCTCGCTGCTCTTCCAAAAATTTCTCCGCAAATTCTACAATCTTCGTCCCATTCTTGGAAGTTCTGACCTGGGAATTATTCCAGACATTCAACTTGTCCAGTAGAAATGTATAATCACCATATATCTTCATGTCTTATATTCACCTTCTTTATTTTACCCCTAGTATCATAATTATATTATCGACTGTATTTTATCAAAAGATAAGATAAGCTCAAGATAATAATTCAAATCTCTTGCACTCACTGTCAAAGAATGTTACAATGTAATTCGACATAAAATATCCTGTAAATACAGATAGAATTTAGGAGGTCACCCGTGAGTACATTTACCATCGTTTTAATTGTAATCTCAGTCATATTAATTGCTGCAATCATTGTATTAATTTTTCTGGGAAAGAAGGCAGAAAAAAAGCGAGATGAACAGCAGGCACAGTTGGAAGCTGCAGCGCAGACCGTATCGATGCTGATTATTGACAAAGGAACTCGCCGCCTGAAAGATGCCGGACTGCCTGAGATGGTCATTAATAATACGCCAAAGTATCTTCGCCGTTCCAAAGTCCCGGTAGTAAAAGCAAAGGTCGGACCTAAGATTATGACTCTGATGTGTGATGCCGATGTTTTTCCGCTGATTCCTGTGAAGAAGGAAGTTAAGGCCACCGTAAGCGGTATCTATATCACCGGGGTTAAAGGCTTAAGAGGATCGCTTGAGACGCCACAGAAGAAAAAGGGATTTTTTGCAAGAATGCGTGATAAAGCAAATCAAAAATAAACCTGCGAAAAAGCATTGGATTATCGGTCCAATGCTTTTATATTCATAACAATATTACAATCTGCAACCGGTTCACTGTTGACATCCAATGCATAATTCACATGTACATCTATATTCCTGTCCGTTACGTCCACCTGCATGTCTTTTGTATGAGTCCCAACTAATAATTCTCCATATGGCGTCTCATACTGGGTTATATTCATCTTATCTTTCTCGAAGATCATATGAGTGTTAGACAAACCACTTTTCTGGATCTCAAGTTTCCCATTCTCCGTAATGCGGACTTTATTCTTAATAACACCCGGCATGCCTTCTACAACTTCTTCATAGATTACATAATGCTTGTTATTCTTATAATAATATGTTGCCGGCGTGATTACCTGAATCGGCTCATTCTCGTCCGTTTCCACGATTCCCGCCGTCTCGTAATGCAGTCCCGATATGCTCAATAAAACATCCTTCGTCATAATATCACCTAATATTCTTCTATATTGACTAACCTTGTTGCCGCCACATCATAAGAGAGAATCCCATTGGCAAACCGGGTAAATTTCTCCGCTGCATCACTTACATAGAACTCATAAGATACCGGTTTCCCAGATTTATTCTCAAGTCCTCTTTCAGACAGGGCTTTTTTCAGATCCATTGCCGTCTCATATGCCGGATTCACAATATGTACCTTCTCCCCGAAATATGCCATGATCCTCGACCGAAGCAACGGATAATGGGTACATCCAAGTATCATCGTATCAATATCCGTCTGTCTCATCTCAGACAGATAGATATCAATCACTTCTTCTGTAATCTTATGCTTTGCAAACCCTTCCTCTACCAATGGCACGAATAAAGGACATGGCTTTCCTATTACAACAGTGCCCGGCCTCATCTTCTGAATTACCTTGGTATAAGTCTCACTCCGTATCGTAGCTTCTGTTCCTGCCACACCTATCATGCCATTCTCTGTAGCCTGCACAGCCGCCCGGGCTCCTGGCACAATCACTCCTATAATCGGTATATCTGTCTCGCCCTGTACAGCCTCAAGAGCTAACGCACTTGCCGTATTACATGCAATTACAATTGCTTTTACACCCTTCGTCTCAAGAAAACGTATAATCTGCCTGGAAAAACGGATAATGTTATCTTCTGACTTGCTTCCATAGGG
The DNA here is from genome assembly GCA_947647815.1 of uncultured Dorea sp. GTDB lineage: Bacteria > Bacillota > Clostridia > Lachnospirales > Lachnospiraceae > Sporofaciens. The sequence goes on along the minus strand of CANSLW010000011.1, from coordinate 18,228 downwards.
TACTCGTGCCGTATCTCCAAAATATACTATATTCTCACAGGGGAGCTGGCGCATAATCTCCCTTGCAACTGTCAGGCCGCCCACTCCAGAGTCAAAAACTCCCACCGGAGCCGTACTATTCGAATTACTCTTCACACTCAGAATCTCCTTTATGCCATTCGTAATACTTATTGTACCGCCTGCTGCCCAGAATTTCAAGTCCAAAACTACAGAACCTGCCATCGACAAGTTCCTTCCATATGATATGGCAAAACAAAACGCTCCCGTTTCAGGGAGCGCTTATGATTTTAATACATCTTATAAAGCCAGCTCTTTCGCTATCTCATACTGATAAACAGGGATGCCCTTCTGCATATCCAGCGCTTCATTGATATCAAAGTCAACGTACTGTCCATGCTTATACCCGACAACACGGTTTGTCTTGCCTTCAATCAGAAGATCAACTGCCATAGCGCCCATGATAGACGCATATACTCTGTCCTTACAAGTCGGGCTTCCGCCGCGCTGCATGTGTCCGATGATTGTTGCCCTGGTCTCCATACCGGTCGCTTCCTCAATTCTCTCTGCCATCTCAATGGAGCCGCCGATACCTTCCGCATTGATGATAATATAATTCTTTTTGCCGCGCTTCCTGCACTCCTGAATATCCGCTACAATCGCTGCTTCATCATAACCATGCTCCTCCGGCAGTAAGATACGCTCTGCACCATTGGCAATTCCGCACCACAGAGCCAGATATCCTGCATCTCTTCCCATTACCTCGATAATGGAACATCTCTCATGAGATGTAGACGTATCACGTACTTTATCGATCGCTTCCATCGCTGTATTCACCGCAGTGTCAAATCCGATCGTATACTCTGTACAGGCAATATCAAGATCAATCGTTCCCGGAACTCCGATCGTGTTAATTCCCAGATTCGATAACGCACGCGCTCCTGCAAAGGAACCGTCACCGCCGATTACTACAAGTCCGTCAACTCCGTACTTCTTAAGGATTGCAGCCGCCTTCTGCTGACCGTCTTCGGTACGCATCTCCTCACAACGTGCAGTCTGAAGAATCGTACCTCCGCGTTGAATTGTGTCAGAAACATCTCTTGCTGTCAGGTCAATAATCTCTTCGTCCAACAGTCCCTGATAGCCTTTTCTGATTCCTCTGACTCTCAGGCCTTTGCCAAGTGCCGTACGAACAACAGCACGGATTGCCGCATTCATTCCTGGCGCATCGCCTCCACTGGTTAACACTCCGATTGTACGTACTACTTTTGCCATAAATCATTCCTCCATTGTAGTCATTTAATCTTATAATCTGCCTCTTTCGTTCATCATTGTACATTAATTAACAAAGGTTTTCAATGGATTTTTCTATCACTTTTACACAAGATTCTCCTAGATAATTCGTCAATTTGTTCAGCAAAAGTCTATCCGCATTCACATTCCTGCTGGCAGGAAGACGCTTGATCGCTTTCTCTTTCTTGCAGTATATCACAACTGTATCCTGCCCGTCCGAATCCTGCAGCATAGCAAGAAGTTCTGGCTCAGCCGCCAGATAAGCATCTTTATCTTCATATTGAAGCCACAATTCCCGCTTTGTCTGTTCAAAAGGTATTACTTTTTCACAGATCAGCTTGCTCGCCGCTTCATCCTCTTCTGAAACTCTTCCCCGGATGAATACTTTCCCTTCCTCAATCAGATACTGCTGGTTCTTCTCATAATCTCTTGGAAATATAACAACTTCTACAGAGCCTGCCAGATCTTCGAGGGTTATAAACGCCATCACCTTATTCTGTCTGGTATACTTAATCGTCTTGGCAGTAATCATCCCTCCGATGACTTCCCTTGCGCCATCATACACCTTAGTCCTTCCAGTCTCTTCATCCACCTGGAAGTCAAGAGTTGTCTTGGTAATGTTCTTTCTCCATTTTTCCTCATACTCCTCCATCGGATGACCACTTAGGTATACGCCCAGAACCTCCTTCTCAAATGCAAATTTCGTCTCTTTCTCATATTCTCCCACATTAGGAAGCGGTATGTCAAACTCCGCTTTCTGATCCTCTCCTGCCAAGTCAAATAACGTCATCTGACCCGCCATGGAGTACTTCTTCTCCCGGTTCACCTGATCTAATATCTGCACATAGATAATCATGAATTGCTTCCTGGTTCCTCCCAGGCTGTCAAATGCCCCTGACTTGATAAAGTTCTCGATCGCCCGTTTATTCACGACCTCTTTGCCGCACATCCGTTCAATAAAATCCTTCAGGTTCTTGAAACTGCCTCTAACATTTCGCTCCTCAATGATGGATGTAATCACTGGTCTTCCAACATTCTTGATTGCCGTAAGACCATACCGGATTCTCCCGTTATCTACAGAGAAATTCCCAACTCCTCTATTGATGTCCGGCGGCAGGATCTCAATCCCCATCTGCCGGCAGGTGTAAATATATTCTGATACTTTGCTTGGGACGTCAATTACAGAAGTCATAAGCGCAGCCATGAATTCCACCGGATAATAATACTTAAGCCACGCCGTCTGATACGCCACCACCGCATAAGCAGCCGCGTGGGATTTGTTGAATGCATACTTGGCAAAATCTATCATCTCGTCATAAATCTTATTCGCAATCTTTTCATCTATCCCGTTAGCAATACACCCCGGCACTCCTTCATCTGGATTTCCATAAACGAAATTCTGACGTTCTTTCAGCATGACATCTGCCTTCTTCTTGGACATGGCACGGCGCAGCAGGTCACTTCTTCCCAATGTATAACCCGCCAAATCACGGACAATCTGCATAACCTGTTCCTGATAAACGATGCAGCCATATGTGGGAGCAAGGATAGGCTCTAACTGCGGACAGTCATAGGTAATGCCCGCTCTGTTGTCCTTACCCTTGATATACTGCGGAATGAAATCCATCGGCCCCGGACGGTACAGCGAGATTCCCGCTATCACATCCTCCAAATTCTGAGGCTTTAACTCCTTCATGAAGCTCTTCATACCGCCGCTCTCCAACTGGAAGATGCCATCTGTCCGACCGGTTCCTATAGAGTCCAGAACTCTCTTGTCATCGTAATCAATCTGCTCTATATCAATCTCTTTTCCAGAACTTTCACTCGCCAGCCTTGCAGCATCCTGAATTACCGTAAGCGTACGCAGTCCTAAGAAATCCATCTTAAGAAGCCCCAACTCTTCCAGGGTAGTCATCGTAAACTGGGCAACGACCGAACCATCTGATCCCAGCGACAGCGGCACGTATTCATCCACCGCTTTCTGGCTGATCACTACGCCCGCCGCATGCATGGAAGTGTGCCTTGGCAGTCCCTCAAGCCTCTTTGACATATCAATCAGCTCGTGAACCTGTTCATCTTCCTGATACACTTTTCTAAGCTCCGGATTCATCTCTAACGCACGGCTAAGTGTGATATTCAGTTCCTTTGGAATCATCTTCGCGATGCCGTCTACAAACGCATACGGAAGATCCATAACTCTTCCTACATCCCGGATTACGCCCTTCGCCGCCATCGTACCAAATGTAACAATCTGAACCACCCGTTCTGAGCCATATTTCTCTACTACATAATCGATAACCTCCTGCCTTCTCTCGTAGCAGAAGTCTACGTCTATATCCGGCATAGATACACGCTCCGGGTTCAGGAACCGCTCGAACAGCAGCTGATACCGGATTGGATCTATACTGGTAATCCCCAGACAATATGCCACGATACTCCCCGCCGCCGAACCACGCCCAGGGCCAACCATGATATCATGATCCTTCGCATACTTGATAAAATCCCATACAATCAGAAAATAATCCACATAACCCATGGACTTAATCACAGACAACTCATACTCCAGACGTTCTGTCAGAGACTTATCTTTATCGTTATGCGGATACCTCTTTTTCAATCCTTCATCACACAGATGCTTTAGATACTCCCAAGAGGAATACCCTTCTGGCACATCGTATTTGGGCAGCTTCGTAACACCAAATTCAATCTCCACATTACACCGGTCGGCAATCTTCTGGGTATTCTCTAACGCCTGCAGAGCATAGGGGAACAGGTTTCTCATTTCGTCTTCTGACTTAATATAATACTGACCGCCCTCATACCGCATCCGGTTCTCATCCGCCAGTTTCTTCCCCGTCTGGATACACAGAAGCATATCATGGGGTTTCTCATCCTCGGCATATGTATAATGGATATCATTGGTTGCCACCAACTCGATTCCGGTCTCCTGTGACATCCGTAAAAGAGACTGGTTCACCAATCTCTGCTCCTGCATCCCGTGATCCTGCAGTTCCAGAAAGAAGTTCCCCTCCCCGAAGATCTCCTGATACCGAAGGGCCGCTTCCTTTCCCTCATCGTACATGCCCCGCAGTATATTCTTCTGAACCTCGCCTGCCAGGCAGGCACTCAAAGCAATAATTCCCTCATGATATTCTCTTAACACTTCCAGATCTATCCTCGGTTTATAATAATAACCTTCTGTAAATCCTTTCGATACAATCTTCATCAGATTATGATAGCCCTCGTCATTCTCGGCAAGCAGCACCAGATGATAATACCTGTCATCCCCACTTCCAACTGCCTCCTTGTCGAACCGGGAACCTGGAGCCACATAGACCTCACATCCAAGTATCGGCCTGATCCCCTCCGCTTTTGCCGCCCGGTAGAAATCAATCACGCCGAACATCACTCCATGGTCCGTGATCGCTACGCTGTTCATGCCCAATTCCTTTACTCTCGCTATACATTCCTTAATCTTATTCGAGCCGTCCAACAGGCTGTATTCCGTATGGACATGCAGATGTACAAAACTCATACCTACTCCTTCTATGAAAAAAAGGCGTCCCCTAAGGAACACCTGCCAAGTTTATATCCCGCTGCTTCCTGCCGGATATGATGTGCCAGTACACAATCGTACTTCACACTATCCCTCTACCATAAACTTAACTAATTTGTCAATATCATCCTTCTCATATGCAATAATCTCCAGCTCTGGAATCTCTCCATTAGAGAAAATATTTGCCATAGACACATACTGAGACAATTTGGACTTCAGGTTCAGCCTGTCACCTTCTCCTGTCACCAGCTCAACTTTCCCTGTACAATCGTCAATCACTTTAAAAAACTTATCAATATTTGTTATATTCTGCACCTTCATAATATGCCAGCCTCCTTTTTGCCTTTTAACATGTTTCACTTCTTCGTTCTTAATTATAACCTATCCTTTACGGATTTCAATAGATTTCTGCCGAATTTCTATCTTTCCTTCTTTCAAGAGTCTTCCTACGGCACGCTTGAAAGCGTTCTTGCTCAATCCAAATTCCTTCTTAATCAATTCCGGATCAGCCTTGTCTGTAAATGGAATTCTTCCCCCGTTCTCCTTCATCTTCCCCAAGATCAGCTCCGCATCTGCATCCATCTGCACAAATGCCTTCTCTCTCACAGCAAGATCCAGTTTCCCGTCTTCCTTTACTCTAATAACTCTTCCATGTATTCTATCGCCTACGTTCAGATTACCAAAAGCCTCTCTCTTCGGAATCAACGCAGAATAGCAGTTATCTACTGCTACAAACACGCCAAAGTTATCACTGGTGTCATAGATAATTCCCTCTACCTGATCATCCTTCTGATAAGGCGAATCCTGACGAAGTCTCTCATAGACCTTCATAGTCGCACATAGCCTGTCTGACTTATCTATGTAAAGAGCAACCAGAATCTCGTCATCCTTCTTAACTTTTGCCGTCTGTTCCCTGAATGGAAGCAGCAAATCCTTCTCAAGTCCCCAATCAAGGAACGCCCCGATCTTTCCGGTTTCCGCAACCCTGAGCACTGCCAGTTCCCCTAAGGTAATCTTCGGTTCATTTGTGGCAGCAATCAGTCTGTCCGCCGAATCTCTATATAAGAACACTTCCACAGAATCCCCTGACTTCAGGCCTTTTGGCACCTGCTTCTTCGGAAGCAGCACCTTCTCCTGACTGCTCCCCAGGTATACTCCAAACTCCACTTCTTTCACAATCGTCAATCTGACTTTCTTTCCCAAATACTCTTCTAATGCCATACCTATTCCTTTCTGTCTGTAGTCTATTCACAGCACAATTATTCCCGCGAGCAACGAACCAAGTGACTGCTTACAGGTATTTGACTCCATCACTTCAGTTCCACAATCGCATACTGCCTGCCTGTCTCATCGCAGAGTTCAATCACTGTCCTGTCTTCTTCATATGCCGCTTTGGGATAGATGATATCCCCATACACCGCAGATTTCTTATACTCCACCCTCAACTGTCTTATATCCGATTCACACTCTGCCACCTCAAGAGCCATCTGTACATACTGGCAGTTATTCACGTGCTGGTTCGTATCGATATGATATTTTCTCACTGGAAATGGATCCTTTGTTTCTGTCTCCCCAGGCAGTTCAATCTTACGGGGCGCATACTCCATCTCAAGCGGTTTGCCCTTGCCATAGAGTTCTACTTCACGCTGTCCAGGTTTCGTCGGCCGTCCTTTTTCCGTATCCATATACACCCATATTGAATTGGCATACGCCGTCATCCGCTGACCGTCATCCTGCATACAGAAGTTACGCAGTCCATACAATCCTTTGAATTCTGTTGCCCAAGTACTCACACTTATTCTCTCGCCCATATCAGGATACCTGCAGACTATCACCTGCCAGGATGACAAGATCCATGCCCGCCTTTGCTCTTTACAATAATCAATCCCGACTCCCAATTCCTCCGAATGGAAGGTACTGCAATCCTGAAAATAATTAATAATTCCAGGCAGGGTAATCCGCTTAGTGTCATCCACCTCACTGAAGCGGATCCTGCCGTCGAATGTATATCTGTTATTCCTTTCCACCAGCTATATAACTCCTCTCTATCGTAATAGAACAATGGAATCTCTGGTCAGTAATCTGAAGCAGCTTAACCAACATTGTCCTTATCTCCTCCTGTTTCTCCTCATCATATTCATAAGGAACAACCATATCAAAGATCAGATTAATCTGTTCATCTCCACTCACCATACGAAAGTCATGGACAGACACTTGTGGATCTATAGCTTCTACGGTCTGTTCAACCTGACGTCTGGCTTGAATGACTCGTTCATCCTTTGTCTCCACAGGATCCATATGAATAACCATGAAGATACCAAGCTTCTTAAGTGCATCTCTCTCAATCCGGTCAATGATTTCATGAGATACTTCTATATCCACATCGTTAGCAACTTCCGCATGAATAGATGCCATACTTCTGTTAGGTCCGTAATTATGTACAATCAGATCGTGGCTGCCCAGGATTCCTTTATAACTTTCCACAAAATCTGTAATCCGGGCATACTCTTCTGGTTCTACCCCTTCTCCTATCAATGGTTCCAGGATATCTCTCGCTATCTCAACTCCTGCCCACACAACCACAAGAGAAACACCCAGACCTACAATACCATCTGCATTGATTCCCGTAAATCTAAAAAAAAGGACCGACCAGAGCGTTGCAGAAGTTGTAATTACATCCCCCAGCGCATCCGCAGAAGTTGCCAGCAAAACTTTCGACTCAATCCGTTGTCCAAGCGTCCGGTTAAAATAAGCAACCCACAGCTTCACACAGATAGATATAACCAATATCACGACCGCAAATGACTGAAACTTCAAAGCCTCCGGATCCCTAATCTTCCCGACAGAATCTTTAAAAAGTTTAAGTCCCACCTGCACGACTAAGAATGCCACAATCAAAGCGGTAATATACTCAATCCGTCCATGTCCAAAAGGGTGATCCCGGTCTGCGGGCTTCTCTGCCATCTTTATTCCGACAAGCCCTATAATAGCTGCTCCTGCATCTGACAGATTATTAAATGCATCTGCCATCACTGAGATACTATGTATCATATAACCTGTAATCCATTTTATTATAAATAAAAATACATTACAAAAGATGCCTACCACACTAGCCGCCACTCCATAGGCGGTTCTGACAGACACCTTTTCTATCTTCTCATGATCCTTCACGAAATGCTTAACCAAAAACTCCGTCATGAATCTCTCCCTCACTTCTTCTGTATTGCCCCAATATTCTTACTACTCATCCCCGAAGAAAAACCACTTAATTTTGAACTCCGAAACTGCTGTTACCATCTCGTACTCTTCCGCTGTCAATGTCTCCTTAAGATCTTCCTTACCTTCATCACTGACCACTGCACACGTTGAACTTGTAAAACAAAGATTCGGATATAAAACACACCACCAGTTATGTCCTTTCGCCTCTCCAAGCTTCACCCTGAGTGCTTCATAATCGCCCTGTGGGAAGAAGATATCTCCATACTGCTTATCTGGAAAATAACAGACCTCTACTTCTGCTTCTGAAGAATACCCATATCCTTCTTCTCTGAGCACCGCATCTGCAATATCTTCCACTTCTTCCAGATGTTCCTGCACCCACTCTTTAGTCTGCTTTGCATCCGACTCCTCCACTGCTTCTGACGCCGTACCCTCTTTTATATAAGAAAGCACTGCATCCCGTACTTTTAACTTAACCGCCTGGTCTTCCTCGCTGTCACTGTTGGCAAGTACATGAAAACGGAATACCTTCTCAGCGAGCATCTTCTGTGTACCAGACATCTTCGCTTCGACTTTCTCTATTCTTCGCTCCACAAGAACTCCCGTCAGGATAGCTGCTGTACAGATACTTAGTATAACACAGATTGTCTGCCTGATTCTATCACTTATATAAAATTTCTTCTGCAAATTCATATGTAAGACCTCCTAATCAAAAATTTATATTAAGAAGTCTTAACACAAAATAGAATTTTATACAAAAATCAATTATTTTTTGTCCGAATCACGTTCATGACCGCTTCTACCTGATTGTCAATATGCCTGCATACAATCTCCGCCGCCTGTTCTTTCGCTCTCTTCTCAATCTGGCGGATAATCTCTTCATGCTCTTCGACCAGCTGGGGATAGACCTGCGGCCTCTTCAGATATTCTATACGGTAACGATACATCTGCTCGCCCAGATTATTCAAGAGCTGGATCAGTTTTTGATTATCTGTAGCAATATATATCACATCATGGAAACGCACATCCGCCTCCGCAATCTGCGTGATATCGTTGCTCTTCAATATCTTCTTGAATTCCTCTGCTGCCTGCTTAAGTTCTGTAATCTGCGCCTTGCTGATCTTCTCACAGGCAAGTTTGACAGACAGTTCCTCCAATGCCTTACGCACCACCAGCACATCTAAGAGACTCTTCTCAGAGATATCTGCAACCTCCGCTCCCTTTCTCGGAATCATAAGCACCAGCCCGTCCAGCTCAAGCTTCCTGATAGCCTCTCTAATCGGTGTCCGGCTTACTCCAAGCTTATTCGCAAGCTGTATCTCCATCAGCCGCTCCCCCGGTTTTAATTCCCCACGCAGGATTGCCTGACGAAGTGTATTGTATACTACGTCCCTTAATGGCAGATATTCGTTCATATTGACTTTCAGTTCCATCTTTATCTCCTCCTTGCATTATGTACGCTGGTCACGTACGTCTGCCTTGCCAATTGACGTTCCTTAATCCGGAATGCTGCATTCCTTGCCTTTCTCTTATCGTCATACAGACCGAAAACTGTCGGTCCGCTGCCACTCATCATTGCATTCAGGGCGCCTTCCTTCTTCATAATGTTCTTAATCTCATCAATCACCGGATATTCCTCTATCGTAACTTTCTCCAGTACATTTCCCATGCATGCAGCCAGTTCTTTAAGATCTCGGTTTTTTAATCCTTCTATAATCCCGTCGATATCCGGATGTTCCTCTATCTCACGGGAATCCAGTTTCTCATATACCAGTTTCGTTGAGACACTGACCGGAGGCTTGGCAATCAATACATAACATTTGGGCATAGAGGGAAGCGGTGTAAGTTTCTCCCCAATTCCTTCCGCAAGCACAGTGCCGCGCATAACACAGTACGGAACATCCGCTCCCAGTGTCACGCCTCTTTCCATTAGATCCTTCTGTGTAAGTCCCAACGCAAACATACGGTTCATTCCGAACAATACTGCCGCCGCATTCGAACTGCCCCCCGCCATCCCTGCCGCTACCGGGATATGCTTATCCAGGATAATTTTCACTCCTTCCTGAATCCCGAACTCCCTCATCAGAAGATTCGCAGCCTGATATGCCAGATTGTTCTCATTGACTGGAAGATAAAACAGATTCGTAAATATATCGATTCCCGGTTCTTTTTTCTTCTCAATCCGGATCTGGTCATAGAGATAGATGGTCTGCATGACCATACGTACATCATGATATCCATTCTCCCGTCTTCCCAATACATCCAGACCCAGATTGATCTTCCCTAGTGCCTTCAAATCTAACTTATCCATATGTCTTCTCCTTAACATGTTAATAGCAGCATATCATCTGTGTATTACTCTGTATTCTGTATCTTGTATACAGTGTGCTTACAGTATACTCATATTTTCCTTAAAAATCAATACCCGATCCCCTGTTTTTATTTCTTCTGACTCTAGTTCATTCACTTCCATAATGCCTTCTACAGTCGTATTATATCTCTTTGCCAAATCCCACAGAATATCCCCGTCACGCACGATATAACCGATAATTCCAGGCCGTTTTTCCATTTCTTCCATATCAAACGGTGTAAATTCCAGCTCCTTGATATTATGGATCCGGACTGGTTCTTTCAAGAAACTGTTAAAAGCCAGCACTGCCTTGATCTCTATCTCATCTGTTCCAAGCAGTCCGACAGACAACTGTTCTACCGCATAAGTCAAGCCATACGTCATATCTTCCGCTGTCTCATTGCTTTCCAGCAGATATGAGAACGGCACCATCCCCTGCCAGGTATCAAACGGAATCTCATCGTCCGCTTTGACATACAGAAAACTTATATGGAGAACTCCTTCTATCTGGATTCCTCCTTCTGCAGCTTCTGTGTGTTCCACCTGGATTCTTGCACTGTTATGGCAGATTTGAAGGATATCGTCCTTAATCTCCGGCAGAGACAATTGTTCTGAGACCTTACATTTCGAATGATTCTGCAGAAGCAGCCGTTCCAGGTTCTCTTCTGTAATCTTCGGCATACAGTTCTGCTTCACAGAATAAGCATCTGCAAGAATATCTATCTTCTCTTCCTCGTATACAATCAAACGGACTTCCAGTGTGGCTTCAACTCCAATCAGGCGCATCTCTCCGTCCTCATCCATTCTCACATCGATATTGACATCCGTAAGTTCCGGATAGATCTGATGGTACATGGAATCTTGCGCCCCATAACATTCGATGCGCCCCTCATAAGGAACCGTCTGCTCAATCCAGTCTGTCTTCCCGTCCAGCGATTCATAGAAACAGAACAAAAGCAGCTCCCCTTGTATTTTCAACTCATCTGTCTCTATCCGCGTGTCTAATTTCCGGCTTGTCACTTCCGTCCAGAGCAGTGTTCCTATGTTTTCTTTCGTTCCTCCTATAGAAACTTCTTCTTTGATCCGATAGGTATCTTTCTTTGCTGTAAATACTTTCAAGAATTCTTTCCGTTCAAATCTCTTATACAATGGAGTTTCACTTTCAATATCTACCGTAAGTTCTGCTTCCTGCTGTCCTTCCCAACAGATTGATAACTCTGCCAGTGTCTTAATATTCAGTTTTCTGGAATGAATAGCCGTGACAGTCAGATCAACACTTGCAGATCGGACAAACAGCTTTCCTTCCGGCTCCTGCTCCAGATAAATCATCTCTTCAAACGGAATCCTTCCTTCCAGACATGAAAGACGGGTCTCCCCTTCTTCAGTCACATACAGAATCTTGAAATTCAGCTTCCCTGCCACCCTTATGTAATTCTCCACCACCTTCATATCTTCGATGGTGAGTGTTCCCTCTCCTAAGATTACTTTCTTCACATCGCTTTTTGCATCGGGTACATTATAATCATCATCAATATAGAATTGATCCATGATTGTATTTCCTGTCTTGTAAGTTGGCATCTGCTTTGTTATATACTCCATATCCGGACCTCCTAATCAAATTCTATAGGCTTATCTGTATATTCCGTCTTTATCACTACATAAGGGTATGTTTTCTTCTTTAATATCTTTTCCTCTTTTCCAGGGCCCATCAGGGCAGTCTTTATCTGTATATTATATTCCGTTTCAAAACATTGGGTAACATTCACACTATACCCGCTGGTCTCCTTAGTACCATATCCTCTGGCAGCATACAGATAACCCTTATCAGCATAACTCAGCTTCATGACATCCGCTTTTGCTTCTTCAATCTGAAGCTTAAATTCCTCTGGAATATCATCTTTATCGACTACGGTAAACTCAACATCTCGTATCTTCTTATCATCAGTCTTTCTTATGGAACATGCTGTCAGGGCAAGGAGAACTGCAAGCAGCAGCAAAACAGGATATCTCTTTCTCACATAAGTCCTCTGAATCAATATTTCTCCTTAACATCATACACAGTAACTCTAGGAAAAATTCCAATTTTGTAGTATAATTGTTACCAGCTTATGTTTAAAGGAGATAGATATGAATAATAATGAACGACTTTCCGGAATTCTGCTGCATCCCACCTCTCTCCCATCCCCTTACGGGATCGGAGATCTTGGCAAGACGGCTTATGAATTTGTAGATTTTCTCGAGAAGGCAGGACAACATCTGTGGCAGATTCTTCCCCTGACTCATACCGGATATGGTGATTCCCCTTATCAGAGCTTCTCTGCATATGCAGGGCAGCCATTGTTAATCAGTCCGGATCATCTGATGGAACTTGGACTTATCACATCTGATGATCTGACAGGCGTTCCGGAACACGATCCGGAACATATTGATTATGGTTCAATTATTCCATGGAAACAGTCAGTATATGAAAAAGCCTACCTGCGCTTCTCTGCCAAAGAATATCATGAAACAGAAACTTATCAGGCTTTCTTAAAATTTATCCAGGAAGAGAGTCTCTGGCTGGATGATTATGCATTATTCATGGCGTGTAAGGCTGAAAATGACGGTGTAAGCTGGCTTGAGTGGGAAGATGAATATCGGATACCGTCAGAAACCTTCAAAGAGACCCTGCGTGAAACGTTAAAAGAGCAGATTGGCTTCTATCAGTTTTTGCAATTTATCTTTTATAAGGAATGGATGGCGCTTAAGAATTATGCAAACCAGCATGGCATCCAGATTATCGGAGACATCCCTATCTTCGTATCCATGGACAGTGCAGATGTATGGGCAAATCAGAAATTATTCCAGTTAGATTCCAAGGGATATCCTCTTAATGTTGCCGGTGTTCCGCCAGATTATTTCTCTGCCACCGGACAGTTATGGGGGAATCCGTTATATGACTGGGATGCACACAAAAAGGAGGATTTCGCATGGTGGATTTCGCGGATCCGCCATCAGTTAAGATCTCTCGACATCCTGCGGATTGATCATTTCCGTGGCTTTGAAGCCTACTGGGCCGTTCCATATGGGGAGAAGACGGCAATCCATGGAAAATGGATTCCGGCGCCAGGATATGAATTATTCCGTGCCGTCCAGGCAGAATTGGGCGACAATCTGCCGATTATTGCGGAAGACCTTGGCATCATCACACCCGAAGTCGATGCTTTGCGGAAAACTTTCCATTTCCCCGGAATGAAGGTACTGCAGTTTGCCTTTGAATCTATAGGAGAGAGCGATTATCTCCCGCATCAATATAAAGATCCTGGCTGTGTCTGCTATACCGGCACCCACGACAATGACACAACCCTAGGCTGGTATATGACACTTTCATCTGAATGTCAGGACAAAGTCCGCAGATACACACGCTGCACAGACATCGCTGATTTCAGCATGCATATGATTGGTACAGCTCTTGGAAGTATTGCCAGCTATGCAATCTTCCCGCTGCAGGACGTTCTTGGATACGGTTCACATGCCAGGATGAATACCCCGGGAGTTGCCGCCGGTAACTGGAACTGGCGGTTTCAAGAAGGTGTACTGCGTGACGAGCTTGCAAGTTCATTAAAAGAAATTACCAATTTATATGGAAGATACTAGAATGGAGGAACCCGTTAATGATTCGATTTATACTGTTAGTCCTGTTCTTATTCTCATTTCTGCTTTTCGGGCTCCCGGTATTGGGAGCAGAATGGATCTACAGCAAATTCAATAAAGAGGCAAGCGATTACCAGTGCCTGCGGATTGTTCAGTGGGCTTTCAGAGGAATCCTCAGGATTACAGGGGTATCCGTAACTGTAATCGGAGAAGAGAATATTCCTGACGAACCGGTACTTTTTATAGCGAACCACCGCAGCTACTTTGATATCCTTCTGACCTATTCCCGCTGTAAGCGTCTGACCGGCTATGTAGCCAAAAAGGAGATGCTGCGCTATCCCATCCTGCGCGACTGGATGAAGCGCCTGTACTGCCTGTTCCTCGACCGGGACAATCCCAAAGAAGGACTTAAGAGCATCCTTGAGGCCATCGACCATGTGAAGAACGGTGTCTCTATCTGTATCTTCCCCGAAGGAACCCGCAACGATGGAGAAGAACTCAGTATGCTGCCCTTCCACAGCGGTTCTTTTAAGATAGCAGAAAAAGCAGGCTGTGCCATCGTACCCATCAGCCTGAATAATACACATACCATGTTTGAAAAGCATATTCCGCGGATTGAGAAGACCCATGTTGTGATTGAATATGGCAAACCCATTTACCCAAAAGAAATGGATAAAGAAGCTAAGAAACGCATCGCAGCTTACTGCCAGAATATTATACAAGAGACGATTAATCATAATCAGGCATTAGTATAACCATCTATGGTATTTAACACGAATTGCCCGGAAACAATATTTTTCCGGGCAATTCGTGTCACTTTATTCCTCATACTTTATTTTCCGCAAATCTTTTCTATTGCATCCAGCTCTTCCTGTGTAAAGTCCGTATTATGAGCCACTGAAACATTCTCAATGATCTGAGACGGCTTTGACGCCCCAATCAGTACAGAACATACCTCGTCATCCTTCAGTACCCAGGAGAGCGCCATCTGCGCCAAGGTCTGTCCCCTGCCACCCGCAAGTTCATTCAAGGCTCTGATCTGCCCAAGCCTCTCTTCCGTCAGATCGCTGGCATGAAGGAACCGATGGTCCCTGGCAATCCGGCTGTCCCTGGGAATCCCGTGCAGATACTTATCCGTAAGCATTCCCTGAGCCAGCGGGCTGAATGCGATAATCCCCACGCCGGCTTCTTTACAGCATGCCTTTACTCCGTTATCCTCAATCGTCCTGTCGAATATGGAATAACGGCACTGATTCACAATAAACGGACAATGCTGTTCTCTTAAAAGCCTTGCCGCTTCCTCCGTATATTCTTTATCATAATTAGATACTCCTACATACAGAGCTTTCCCGCTTCTCACGATATCTGCAAGGGCAGTCATGGTTTCTTCAAGAGGAGTCTCTTTATCCATTCTGTGATGATAGAAGATATCCACATAGTCAAGCTTCATTCTCTTTAAACTCTGGTCGATGCTTGCCATGAGATATTTCCTGCTGCCATGATCCCCGTAAGGTCCGTCCCACATATCATATCCTGCCTTCGTCGTAATCACCAGTTCATCCCGATAAGGTATGAAATCTTCCTCCATAATCCTGCCGAAATTCATCTCCGCACTGCCGTACACCGGACCATAATTATTTGCCAGGTCAAACTGTGTAATCCCCTGGTCAAATGCCGTCCTGCACATCGCCTTCATATTGTCGTAATTATCCTTCGAACCAAAATTATGCCAGAATCCCAGTGAAACAGCAGGGAACTTCAATCCGCTTCGCCCCACTCTGTTGTACGCCATCTCTTTATATCTGTCCTTGTCTGCCGTGTATACATTTGCAATATCCGCCATTTCTCCACCTCTCTTTTTTTCCTGATGTTAATATTATCTCAAAAACCGCCTCTATCAGCAACTTTTTTCTAAACATATTGACGAAACTTTCTTTTACATTTACCCCCACTAATGATATAATAAGACAGATTACAATCAAAGGAGCATATAAAAAACAATGAACAGACAAGATTTAACTTTGCTGACAGACCTGTATGAATTGACAATGATGCAGGGCTACTATGTGAAAGGACAGCATGAGAAGGTTATCTTTGACGTTTTCTTCCGTCAGAATCCTTGCAACAACGGATATTCCGTCTGTGCCGGACTTCAACAGGTTATCGACTATATCAAAAATCTTAATTTCACTTATGAAGACGTAGATTATCTGCGGGGACTTGGAATATTCCGCGAAGATTTTCTACAGTATCTGAGCGGTTTCCATTTTAGCGGCGATATCTACGCCATTCCTGAAGGAACCGTAGTATTTCCTAAAGAGCCTCTCCTTAAAGTTGTTGCTCCTATCATGGAAGCGCAGCTCGTAGAGACAGCAATCCTGAATATCATTAATCACCAGTCTCTCATCGCCACGAAGACATCCCGTATCGTGTTCGCTGCCAACGGTGATGGGATCATGGAATTCGGCCTGAGACGCGCCCAGGGCCCGGATGCAGGATTATACGGCGCACGTGCCGCCATGATCGGCGGATGTGTCGGTACCTCCAACGTACTTGCCGGAGAACTCTTCGATGTTCCTGTAATGGGAACCCATGCACACAGCTGGATTATGAGCTTTTCCGATGAATATACCGCATTTAAAACCTATGCAGAGATGTATCCTGATAACTGCACTCTGTTAGTAGATACTTATGATACACTAAAATCCGGAGTTCCGAACGCTATCCGTGTATTCAAGGAATTCCGCGACGCTGGAAAACCATTCAAAAAATATGGAATCCGTCTGGACAGCGGCGACCTTGCCTATCTTTCCAAAGAGGCTCGTAAGATGCTTGATGAAGCTGGATTCCCAGACGCTGCCATCTGTGCCTCCAATGATCTGGACGAGTATCTGCTTCATGATCTTAAGATGCAGGGCGCTGCCATTAACTCCTGGGGTGTAGGAACGAACCTGATTACCTCTAAAGACAACCCATCCTTCGGCGGGGTGTACAAGCTTGCCGCTATTCAGAATGAGACAGGCGAATTCGTTCCTAAGATAAAAATTTCAGAAAATACAGAGAAAATCACCAATCCCGGTAACAAAACAATATTCAGAATCTATGATAAAACAACAGGAAAAGTCAAGGCAGACCTTATCTGTTTTGCTGATGAAACTTTTGATACCAATGAAGACCTGCTTCTGTTTGACCCTATTGAGACATGGAAGAAGACGAAGCTTACTGGTGGTTCTTACACTATGCGTGAAATCCTTGTTCCGATATTCAAGAACGGTGAATGTATCTACAAATCTCCTTCCGTAAAAGAGATTGCCGAGTACTGCCGACAGGAAAAGAAGACGCTGTGGGAAGAAACTAAACGGCTCTTCTATCCTCACAGAGTCTATGTGGATCTGTCACCAAAGCTTTATGAAGTAAAGAGAAAACTTCTGGATCAAATGAGTATTGAAAAATAAACCAATAATTGTAGTAAGGAGAATATCTATGAAAATAATCGTATTAGCCGGTGGATTAAGTCCGGAACGTGACGTATCACTGATATCAGGCGCCGGAATCTGCAAAATACTCCGCGAAAACGGACATCAGGCTTTCCTGATGGATGTCTATATGGGTTATCCCTGCGATACCGGAAACTTAGAAGAAGTATTCAACCTCCCGGGCGCCGGGCTTGAGATTGCAGAGGGCATTCGCACGACTGCCCCTGACCTGGAAGCACTGAAGAAATCTCGTCCAGGCAATTCAGAATCCCTGATTGGTCCAAATGTCATCGAATTATGCCAGATGGCTGATATCACATTTATGGGACTTCACGGATCCATTGGAGAAGACGGCAAATTGCAGGCAACCTTCGATGTCCTGGGAATCAAATATACCGGTCCAAGTTCACTGGGATGTGCCGTATCTATGAACAAATTAGTTGCAAAGCAGATCTTCAAGATGTCGGGCGTCTCTACTCCAAGAGGGACTTCTCTGACACGCAAGACCAAAGATACTCCACTTGCAGAACTGGGCTACTACCTTCCACTGGTAATCAAGCCATGTTCCGGCGGTTCCAGCATCGGTGTATTCATCGTCCACACAGAAGAGGAATACAAAGACGCCATTCATCAGTCTTTTGATGTCAATAATGAAGAAAGCGGAAGAAAACGCGGAAAACGGCAGTTCTTCGGCTGAGGAGAAC
>CANSLW010000010.1 GCA_947647815.1 uncultured Dorea sp. | reverse complement strand
TTCGAAGAAAATATTAAGAAAATATAAAAAGAAATGTAATGAAGTAGTATACTTCCTTCCAACATTTAATACTTAATTTTTAATATCATCGTATGCAGGAAAGTTTCCAATAGGAAATTTTCTGTATATGAATAGTAATACAAGCATAGAAAAACAGATGTCTGCAATTACATCTGTTTTTCTATGCTTGTATTATCAAGGTTACTTTTCAAGAAATGACTGCTTGCAGCAGGGGCTTTGACTTGTTTCCCATCTAATTCCTTCCCCGTAACCCGCTTTATTTCATCTGCTCCACGCGCTCTTGAACCGTCTTATTAAAGTTCTGTACTTTCCGATCATACGTTCCTTCCATATATTTGGAATTCAGCATGAAATCCGCAGTCGCCAGATTATTTGCAATCGGTATATCATATACAACTGCAATACGAAGCAACGCCTTTACATCCGGATCGTGCGGCTGAGCCTCCAACGGATCCCACAGGAAGATCATGAAATCAATCTGTCCTTCTACAATCTTAGCTCCAATCTGCTGATCTCCTCCAAGTGGACCGCTGTTATATCCCTTTACCGGAAGTCCCGTCTTCTCTGCAATCAATCTGGCTGTCGTACCTGTCCCGCATAAGAAGTGTCCCTTCAAGATCTCCTTATTCTTGTCGCACCATTCCACCAGTTCTTTCTTCTTACCGTCGTGAGCAACCAATGCGATATGCTTCGTCTTACCAATTTCAAACGTTACAAAATTTTCACTTGCCATGTTTCTTTTCTCCTCTTACTGAATCTATATACTTCCAGGTTCCAAAAAATTCTTCTATTCCTCGTCTTCTTCGTATGCCACCGGCTCATAATATTTCATCAGCGCCTGTGTTCCAAGATCTCCGTGCCCTTCTGCCGCTAATTCTTCATAATTCGCAAGGGTCTGGCTGAGCACGTCCAGGCACAAATCACTCATATTCGCCTCTGTAAGCGCAAGCTTCATATCTTTAATGAAGTGCTTCATGAAGAATCCCGGCGCATAATCCTCCGCTAAGATCTTCGGTCCGAAGGTATCAAGCTGTTTGCTTCCTGCCGCTCCGGTGGATACCGAATCAATAAGCACCTGCAGGTTGAGTCCTTTAGCCTGTGCGTAAGTCAGCGCCTCACAGACGCCTGACAACGTTCCTGCAATCATAATCTGGTTCGCCAGTTTTGCATGCTGTCCGCATCCGGCGTCTCCCTGATAATTAATATTCGTTCCCATCGCTTCGAAGAGCGGCATGCATGCCTCATAATCTTCTTTCTCGCCGCCCACAAGAATCGATAACGTTCCTGCTTTAGCGCCGCCGTCTCCGCCTGTCACCGGTGCGTCCAGCACATGATACCCCTTTTCTTTGCCCGCCTCGTAGATCTTCTTCGCAAGCATCGGGCTTGTGGTCGTCATATCAATTAAGTATGCGCCCAAAGAAGCGCAATCCAGGATATTTCCCTCATCAAAATACACTTCCTCCACATCCTGCGGAAATCCTACAATCGTAATGACCGCATCACAATCCTCCACACAATCCTTTATAGACTCATGAAAGACTGCTCCCTCGCTGATTACATCTTCTACTTTTGACTTCGTCCTGGCATAGATATGAAGTTCGAATCCTGCTTTCATCAGGTTGCGGACCATAGACTTTCCCATGATACCCACGCCTATAAACCCTATCTTATGCATCTTAATCCCTCCTGTTCTTCTATCTGTTATTCGTCTATCTTCTCTACCACTTCACCCTGTCTCTTATAGATACTGCCCGCCGGCACGAATCCCCTTACACTGGAAAGCGGATAGATATTCGTATGGCTTCCCACAACGCTTCCCGGATTCAGGACAGTGCCGCAGCCTACTTCTACTTCGTCCCCCAGCATAGCGCCGAACTTCTTGATACCTGTCTCGATATTTCCTTTTGGCGTCTTCACTACAACTAATTTCTTATCTGACTTTACATTAGAAGTAATAGAACCAGCCCCCATGTGAGCCTTATATCCAAGGATGGAATCCCCCACATAATTATAATGCGGAACCTGAACCTTGTTGAACAGAATCACGTTCTTAAGTTCCGTAGAATTCCCGACAACAGCGCCTTCTCCTACAATCGCATTTCCACGTATGAAAGCACACTGCCTCACCTCTGCATCCTTTCCGATGATTGCCGGTCCATGAATATATGCAGACTCGAATACCTTCGCTGACTTGGCAATCCACACATCTTCTCCCACTTTATCGTATTCCTCTTCCGAAAGTGTCGCGCCCAGACGCAGGATAAATTCACTGATCTTCGGCAAAACCTCCCATGGATAGGTAACTCCCTCAAATATGTCTTTTGCAATGGTCTCATTCAATGTGTACAGCTCTTTAACCGTCAACTCTTTTAATTCATTCATTCTGTCTGTTCTCCTCTCTTAGTCTTGTTTCTGGTTCTTCTTCACATTTCCCCGTCCTTTGACGGGTTTTTTATATACGCTCGCAGCCTTGTCATAACAGGCGCGCAGCTGGCTCTGGTTATACAATCCCTTAACTCCTTCTGTCCTGCTTATGATGAAATGGTCAAGTTTCTGCATATATTCTTCCGGTGTAATCTCACCGTCTGCCACATAAGTCAGCCCCTTCTCCCAGCTTGCGGTAAGCTCTGGATTCAGAAGCGACTTAATTGAATGCTCTACCACGTCAAAAATCATCTCCCCAAGCAGAGTCGGTGTTACAATCTGTGTCTTTTTATTTAATGCAAGATATTCTATATTGAACAATTTCTTTAAGATCTCGCCGCGGGTAGCGCTGGTTCCTATTCCGCTTCCTTTTATCTGTGCCCTGAGTTCCTCATCTTCAATCAACTGTCCCGCATTTTCCATGGCAAGTATCATAGAGCCGGAATTATATCTCTTAGGAGGAGACGTTTTGCCTTCTTTGATCTCCAATGCCTGTACGGGAAGAATCATGCCTTTCTTAAGTCTCTGTATCTTCTGAAAGAAGGCAGCGTCCATATTACGTTCTGTCCCTGATTCTTCCTCTTCTTCCTGGTCTTTGCTTCGGTTCTTCTTCCCGTTCTTTTCCTCCGCCTCGGAAATATCTTTCTTCTGTCCAGGAACCCCTGTAACCTTCAGGTATCCTTCTTCCGCAAGTACTTTAAAACTTGCAAAAAAGGATTCTTCTTTTATCTTAGTCACGATAGCAATCTTCTGATAAACTGCCGGAGGATAGAAGATACTTAAGAATCTTTTGACAACCACATCATACACCTGGGACGACAGATATGGCAGGGAGTTCAGTGCGTTCATCCCCTGCCCTGTTGGAATAATCGCATAATGATCTGTAATCTGCTTATCATTGACATATCTGGTCTTTTCAAGTCCTTTATGGCTCCCAAATCCTACGATTTCTTTTAAATACGGCACCGCAGCTTCATATTTCATCAGGCCGTTCAGATTCTTATGTATCTCTTTTGCCACTGCTGTAGATAAGACTCTGGCATCCGTTCTCGGATAGGTTACCAGTTTTTTCTCATACAATTCCTGTACGATACGAAGAGTCTCATCTGGACTGATCTTAAAACGTTTCGAACATTCATTCTGCAATTCTGCAAGATTAAAGAGCAGCGGCGGATTCTTCTTTTCCTTCTTCTTCTCTATCGAAACAATCTGGCATGTAAGCGGCTTCTCTTCATCTGTGCCTTCACGCAAGTACATAATCAGAGCTTCTGCTTTCTCCCTCTCCTTGAATCCATTTTCCTTATATAGATTGAATGATTCAAACCATCGGGAACCTTTTACTGCTCTCCACTCGCCTTCAAATGTTTCGCCGGTGTCTCCATTCGTACTGACAATCCTATAAAACGGCGTTTCGATGAACTCTCTAATCTCCCTTTCCCGGCGGACCACCATGCCAAGCACACAAGTCATAACTCTTCCCACCGATATCACAGAATATTTTGTGTTCAGATAATTCGAGATGCTGTTGCCATATTTTAACGTCAGGATGCGTGAGAAATTAATTCCCATCAGATAATCTTCCTTAGCCCGGAGATAAGCCGATGCCGACAGATTATCGTACTCTTTCAGATCCTTTGCTTCACGTATTCCGCGCAGAATCTCTTCTTCTGTCTGAGAGTCAATCCATACCCTCCGGCGTTCCTTTCCCTTCACATGTGCCTGCTGTTCCACCAGCCGGTAGATATATTCTCCCTCCCGTCCAGAGTCCGTACATACATAGATACAATCCACATCCTCCCTGTTCAGAAGTCCGGCAACAATCCGAAACTGCTTGGCAACAGCCGGAATCACCTCATATTTGAACTCCTTCGGTATAAAAGGCAGAGTCTCCAGACTCCACCTTTTCAGATTCGGATCATATTCCTCCGGATAGCTCATCGTCACCAGATGCCCGACGCACCATGTAACGACAGCTTCTTCTGACTCCAGATATCCGTCTCCTCTTCTGGCATTCATCTTCAGTGCCTTGGCAAATTCCTGTGCCACGCTGGGTTTCTCAGCAATATAAAGTGATTTCCCCATATAAATTTCTATTCTCCTCTTTTTATTCCTGCGAGCAACGGGCGATGCGACTGCTGTATCAGCAGTCAATATACTAATGTTTTAAAAGATTGCGGATCCACCCGACGATATGATTTTCTTTCTCCGGCTCCTCTCTTCTGGCATGGATCGCCTCTTCCATGAATGTTGCCTGAGAATCAATCAGAGTCCCTGCCGCTTTCTTTTTAATAAATGTACCATCGCTCTGAAGCACTCTGGATTTCACATTATCGTTCAGCATCACTTTCAGATAATGATTAATCTGCCGTCTGATATTGTCGTCCACAATCGGACATGCTACCTCCACGCGCTTCTCTGTGTTTCTTGTCATCATATCCGCGGAACCAATATAGACTTTCTGTCCCGCTCCTGTACCAAAACTAAAGATACGCGCATGTTCCAGATACCGGCCTACGATACTCATAGACCTTAAGTTATCCGTATAGCCTGGCACTCCTGGAAGTATACAACAAATCCCCCTGACAATCAAGTCTACCCTCACTCCGGCTCTCGATGCTTCTGATATCTTCGAGATGAAATCCACATCCGTCAGAGAATTCATCTTCATAATAATCCTGCCGTTACTTCCTTTCTTAATCTCCTCGTCAATCAGATACAAGACTTTTTGTTTCAGGCTTGTAGGCGATACGATGAGATGATCATAGCTTCCGTCCAGATTTCCAATCGACATGTTCTTGAAAAACTCTGCCGCATCCTTTCCAATCGCCGGATTCGCAGTCATCAATGACAAATCTGTATACATCCCTGCCGTTTTCTCATTATAATTACCTGTGCCAATCTGTGTAATATATTGAATCTCATTCCGGTTACGATATGTAATCAGACATATCTTAGAATGCACCTTGTAATCTTCAAAACCATAGATCACCCGACAGCCAGCCTCTTCCATACGCTCAGACCAGTCAATATTATTCTGCTCATCGAATCTTGCCCGTAGTTCAATCAGAACAGTAACATCTTTACCGTTCTCTGCAGCGGCACAGAGATATTCCACCAGCCTTGCTTTCTTCGCCAGTCTGTAGATTGTAATCTTAATCGTCACTACATTAGGGTCCACTGACGCTTCCTTAATCATTTTCAGAAATGGATCCATACTCTCATAAGGATAGAATAAGAGGATATCTTTACGCTTCACCTGCCGCATCACACTACTGTCCTGGACATGAGGCGAATTCTGCGGTGTAAAAGGCTTATAAGTCAATGAACGCTTTGTCGATTCCGCCAATTTACTTCCAATCGCAAACATGAAATCAAGCTTCATCGGAATCTTTGTCCTGAATATCTGTTCCGGCTCGATATTGAATTTTTCACAGAAATATGCCTCCATATCCGGCTTCAGCTTCTCAGCAATCTCAAGACGCACAACTGCCATCCTGCGCCGCTTATGCAGGGTTTCTTTCATCAGATAACGGAAATCGTCACTGATCTCCAACGCTTCGTCATCCGGCGCAATATCTGCATTTCTCGTTACACAGATATAATTGGCGTCCGAAACCTCATATTTGGAGAACACCAGGTCCAGATACTCCATGATCACTTTTTCCATGCGGATATACCGGACGTCATGCCCCGGAAGATATAAAATATCTGATACAAACTGCGGGATTGGAACGATTCCCATCATATTCTTTGCATTTGATTTCTCTTTGAATCTCAAATTCGCAGTTACATATACTTCTTTATTCAATAAATGCGGAAATGGATGATTAGCGTCTACAATCTGGGGGGAAAGAACCGGGAGAATCTGATCTTTGAAATATTTCTTCACATACTTCTTCTCATTCTGCTCAAGATCTTTAAAATTCAGGCTGTATACCCCATAAGGCTGCAGCTGCTTTTTAATCTCTGCGTATGTCTTATCACGTTCTTTATAAAGCGGCGCAACTGCCTCAAAGATCTTATCTAATTGTTCCTTGGGAGTCATGCCAGAACGGCTGTCCCTGGTATTCGCATCTGTATGCGCCATATCAAAAAGACTTCCCACACGTATCATAAAGAACTCATCCAGATTACTTGTAAAAATTGCTACAAACTTCATGCGCTCCAGAAGGGGAACAGACGCATCCTGTGCTTCTTCTAATACTCTTTGGTTAAACTTAAGCCACGACAGCTCTCTGTTCTGGGTATAATTCAGAATCTCTTTGTCCATATCTGTACCTCGCATTCTATCATCATTCATAACCTTCCGGTATCTCTGAAAACAGCATTAAGACCGGACAGTTATTATCTTTCTATATTCTACCACCTGCAAGGAAAAAATGAAAGAAAGAGTTAGGAAAATTATATGTTTTCCTATATTGAAAGCCTGTGAAATCCATGATATGATTCACAGGTAAGTCTATTCCCGCGAGCAACAAGCCAAGTGACTGCTTACAGGCATTTGGAGACTGCCGCGAAGGTCGAATGCCTCTTTGCAGCGATGTATTTGACCGAACAATATTCAGATGAGGTTTTTATTATGGCATCACACATTAAAAAAATGACAGAAGGAAGGCCTGCTTCCTTAATCTTTTCTTTTGCAATGCCGCTGATGATCGGAAATGTTTTTCAACAGCTGTATACGGTCGTAGACACCATGGTCGTGGGGAAAGCCCTTGGTGTAAGCGCACTTGCTGCTCTAGGCGCGGCAGACTGGATGAACTGGATGATGCTCGGCATCATTCAAGGTTTCACGCAAGGCTTTGGGATTCTTATGGCCCAGGAGTTCGGCGCCGGCAGATATAACGACCTGCGCAAAGCTATCGGTAATTCCACGGTCCTGTCCCTTCTGTCCTCTATCGTACTCCTTGGAATCGGACAGTTGTTTGCTCATCCTGTCCTGAACCTTTTACAGACACCGGCGGCGATACTTCCGGATACCCTGCTCTATCTGCGAATCATGTATCTGGGGATTCCTGTCGTCATGACATACAATCTTCTGGCGTCCATCCTGCGCTCTCTGGGAGACGGCAAGACTCCTCTCCATGCGATGATTGTAGCAGCCATAACCAATATTGTATTAGATCTTATATTCGTACTGGTCTTTGGACTCGGTATCGGCGGAGCCGCTGCCGCTACTTTGATAGCCCAGTTAATATCCAGCCTTTTCTGTCTGTATCACATCCGGAAGATTGATATATTGTCAATGCAGTCTTCTGATTTCCGGCTGCTAAGTAAGCTGTCCCTCCGGCTGCTTATCCTGGGATTCCCGATGGCATTTCAGAATGCAATCATATCTGTGGGCGGAATGATCGTACAATTCGTGGTCAATGGATTCGGCGTTATCTTTATTGCCGGATTTACAGCTACCAATAAGCTCTACGGTATACTAGAAGTTGCCGCTACCTCTTACGGATATGCCATGGTCACCTACACCGGGCAGAATCTTGGCGCCGCAAGGACAGACCGAATCCGCAAAGGAGTAAGGTCAGCAATACTGATTGCACTGCTGACCTCATTATTAATTGCATTCCTTATGCTATTCTTCGGTAAGGTTATCCTTAGCTGGTTCATCTCCGGTACGCCTGATGAATTTGAACAGACACTTTCAATTGCCTATCACTACCTGGCTATCATGAGTATCTGCCTGCCCATCCTGTACACCTTACATATCACCCGTTCCACGATCCAGGGAATGGGCAATACCATCCTGCCTATGGCTTCCGGAATCGCAGAATTTGTCATGCGCGCTCTGACCGCCATATTCCTGCCTGTGCTGGTTGGCGAGACAGGCATCTTCTACGCCGAGATCATGGCATGGATTGGCGCCACTGTTATTCTGGTAATCAGCTATTTCGCTGTTATCAAGAAAACTGAAAAGATGTTCTCTTCGTCTATTTCGCCTTAATATATCCCTTTGCGGTCAGTGCTTCTGCACAGAGCACTGCTCCGCCGGCTGCGCCTCGCACAGTATTATGTGAAAGCCCTACAAACTTATAATCGTAGATGCTGTCTTCTCTCAGACGTCCGATAGAGATTCCCATTCCATTCTCATAATCAACATCTAATGTTACCTGCGGACGGTTATCTTCTTCGAGATACCGAATAAATTGTTTCGGTGCGCTTGGAAGATTCTGTTCCTGCGGGTATCCTTTATAATTAACCAGCTTCTCAATCAACTGTTCCTTTGTCGGTTTTTTCTCAAAGTTAATAAATACTGCTGCCGTATGCCCGTTCAATACAGGCACGCGAATACACTGGCAGGTAATCTTCGGTAATTCTGCTTTCATAATCTGCCCGTTCTCTACCTTGCCCAGCACACGAAGCGGCTCTTGCTCACTCTTTTCTTCTTCTCCTCCGATATACGGGATAATATTCTCCACCATCTCAGGCCAGTCCTTAAATGTCTTACCTGCTCCTGAGATTGCCTGGTAAGTCGTTGCGACCACCTCTGTCGGGACGAATTCTTTCCATGCCGCAAGACAAGGCGCATAACTCTGGATAGAACAGTTTGGCTTCACGGCGATAAATCCACGTGTCGTTCCCAGTCGTTTCATCTGAGCTTCGATGACTTCAAAATGTTCTGAATTAATCTCCGGTACTACCATCGGCACGTCAGGCGTCCAGCGGTGCGCACTGTTATTTGATACAACCGGCGTTTCTGTCTTCGCATATTCTTCTTCAATTGCTTTTATTTCTTCTTTTGTCATGTCAACAGCGCTGAACACAAAATCAACCGTTGCAGCAACCTTCTCTACTTCGTTCACATTCAATACAGCCAGCTTCTTTACAGACTCCGGCATCGGCGTACTCATCTTCCATCGATCGCCTACCGCCTCCTCATAGGTCTTTCCTGCAGACCTCGGGCTCGCGGCTACTGTTACAACTTCAAACCATGGATGATCTTCAAGCAGTGAGATAAAACGCTGTCCAACCATTCCGGTCGCTCCCAAAATACCTACTCTTAATTTCTGTTCCATTATTCTTTCACTCCTTTTCTTTTATCTGACGTTAAATCACAATAAAACATTCATGTTTCAACAAGAGGCTGTTCAGTTAGTCAAATTATGAACGTGTCAGTACAATACACTAGGCCTTGTGCGCCGCTGCAACGGAAAACTCACACCCGCAATAATCCTGGCGGTATAAGCCATATTTTTTTGACAACTCAATCGAACGTTTATAACCATTCTTCTTCTTAAAATCCGACGGCAGGTAAGCAACTCCATACTCTCCTGCAAGCCGCATTCCTATTTCGTTGAGCTTAACCGCATTCTTAAGCGGACTAATACTCAGTGTCGTCGCAAAATAATCAAATCCACACTCTCCGGCAACCTGCGCCGCTTCCCGCAGCCTTAGTTCATAACACTTAAAGCACCGTTCCCCGCCTTCCTTCAGATGCTCTAACCCTTTTGCCATCTCATAAAAGAGTTCCTTGTCATAATTCCCTGCCATAAATGCAACCGGATGCTGTGTCCTCATCTCCCCAATCAATGTCTGCTGCTCAAGAATCCGTTTGGTATATTCACTCTCTGGATAAATATTGGGATTATAATATAATATGGTAATCTCAAAATAATTACTCAGGTACTCCAACACATAACTGCTGCAGGGCGCGCAACAGCTATGTAGCAGCAGCCGCGGCACCTTCCTTTCCCTTACCAGACCCTCAATCAGTTTCTCCAACTCTTTCTGATAATTCATCAAAATCGTTCTCCTTCAAAAAACATCTCTAGTATGACACTTTTGCATTATACCTGTTTTCTATATATCTGACAAGGTCAATCCGTCACTAATTCACGATATTTACATAAAATAACATATAGTCATTACAGGAGGTTCCTATGGAACAAGTATTAGAACTAAAACATATCCATTACGCCTATCACACCCTGGAAGGTGAAACTCCTGCTCTTACGGACATATCTTTTGCGCTGAACAAAGGGGAATTCGTATCCATAGTAGGACCTTCCGGATGCGGCAAATCCACACTCCTATCATTGATCTCAGGACTCCTGGAACCAGAAAAAGGCCTGATTAAGATCAATGGAAAATACTTAAAAGAAAGCACCACCAATGTAGGCTATATGCTCCAGCATGACGAACTCTTTGAATGGCGCACCATCTACAGCAATGTCATCCTCGGTCTGGAAGTCCAACATATGCTGACGGCACGGACGCGTCAGCGGGCCCATGACCTTCTGGATCTCTATGGACTCCGTCATTTTGAAACCTCGCGTCCGTCCGAACTCTCCGGCGGTATGCGGCAGCGCGCAGCGCTGATTCGCACACTGGTACTGGAACCAGAGCTTCTGCTTTTAGATGAACCATTTTCCGCTCTTGACTACCAGACACGACTGACAGTTGGCGATGATATCGGCCAGATTATCCGTAAAGAAGGCAAGTCTGCCCTGCTTGTAACTCATGACCTGTCAGAAGCCATATCGCTGGCAGATCGGGTAATCATCCTCTCCGGACGCCCTGCATCCATCAAGCAGACCATACCGCTGATTTTCAACCTTGCTGAAGATACACCGCTGAACCGGCGCAACGCTCCAGAATTCAAAACATATTTTAATCTCATATGGAAGGAGTTGAACACAGATGAATAATCTGTCAAAAGGTCAGCAGCAATACCTGCTTAAGCATCGGAAACACAAGCGGATTGTCAGAATATCACGAATATTGATCCTGCTGAGTTTTCTGTTTATATGGGAATTTACTGCTAACGTGGGTATTATTGATTCCTTTATCTTCAGCAGTCCCTCAAAGATTGCGCTGTGCTTCTTTGGAATGCTGATGGATAAAAGCATTTTTCTCCATCTAGGCGTAACCTTATACGAGACCATCTTAAGCTTCCTGCTTGTGATTGCCATCAGCATCCTGGTGGCAGTTGCCCTATGGTTCAGCCAGAAGCTCTCCGAAATCCTGGACCCTTACCTGGTTGTCCTGAACAGTCTGCCCAAATCCGCGCTTGCTCCGCTGCTGATCGTATGGCTCGGCGCTACGAAGACGACAATTATCGTAGCAGGTATGTCGGTCGCCATCTTTGGCAGCATCTTAAGCCTCTATACCAGTTTCACTACTGTGGATCCTGGCAAAATCAAGCTGATCTACACACTGGGAGGCAGCAAGTTTCATGCACTTTCTAAAGTAGTACTGCCAAGTTCCATACCGGCAATCATCAGTAATATGAAGGTCAATATCGGACTTTGTCTGGTGGGCGTAATCATTGGAGAATTCCTGGCCGCAAGAGACGGATTGGGGTATCTAATTATATATTCCAGTCAGGTATTTAGATGAGGAGGCATTCTGATACAATATTCATGTCATTATTTCCCACTCTCCCCTGCCTCCGCTTCCCCTGAATCTAATTCGCCCCTCCGTCTTCAACGCATGGATCCTGTAATTTGCCCCGGCCAGGCTGATACCCATATTTTCAGCAATCTTTTTGGCAGTAATCTTCGGGTCCTTTCTCATGAGTTCTACAATGATTTCTCGTTCATCTTTCTTTCTCTCTTTATAGTTGAACAGATTCCCATATTCTATTTTCAGGCTGTTCCCGGCATGATTAGGCAAACGAAACACAATCTCCATATATTCCGGATAAATCCATATCTTATCCACCTCTTCCAGCATCTTCATGACCGCAGCCTTCTCTACCGCCCTGCTTTTATGTAACGTCTCCTCGATGTAGGATAATCGTTCCTTAATCCCGTCTTCCTTTGCGTTCTGCCGCTCTAAGTCCCGAACCTTGTCTTTGACTGCTGAAAGAGCCTGCTCCAACTCCTGCTGCTTCCTCTGATAGGTCTCATTGGAAATAATACCGTCCAGCAGTTTTTCCACCAGTATGTCCATCTGCCCTGATAACTTATCTTTCTGCCGGCTCTCTTTCTCCAGCACCGATTGATAGTCCTTTTCCTTTAACGTTAATACAACTTTCAGAATTTTTACCACGTCTTCGATGATTTGAGCCTTATCCGGCTGATATCTTTTCTTACAGACTTCACCTAACAGTCTGTATAACTCATCTTCATCCAGATGAACATTATCGCATCCCCTTGCTTCTTCCACCGATAACTCCATTCTCCATGATTGCAGTCGGTCCTGTTTATTCACGCTCCTGCCCGTCTCCAGGTATTTCTTACATTTCCACTCATAGATTGCCGCTTTGTCCTTGCAGCGTTTCCTTGTTCTTCTATAGTAAGGGCTGCCGCATAATCCACAGAATAATTTCCCGCTCAATTGAGATTTTCCCGTGTTTCTCCCTCTTATCCTACTTCCATTCTGCGAATATTCTGCTCTTTTCGCTATTTTTCGATTTGCCGCCTCCCATAATTCTTCCGACACGATAGGAGGCACTTTATTTTCATAGACATACTGTTCTTCCTCCGGCACTTTCCATGTCTTCTTTGACTCAAAATCATAATGAAGCCGGTTCATCACAGCGGTCCCTTTGTTAAGCGGATTATGGATCATCCGAAGGATTGCTGAATCTGTGAACGGCTTTCCATTTCTGTTTACAATACCTTCGCTTTTTAAAATGTTCGAGATGGTTCTGCTGCCGAATCCCGCGGCGCACAATTCATACATGCGTCTCTTAATCTTAGCTTCCTCTTCCACAATCACCACACTCTTATCCGGCATCTTCCTATATCCGTATGTTTGAGACGTTAGGACAACCGGTCCATTGTGCTTTTGCCGGTTTCTGTGGGCATTATTGATCTTCTTGCTCAGTTCCCTGCTGTATTCTTCTGCCAGAATTGCCTTGATTCCCGTAATCAGGGCATCGTCTGTCGTATAAAATTTACGCTCGATATAGATATAGAGTCTCTTCTGTTCTGTCAGGAGACGGTCGACAAAAAGATACCAATCCTTGGTGTTGCGCATCAATCTATCCTGGGATTTGATTACGATAATATCAAACTTATCGCTTACCAGGTCCCCATAGAGACGGTTGTACTCGCTCCTTCCTTTGGTCGTTGTCCCGGACCGGCTCTCTACATAGATATCCGACAGCGTCCACCCATTTTCACGAACACATAACTTTCCCTCTTCTACTTGCTTTTTCAAAGCATCCTTTTGGCTCTCCTCTTCCGTACTGCATCTCGCATAGATTACGGCGCGTAGTATCATATGGAACCACCGCTTTCAATCAACTGTTTCAGATGATAATTTTCTTCCGGGGTGATCAGGTTATCTTGCAGCAGGATATCGGCTAATTTTAACATAATTTTAATTTCATGCTTCTTGACATCAGTCTGTTCTTTAACTGATAATGATGGAATTAAATCAGGCATATGATTGTACCTTTTTCGTTTTGATACATCATATGCCTAATCTTGCTTGTCTTATTGTTAAAATATCACACTCCTTGCTTCTTCTTTCCTGTTATAAGATCGTAACTCTCTGCGATCATACGTTTAATATCCTTGTCTGGAATACTTCCATCCAAGATAATCGTATTCCAATGCTCCTTGTTCTGATGATATCCTGGAATCACCGCTTTGTAGGTCTGCCGCCAGAAATCCCGCCACTGCGGATCTACCTTCACATTTACACGGATAGTCCCGTCTTCCCATTCATACGTCCATGCAAATGCCTTCTTATTCTTTTTATACCGGACTAACTGCCAGTTAAGATCATGAAACGGAGCATCCTGGTATGTATCTGGCAAAGACAAGCAGTATTTTAAAACAGATTTTCTATCAGTTAACATTCTTTTCCCCCATTCTTCCGTTCAGTCATAATACATTCATTTTAGCATGGATAGTATTTGACATACAGTTCTTCCGGCCGTACCTTCTTCACAATATCCCTGAACAGAATATTACATAACACTAGGAATGCAGGTCATGTTTTCCGTCAATATCTGTATAAAAATTCTCAAAATACGTCTTTTTTATAACCACTGTTTTTCCTATACTAAAAGCTGTTCAAAAACAAATCACAAGAAAAACAGGAGGCTTTTACAATGTCAAATATAAGTGATAAAAATCATTTTTACAAACGGATATGTATGACAATCGGCGGAATATTTCTGTGTGGTGTAAGCGTCGGATTCTTAAAACTGGCAGTCTTCGGTGTTGATCCTTTTCAGTCGCTTATGACAGGCCTTAATACCATGATTCCCATTCCGTACGGAACTCTTCATATCGCAGTAAGTATCTGCCTGCTTTTATTTGCTTTTATCTTTGACCGCCATTATATCGGCCTGGGAACCATAATTAATCTCTTTCTGCTGGGTTATATCGTAGACCTTTCGACTACAGCTTTACAACAGATATTTATCATGCCATCCTTAGGGATCCGCATCGCGTCTTTTGTCTTCGGTATCTTCCTGATGTGCTTAAGTTCATCGTTCTATTTTACCGCGGACATGGGCGTATCACCTTATGATTCAGTTGCGTTGATCCTGGCGAATAAAATGCGCGTCGGACCATTCAAATACGTACGTGTCTGCACAGATCTTATCTGTGTTACCGTCGGATGCGGAGCACACCTTCTGTCCGGCGGCCCTGTTTCCGGAATTTCAGGAATTGCAGGAATCGGAACCATCATTACCGCATTTTTCATGGGATCTCTGATTGATTTCTTTAACCGTACGATAGCACAGCCATTCCTGGAGGGAAGAATGTTTGCACATCATTACACAGTCTGGCATATCATTCATCCCCGCTCTCTATAAACACGGCAAATCACTTGTGAACTGTAAGCCCCTTTCGGTACTGACTGGGCGTACAGTTCATTTTCTTTGCAAACGCCGCCGCAAAACGTCCCGGATTTCCAAATCCAACCAGATAAGCAATCTGTGTAATCGAATACTTATCCTCCTGAAGAAGCAGGATTCCCTGTGCTATCCGGTAATCTTCCAGATACTGTGATATTGTTTTTCCCGTCATACTTTTAAAAAACCGGCAGCAGCCTTCTTTCGAAACAGATATCTTTGCCGCAAGCTCCGTCAGCTGCAGCTGCTCTCCATAGTTCTGATGAATCGTATCCAGAAGTATATTCAGCCTCAACAACGCTTCCTCATTAGAAGGCTTTGCATTCTGCAGCATATCCCGTCGCTCAGAAAGAAGCCGGAAAAACAATCGGCATAACATACCTTTAATCTCAAGTTCCGCTCCAAGCGCTCCTTCATGGTATAATCTATCAATCTGTCTCATGATCTCTATCTCGTCTTTAGAGAGCATAATCCCCGACAGCTTCGGCGTATTCATATAAGGATTCAGAAACTTCTGGTAAATCACACTGGTGGGCGTCCCATACAAAAGAGACGGAGAAAATATAGTATTTAACAATATCGGTTCTTCTTCTCCGACGGATATAATTGAATGTGGTATCCGCGAATTAATCACCATGCCCTCTCCTGCATTCAGGTCAAATGTCTGATCTTTCAGCTGGTAACGTACAGAGCCGCTTATGATAACCGGAATCTCAAACTCCTCGTGCCAGTGACATCCTATATACCTTTCAAAATAATCACTCAGATGATTATGACTTACCGACAAGGGAAACTGCACGGTTCCATGGTCTGATAATTCCCGCTGGTTCTGATCAGTCCTGATCTTCATAAACTGCAAAGATACCCCTCCTTATCCAATCAGCACTTCATTTCCGCAAAATGCGAATCCATATTTACGGATGCGTTCTTTTTCAATCCCCTTTGCAATCAATACTGCCTCATAATTCTTATCCTCAATCTGCTTCAAAGCTGCCTCTACCGTCTCTGACAGTTCCTTCTCATGTCTCTTATTCTGTACCTTGAATTCCAGTATGATCGCGTCATCTTCCGGCTTCTTCGGCTCCATCATGATATCATACCGTCCGAATCCGCTCTCCCGGTTGGAGGTAATCGTATATCGATTAGAAAGTTCTACCATGAGTCCCAACACAAAACCATGATAGAATCTCTCCGGTTCTTTTCTGGATGGATTCTTTCCCGTATCAAAATAGCTGAACATCGTCTGTGTGATATCATTCATAAAATCGTTCATTGCATCTATATCGCCAAGCAGCAGAGCCTTGATAAAATCGTTATAATAAGTCTGGTTTCCTGCAAACCACCCACGTATCATCCCGCCAAACATCAGCCTGACTTCCAGATTGGTAACAGCCAGTTCACAGGTAAGAGTCGTATCGTCAATTTCCGACTCCGTATACTCCCAGGTCCGAATAACTTTCAGATACCCGCTGGCAAGCAGAAGACTCCAGATTGCCTTTTCATTCGCATCCAGCATATTATATACAATCTGTTCATCAATCGATGTAATCAGATGCTCCCCCAAAAGAAGTCTTTCAAATGACAGCTTTACATCCTTGGTTCCTTCACGGATTAATTTGCCAACCAGGCTGTTGGAACTGGTATTCGCCCAATATGCCCGAAGTTTCCCTGTATCAAGATAATTGGTGATAGACCATGGATTATAAATATCAGTCTTATTCCCAAATGTGAAGCCATCATACCATTTTTTCACATCCAGCTGTTTATCTGACATTCCCAGTTCATCCAATGCACCAAAAACTTCTTCTTCCGTAAACCCGAAACTATCCGCATACTTTTCTGATGTAGTCGTGACCACTTTCAGATTGTTCAGATCCGAAAAAATAGATTCCTTACTTACTCTGGTAATTCCTGTCATAACCGCCCGTTCCAGATACGAGTTCGTTTTAAACGTAGCATTGAACATATTTCTGATAAACGACACGATCTTATCCCAATATCCATTCACATATGCCTCCTGCATCGGAGTATCATATTCATCTAAAAAAATGAGAACTTTTTTCCCGTAATAGCGGTATAGAAATTTTGACAGCCTGTGTATTGCAATTGTTGCCTCCTCCTCCTGCATATTCATAGAAACACCAAGAAAAAACTCTTTTTCTTCTTCCGTCAGCAGGTTTCCTTCCGTCAGGAAATGTGTGTCATTATATAACTCTGTGATAATCTGGCTGATTCTTATCACTGCCGACTCATAACTCGTCTCCTTCACATTGGCAAAAGACAGACTAATAACTGGATAAGTTCCCTGGAGTTCCCGGTATTTTTCTTCTTCCCATATGGACAAACCTTCAAACAAATCTCCCCGTCCAGCATATTGAACAGAGAAAAACTTCTCCAGCATACTCATATTCAGAGTCTTTCCAAATCTTCTGGGACGAGCGATCAATGTTACATCATCATTCGCCTCCCACCATTCTTTGATGAAATGCGTTTTATCTACATAAAATATATGATTCTTTCGTACTTTTTCAAAATCCTGATGTCCGATACCTATGATTCTGCTTACTGACTTATCCATACAGTCACATCCTTTCTGACAACATCTTCATTACAACATGTCCTCTCGTTTATGATTATATACGATTTTTTCTTTTTTGTACATATAACATATCGTATCAGAATGCCCTCACACCTGTTTAAAATGGATTGGCTCCTGATGAGCATCGTCCTTCTCTGTCTCAT
The DNA here is from genome assembly GCA_947647815.1 of uncultured Dorea sp. Classification (GTDB taxonomy): domain Bacteria; phylum Bacillota; class Clostridia; order Lachnospirales; family Lachnospiraceae; genus Sporofaciens. The sequence goes on along the minus strand of CANSLW010000010.1, from coordinate 14,194 downwards.
GGCAACCATATTATATTCGCTGATCAGTATTTTAGAAAAATGGTGCCTGCGCCGTTTCTAAACATAAATCAGGAGATGCCAAAGCACCTCCTGCTACATATCATAATCTTATTCTATTTAAAGATTACACCATAAATATGATTCCTTCTTTTTCACAGAAATGTGAAGAGAAGAACTCCTTCATTGCCCTTATCATATAATACGTATCCTTAATCCCTGCAGTCTCATAGGCCGAGTGCATCGCTAGCTGCGGTAATCCGATATCGACCGCATTCAACGATACTTTCGCAGAAGAAATATTTCCTAATGTACTGCCGCCGGCCTCATCAGAACGATTCGCAAAAAACTGCACCGGAACCTCTGCCTTCTCACAGATTCCTCTAAACAGTGCAATACTCACTGCATCACTGGTATACTTCTGCCCTGCATGAGACTTCACAACGATCCCTTCATTCATATATACACAATTTCCTACATCCGTCTTCTCCGGATGATTCGGATGTACCGCATGTGCATTATCGGCGCTCAGCATAAAACTTCCTGCTACGGCGCGGTAATAATCCTCTTCGGTCTTTCCCAGCCCCATATTAATACGTCTGAGGATATCATATAAAAATGTTGATCCTGCTCCCTGCTTTGTACCGGACCCTACCTCTTCATTATCAAAGCAGGCATATACATTGATACTCTTTTCATGATGTCCCTCAAGGAATCCTTTTAATGACGCATAAGCACACTGAAGATCATCCAGATGCTGTGAGGATATGAATTCCTCCTGTGCTCCCCATACGGACGGTTGTTCCCGGTTATACAGATAGAGATCACTTCCATAGACAGACTCTTCTAAGACGCCTGCCGCTTCTGCAATGATCCGTTTAAAATCTCCCTTTTTACTGTCTTCACCTCCGAACAGCGGAAGCATATCTACCTGTTTATTATAAGCATAACCATCATTCACTGCCCGGTTCATATGGATCGCCATACTGGGTATCATCACCAGGTCGCGGTCCACATCCACAAGCTTCGTAGTAAAATGCTCCTTTTCCTTTACGATCACCCTGCCGGCAACGGAAAGCGGACGGTCAAACCAGGTTGCACAGAGCATGCCGCCATACCCTTCAGTATTTAACTGCATATACTTTTTCTTTACTTCTATCTCGGCATTTTCCTTTATCTTAAACGTAGGAAAATCACTGTGGGACGCTGCAATATTAAAACTATAATCTTCAACCTCTGTACCGATGCCAAATGCGATAATACTTGAATCATTTCTTGTCACATAATATTTACCGCCTGGCAAGACCCTCCATTCTTCGTTCTCTCTCAATCTTACATACCCGTTATTCGCAAGTTCTTTCCCAATCTTTTCCACTGCATGGAATGCAGTCGGACATCCGCTTAAAAAAGCAGTCATCTCCTGAGATATTTTCTTATACATACGCTGTCAACTCCTTCTACATAGTATTCTCTTTCTTTAAGAAAGGATATCCTTTCAGTTACCCAAAAAGATATCCCATTCCTTCACATCTATTTCGCTGAATTTCTTTCCCGTTCTCTCTTCGCAAGACGAGGCATGATCATTCCTAACGCTGTCAGCACAATTGGAGTAATGATATTCAGCGCCATAGTAAACATATCAGTTGAGTACATACCCAGTATACAGCATGCTGCCGTCAACAGGAAGCACCATGCTCCGAAAAACTTGGCAACCGCCTGATTTTTTACAAACCGGTACTCCGCCGGTATCGTATCATATGCTTTTCTAAGCGCCAGATAAGCAACAAACACCCACAGATAACGAAGCGGCATACATACGGAATTCAGCTTTGTAAGCTGAGCTAACACAGCTGCTGCTCCCGGTACAAATGACTGGATCAGAATAATACTTCCGGACAAAACTATGATCAGTTTAATACCGTTTACATAAGCTCCATGCTCATTCTTCTTAAGCATTGCACTTGGAACGAATTCTTTGGAATCTTCATTGTCGAGCAGCATACGAAGCGGTGCGTCAATGCTGACTACTAGTACGGCAAACTGACCGATCATATTACAGAGTGCATAAAGTACCAACAGAATATCTCCCAGCCCGTAATACTGTCCAAGCTTCTGGAATGCCCAGTAAGATCCGTTTGATACATAAGAATTAAATGCTTCCTCACTTCCGTTGATCACTGTCGGGTCAAACATCATTCCCATAGCTATGGTTCCCAGAATCGCACAAACTACAACCATGATAGCCAGAGAAATCATTCCTTTTGGAAATCCTTTTGCCGGATTTTCTACTTTATTAACGTACGGAGATATCTTCTCACATCCTCCTACTGCAAATACAAGAATTGACAGAGATGTAAAATATCCGACATTAAACTGAGGAATTAGATTCTTCATACTGAAATCCATCGCAACATATCCGCCATTCGGATTGATCACAGGAGCTGCGAACATTAACAGGATATATAAGATAGACATAACAAACATACTTGTTCCTGCAACCGTAGCCAGCTTCTTAAGCGGATTAAGTCCGCGGCTTGCCACCCAGCAGAAGAACAGGAATACTACCAGTGTTGCCAATTGCACGCCGATTGTAGGAAATGTATCATACGTCTCCGCATTGCGGAACACAGCCCAGCTAAGCGCTTTTAATCCGCCGCTTCCCTTACTTGCAATGTATGTAATATGACACGCCCAGTAAGTCCACCCTGCATAATATGCAATCTTGGAACCCATTGTATTATGAATCCAGGAACTGACTCCGCCCCCGGAAGTCTTAAAAGCTGACCCCAGTTCTCCCACCATCAATGCATATGGCACGAAATATAACGCAAACATCAAAACCCAGCTGAAAATTACCTGAATTCCATTAAAGTATACAAAACCATTCAATACATTTCCAAAGCCCCATACACCTGAGAATGCAATGAATGCAAGAGTATACCATGTCATCTTTTTTGAGTCGTTCATTTCTCTTCCTCCACCAATAGATTCTAATATTCAGTTTTTATTAATTTGTATATTGTCGACAATTTTAAATATCATAACATATATTTATGGTATTTTCAACAATTTCATCACACATATCATGTATTTTTTTATTTATTATGTTATATTTCCATTCCAAATAACCAACATATCACAGAAAAAATAAGAAGGTGCAGATACACCTTCTCATTTCTTACTGTTTAATTCTTGACAAAACTTTTACCTTATCTGCAAAAGCCGTCATCTTCCATTCTCCGCCGCTTTCTTCTACCGCATATTTACATTCCTGCGTCATCAACTGCAGCGGATCATTCCCGACCTGAACAAAGTACGTCTCCCTTGTCACAACAACACAATGCTGCTGGTCGCTGTAATCCACAGAAACAATCTCAAAGGAATCCAATTGCGCTGTAATATTTCTCGTTACATACTGCTGCTGTTCATTATAAATCGTACTTCCCGGCTTCAGGTAATCAGAAATATAAGAAAAATCCGAATTCGTCACTGCATCATCGAATCCCTGCATATACTTCTCAACTACTGCTTCAGGACCATCCTGATAGATACTGTTTCCATCCACACTCAGCAGAATATTCGGCGTATAAGTATATTGACACTCTCCGCCATATTCTACACTTCGATATCCGGTCTCGATATTAGATGTATCCGTGACCGCCGCTCCTGTACTGTCTTCAAATTCTACCAGAAACATCTCCTTTTCCATCCGGTATATCTCTTCATAGACACTCTCCATGGAATATACATCATTTACACTGTAATATGCACCGCCTGTCTGCTGGGCTATATAACTGGCGTCAGAATAGTCGCTCGACCCTATTCCAATAATAAAGACAGGAACATGATATCTCTGAGCCACACTGATGACATCATCTCTTGTACAATTGCTGTAGTTATCATTTCCATCTGTAAATGCAATCACACATCTTGCCCCTGACTGGGCTGCTACTCTTTCCACAGATGTATACAATGCGTCATACAGACTCGTCATATCTCCGGTATATAATCCATTGATCTCACTGATCAGCAGATTGGCATCACTGCAAAATGCCTGCTCCAGCCGTACGCCCGTCGCAAAAGACGTCAGCTCCACCATATCTCCCGCTGAAAACTGCACACTGTTGACAAAATTGCACATGATGTTTTTTGCCTCATTTAGCGGCGAGCCATCCATACTTCCGCTGACATCGGCAACCATGTCAATTTTTAATGCTTCTAATTCATTTAGCTGATTTACATTAGAGATAACCTGTTTTACATACTTAGCATTTGCATCTTCTTTTTTGATATAGAACATGGCATTTTCCAGATTCTCAGGAACTTCTCCGCTGCTTGCATCTTTCACGCTCAGATACAGCTTTACCTTCGGAAATTCTGTCGCATCTACCTGCTGAACATTAATTTCCAGCAGATTCTTAGGTTCAATATACATATAGATGGCCTCATCCATCTCAGTAAATTCCTGCTTGATCTTCTGGTAATCCTTTTCTTTGGCCTCTATCAATTCACTGATCTTATCCATATGTTCCTGATAAGCATCGGTCTCATTCTCTTCTGCTTCTGTAAGATCTGCCGCCTTGTACATCTCTACCACATCTTCTATGTAGGAATCATTACTTTCAATCAGATCATCCAGTGAATCCTTTGCATCTTCCAGTAATGAACGGGCATTTTCCGCATCTTTTTCTTCCACAGCCTTTGCACATTCTTCAAGAATCTCTTCATAATCCCCATATTCACTGTCTTCCATATGGTACTTTTCTTTTTCCTCCTGAAGTTTCCCCACATCTTCTGCGCACTGATTAAAAGCTTCTACATCTTCATGGATTTTCTTCAGTTCCTTAAGTGCTTCTCTTTTATCGGAAATATCCGCAAATCCTAATTCATTCCATTCGCTGACAATGCTGTCCTTTTCCCCCATATAATCCGGAATCTCAGACTCATCTATCGAAGATACCAGCCTGTCTTTCTGCATCCCTAATCCTACTGTTGCATAGGCAATACCTCCCGCCAATAATAATACCAGGAACACCGCCAGTCCAATAAAGACTATCTTTGGACCTTTTCCCTTTTTGCGATAATTCTCATAGTCTGACATAGGTACTTCTTCGTAACCCTGTGCCAGCCCAGGGTCTGATCCCATAACTGAATCATCGTAGTCTATCTGTGCCCCGCAATTCGCACAGAATTTCGCTCCGTCTGGAATCTCATTCCCACAATTTCTACAAAACATCCTTACTCCTCCACTCCTTTATATTCTATACCATAGCCTTCTGCAATCCCTCTTGCATCAGCCCTTGCCCACTGCACTTTCAGGTCTCCCTGGATGGCCAGTCTCCTCATCTCAGGAACCGTATGAAATCCATGTTCAATGATCATGCCTGGTACGCCGACATTTGCCGCACCTCTTAATACACCGTAATAGTCTCCATGTTCACCCATGCGGCGGCAAATGCTCCCGGAAGTATCAAGACCATCATTCCATGCATCTGTCCACAGGACTATATCATCCACACTCTCCGCTCTTTGGAATTTATCGGGTACGGCAATTCCCATCTCACAACTGGATTCTGCCAGGCGCTGTCCTACTGCGTTTCCAACCTCTAATATACTCCCATTCTCACAGGCTATTGTATTCGCAATGATGATCGGCTTCATTAGTTCAATCGGCTGCGAATCCGTCGCATAACCGTTGGCGCCTTCAAGATTCGCATTGGTATGAAGAGAAAGAAACAGATTGCTTCCTGCCGCATATTCGCCCCGAAGACTGATGTGACTGCCATCCAATCCTCCATCCGTATATCCCCCGATACTAATACTCCCTGATTCTCTGGTCAGATATGCCGTAATACCACAAGAATCTCTCAGGATTCGCTGCAGCTCTTTCGCCAGTTCTAATGTAAAATCGCCTTCGGCATATATGATTCCATCCGAATCAGTTGTATTCTGCCCGGCATAATGCCCCGGATCGATACAGATCAGGATATTACTGGCCAAAACAGACTTTCCCTCTATGGCCTCATACAACGCATCATCTATAGTCTCTATATCAATCCTGTACTCGTACTGCTGCGGTACTGATTCATCTAACGTATCAGTAAAGATTAACTCTCTGCCATCCGAGATACCGTCCGAAGACTGGGAACTTAGAATCTGCCACTGCTCTTCTTCACTTTTCCTTCTCTTAACAATATATTCTTCGACATAAGGGTTCATCCGGTCAGACCAGACAATCTCTATCTCTTTATCAGAGACCCTGCTAAAAGAAACATCTTCTACCCGCAACGGTTCCCGCCTATCATCCGCCCCGGCTATGTTGTCTTGTATCCCATCGTCCTTAATCTTTTTGCTATCTTCCGAATCTCCCGCTTTTTCATTTATTTCCAGACCCTGCTGCCCTGCGCTTGTTTTTTTCAGATCTCTCCACTTCCATGCGCCCCCTACCATTAATAAAGCACAAAAAATAACAATGACAATTCTCAAATTCCTGCCCATCAAAATTCTACTCCATAAAACGGCGGTATTAAAAATAGCGCAGAATCGCATTGAATCTGATTCTGCGCTATCCGCTCTTATTAATACAGCTGGAAATCGGACTTGAACCGACGACCCCTTCATTACGAGTGAAGTGCTCTACCGACTGAGCTATTCCAGCGTATGGTGCTATTACCAACGACCACGAATACTATTATAACAAAATTTTCAATATTTGCAAGAACTTTTTTCGACTTTATGAAATTTATCCGTTATCATTCTTCTTTCATATGCACCGTCACCTGCGGATACGGAATCTCAATCCCCTGATCATCAAATGTCAGCTTGATAGTCTCCAGCAGTCTCCACCTCGCAGGCCAGTATTCGTCGTTCTTCACCCATGCTCTGACACCAAGGATCACCGCGCTGTCTGCCAAGTCGCTCACGAACACATTCATCCCATCCTCCTGCTTCACACTTTCATCCTTTTTCAGAATGTCCATAAGCAGCGCTTTTGCCTTTCTCAAGTCCGCCTGATAAGAAATAGAGATCTTAAGATCGATCTGCCTTTCTTCTTTTTCAGTCGCATTTGTCAGGCTGCTGTTCGTCAGCATACCGTTGGGAATCACGATTGTTTTGTTATCCAGTGTGCTTAGTTTTGTGTAGAAAATCTGAATCTCTTTTACGGTACCTTCATTTTTGTTCGTATCTTCTATGATATAATCTCCGACTTCAAAGGGTTTCAGCAGAAGGATCAGAATGCCGCCCGCAAAATTCGACAAACTTCCCTGCAATGCCAGACCTATGGCAACTCCGCCTGATGCAAGCAACGCTGCCACAGAGGCCGTATCCACTCCGAATTTTGCCGCAATACTGAAGATCAGCAACGCATACAGACCGAATTTCAAAAAGGAATCGACAAACTGTTCTACACCTTTATCTGCCCCTGAACGTTCAAGAGAGCGGTATACCAGTTTCTGGATCCATTTTATCACAATCCTTCCCAGGAAAAATACTACCAGGGCAATTAAGACTTTTACGCCGAATCCGGCCAGTTTCGGTATACTGTCCTGTATATACTGTGCGAAACGGCTCATTTCCTCCACCGTATCCTGCGTCACTTCTGCCACTTCTCCCGCGGCTGTCGCAGCCACTTCTCCTGCTGTCGTTGTATCTCCGTCACTTAACACACTTAATACATTTAACATCTTGTCATGCCTCCTGCTTCAATGCCAGAAATGCGCTGAGATTCCCTCTGTTTACTCCGGTTCTCCTATGAGAAAACAAGATATCCGGATTGCAGTGTGTACAGACATTCGTAACTGCAATATTCCCATTTAAAATCCCGGATTCCATAAGCACGATCTGGTTTGCTCTCCATAGATCCAGCTGATATTTCCCATTTTCTTTTCTATAGAATAATTCCGGCCAGAATTTCTTATGGAAATTTTCCCGGAATTGATCAATCACATCTTCACTGACCTCATAACACTCCTGACAGATAGACGGACCGATTGCCGCCACCATTTCTGATGGATTACTTCCAAACTGTTCCTTCATAAGTTCAACCGTGACTTGCCCCATCTTATGGACCGTTCCTTTCCATCCGGAATGACTGAGACCAATTGCCCCATGCACCGGATCCACAAAAAACAAAGGAACACAATCCGCATAAAAAGTAACCAGACAGATTCCCGGCACATTTGTTACCATACCATCCGTTTCCATGAATTGTTTTCCTCTGTCTTCTTCTCCCACTACCGCCACATTCGTCGTATGTGTCTGATTCGTGTACGTCAGATCCTCTGCTTTTACGCCGATCGCCGCCGCAATCCTGCGCCGGTTCTCTTCCACAGCCTCCGAAGAATCTCCTCTCGTTGTACTGATGTTCATCGTCGCGCAATGCCCTGTGCTGACGCCTCCCAGCCTGGTGGAGAACCCATGGTTCACAATCCCGGTCTTTTCCAGCATAGGATATGCAAGATACGGAACACCATTTACAACCTTCTCATCAAATATATGCTCGTCATTCTTATATTGTAACCCAAGACCCACTCTTTTTATCCTCCTATATAATCAAATGCATTCTGATATACTGTCACCTGTTCTCCTTCAAAGCTTATTACGTCAAAACGGCATGCCATATCTGACATCCCGCGGCTTGTAATATAATATAAAGCACATTTTGAGATAATCCGTTGTTTCTTTTTGTCCACCGCCTCTGCCGGATATCCGCTTTTCAGATCCGACCGATATTTGACTTCACAAAAGACCAGATATTCACCATCTTTTGCTATGATATCAATCTCTCCTATCCTGCAGCGGAAATTATATTCCAAAATCTCATACCCTTTTTCTTCCAGATATACCCCTGCTTTTTTCTCGTATTGTGTGCCTGTCTGTCTCTTATTCTCTCCCATCTACTCCTCTGCAAATCTCTTGCCCATTTTCCGCTTCCATCTGCCTTTATACAAACTTCTTAATAAATGTTGTCCTATGTATCGGGGATGCTCCTAATTCCTTCAGGCCTGCTATATGAGCTTTTGTCCCATATCCTTTGTTATTCGCGAAATCATATCCCGGTATCACTTTATCATATTCAACCATCATCCGGTCTCTGGTAACTTTGGCTATAATGCTGGCTGCCGCAATGGATACGCTCTTCTCATCCCCTTTGATGATCGGTACCTGTGGGATCTCTACCTCAGGAATCGTAACAGCATCATTCAGTAATATGTCCGGACATACTTTCAACTTCCCAATCGCCATACGCATCGCCTCATAAGTTGCCTGCAGGATATTGATCTCGTCAATTCTGGCAGGACTTACTATCCCGATCCCGGTTGCGACAGCCTTCTCCATGATCTCATCGTAAAGCAATTCTCTCTTCTTCTCCGACAATTTCTTGGAATCATTGAGATAGAGAATTTCTGCATCCTGCGGCAGGATCACTGCCCCTGCCACAACCGGTCCGGCAAGCGGTCCTCTTCCGACTTCATCTATACCGCAGATATATCGGCACATGCTGTACTCCTTCTCATAAGTACGCATTTCCTCAAGCCGGGCCCTTTCCTTTTCAAGCCTTTCCTGCTGCCTGCGCTGCTTTTCTTCTTCCCGCTTATTCATGTCTGATGACTCCCATTTTGTTAAACGGATAGATCCTGACCCATGCTCTTCCAATGAGATCGTCTCTTTTCAGAACACCTACACTGGGATCACGGCTGTCCGAACTGTGATTCCGATTATCACCCAGCACAAAATATTCATCTTCTCCAAGACTTATCGGTTCTGCAGCCATATCGGCGGACTCCATCACTTCCGCACCATAGACATCACTCTCCAAAAGTTCCCCGTCAATATAGACATACCCCTCGATCACCTGGACCGTCTCTCCCGGAAGACCGATAATACGTTTGATATAAAACGTATTTTCTTCATGTTTATAAGGAAATACGATGATGTCAAAACGTTTCGGCTCTTTAAAATGATAAGACAGTTTATCCACGATCAAGTTATCTCCATCACTTAATGTTGTCTCCATCGAAGAGCCGCTGACCCGGGTTCTCTGCCCAACAAACGTAATGATCAGATACGTCAGTCCGATAATGATCAGTATATATACAATCCATCCTCCTAATTCTCTAAGGATACTTCCCTCTTCTTCTACTCTTTCTTTTTTGTCTGCCATCTCCACAGTCTCCCTTTCTTTCTCATCTTCTGACAGAATCCATCATATCATTTCAATTCTATCACATCTCCTGTGGATATTCCAGAGTAAGTCTGCCTAACCTTCCATTCCGGAAATCATCCAGCATAAGAATCGCTGCTTTCTCCGTATCCAGTTCATTTCCCCGTAGCAGACAATGCCGGCTTTCCGCAATTTCCCGCAGTATGACATAAGGATCCGAATCAGGCGCTATCTGATATTTTTCCTCCAATACGCCCGGATAATCTCTATTCAGATGACAGATCAGTTCCGCAGCAAGTTCCTCTGTATTCAAAATCTCATCTTTTATGGAACCGATAAAAGCCAGCCGAAGACCCACCTGCTGATCTTCGAATTTCGGCCATAAGATTCCAGGTGTATCCAGAAGTTCCACCTGCTTATTCAGCCGGATCCACTGTTTTCCCTTCGTAACCCCCGGCTTATTCCCAGTCTTGGCACAGGCCTTTCCTGCCAGAGAATTGATGAATGTAGACTTACCTACATTCGGAATCCCGACTACCATCGCCCGGACCGGGCGGTTTAAGATACCTCTCTTGCGGTCTCTTTCCATCTTTTCTTTGCATGCCTCCTGGATCACTCCCTGAACGGACTTCATAGTGCCACTCTTTCTGGAATTCACTTTTACCGCGAGATACCCCTTTTCCTGAAAATATTCTGCCCAGGCGTTATTCCATCTCTCTTCCGCAAGATCTGCTTTATTCAGCAAGATCACCCTTGCTTTATTCTTCCCTAGTTCATCTATATCCGGATTCCGGCTGCTTTCCGGAATCCTCGCATCCACAAGTTCAATTACCAGATCTATCAACTTCATATTCTCCTGCATCATACGCTTCGCTTTCGTCATATGACCAGGATACCACTGAAAATGCATACTTTTTGCTCCTTATCTTATCCATCCAAAATCCTGCCGCGGGGAGATGACAAACCATGCTTTCCCATAGATGTACTCCCGCTTTACATTTCCCACGTCAGCGCTTCGGCTGTCCTCACTGCTCGCGCGATTATCTCCCAATACAAAATATTCGTCTCCGGCAAGCTGAATCTTCTCATCTACAATTCCCACATCATCAATATCCGTCGTCTCATATTCCTCTTCTAACTTCTCACCATCAATATAGATCCTGTTCTCCATAATCTCGATGCTTTCCCCCGGAAGTCCGATGATCCGCTTCGTATAATAATGATCATTCTCATTTCCCTTAGGTTTAAAGACGATAACGTCGCCTCTCTTCGGAGTTGTTGCATTATATACAATCCGATTTACAAGAACAACATCCCCATTGTACAATACAGGCTTCATGGAATCCCCCACCGTACTAACCTGCTGTCCAAAATACCATACGCTTACAAATGCAAGAAGACATACGATACCGATCTTGAATATCCATATACCGATTGTAGCAAGAAGCTTAAGATTCACATGAAAATGAAACTTCTTTTTTCTCGCTTTTTTAAATATACGTTTTTTTCGTCTGCGTGCCATGTATTCCCCTTATACAGTTCCTAACAGAAAAGGGACAATATACAATATGTACTTGCCCCTTTCGTCTTGCTTCTTATTTTACTAACTCTTTTACTTTCGCTCTCTTACCTACACGGTCTCTTAAGTAGTACAGTTTCGCTCTTCTTACCTTACCTCTTCTCACTACTTCAACCTTCTCAACATTAGGTGAATGTAACGGCCATGTCTTCTCAACACCGATTCCATTAGAATTCTTTCTTACTGTAAATGTAGCTCTTGAACCGCCGCCCTGTTTCTTAAGAACAGTTCCTTCAAATACCTGGATTCTTTCGCGGTTTCCTTCCTTAATCTTACCATACACTTTTACAGTATCACCTACATGGAATACCGGCACAGTCTCTTTCAACTGCTCTGCTTCAATACTCTTAATAATATCGTTCATGATGTGTGACCTCCTTATTATTTGGATGTTCTTAATACAATCTGTACCAGAGGACCATCTCTTTTCTTCACAACAAACTATAGTCTATCACATCCTGCAGAAAATGACAAGGTTTTTTGAAAATTTTCTTTGTTCCTCCTTGCTCTGCCCCCTATATAGATTCTCAAGAAACCCAATATCCCATATTAATACGAACTTCCCCCCGTTCTATATCATTATTCGAATAACAGCAGGTATCAAAACCAATCATCTCAAATCCTTCCTGCTGATAAAAAGCAATTGCTCCCGTATTACAAGATTGCGTTTCTAAAATAATCGCTCTTCTCTGTTCTCGGACTGCCTGCTCTTTTGCAAGAGTCATAAGCCTGCGACCGATTCCACGCCGTCTTAACTTCTCATGCACCCACAATTCTGTCACTATCAACCGGTTGCTCCACTCTTCCGGACATATCTCAATACAGGCAAGAAGTTCTCGTCCTCCATCTTTTTGTTCAACAATTCCCCACGCACAAGCCTTCTCCCAATGCGGCAGATAAAGTCTATCCGGGAAATCATACTCCTCTGGATAATGGGTTACCGGTTTATCAAATTTTTGTCTGCAAACCGTTACTCCATACCCGCTTTCATTCCTCTTGATCCTTACATCAAAATATTCTTCTGTCGTATATCTCATTGGTATGACCGTTCCTTCCCATTCCTCTTTAGGAAGGCAGATTATTTTCAAATTCTCATCGCTTTCAATCATTCTTCTCACATTTTCTTCATACTTCATCCCTAGCATTTTTCTGTACTTCTCTCCCAAATTACTATGATATCATCGGTGATTCTAAAAAACGAATCGTCTTCTTGTCACAATTAAGCTCCGTTTGAATGCCATAGGGCAGAATGCCAATCGGTTTTGCATGTCCGATATTCACGTTATAAATAATCGGAAAGTCGACTAAATGCTCTTCCTTTACAACAACCTGCATAATCGCATCCTTATACTCTTCATAATATGTTTCATCTTTGGGTTTTCCCACAATCATTCCATTAACTGCATTCAGGATTCCCTGTGCAGCCAGATTCCTCAATGTATACACAACAAAATCCGGAGACGGCTTCTCCTCACTGGTTTCCAAGAACAGAACCGTATCTGACCATTCATGCAGATCAGGCCATATGGAAGTCCCGTTGATCATCATAAATACATCCAGACAGCCTCCTAACAGACGGCCTCTTGTCACACCTCTTCCATTCAACACTTCATATCCATGCTGATCCTTCTGCATCCTATGCAAAGTATGAATATTGCTTTCCTGCCAGAGAATATAATCATCTGTCCATTCGGGACTTGGAAGCAGATCATATTCCTCCCACAATCCGAACAAAATATCTTCCACTGCTTTTCTGGTATAATCAAACATCCGGACATATTCCCCAAATTCGCACATAACAGACGGACCATAGAAAGAACATACTCCTGCCTTATACATCATAAAATGAGTAACTGTTGTATCCGAATATCCCATAAAAATCTTCGGATGATTTCTGATAACATCCAGGTCTATGTATGGAAGGATTCGAATAGAATCATCTCCTCCAATCGCACTGAAAATGGCTGATATGGATGGATCCTTGAATGCCTCCATCAGATCCTGTGCACGAAGCTTCGGATTCGCTGCAACGTACTCACTTCCCTTTAACGCATGAGGCATGCATATTACTTCCAATCCAAAATCATTTTCCAATCTTTCCTTTGCAATATGATACTTATGGATTGTGGACGGATCACCTAAGCCTCCCCACGATAAACTGACGATTGCAACTTTATCTCCTCTTTCTAATCTTCTCGGTTTAATCATATGAATTCTCTCACAGATATTTTTTAGAAGCTTCCGGACTCAGGTTATACTGCTCTTGAATTTTGAGTAAAATAGTCTGCGGCGGAATCTCCAGCTTTTTTAATATAGAAACGGTTCCCTTAATACCTTTTTCTATTCCTTTTTCTATTCCTTCTTCTATCCCTTCATTTTTTATAGTCTTTGCCTCGTATTCCAAAATCTTTCCACCCATTACAGATTTCACTCCTTTCCTGACTGAATCATAC
>CANSLW010000009.1 GCA_947647815.1 uncultured Dorea sp. | reverse complement strand
ATATTATTCAGTCGATTCTATCCGGCCGGGACGCACTGGCGATCATGCCGACGGGCGCGGGTAAATCAATTTGCTATCAGGTGCCGGCGCTTCTGCTTCCGGGCATCACTCTTGTGATATCACCACTAATCTCTTTGATGCAGGATCAGGTCAAATCTCTGAATGAAGCCGGGATTCATGCGGCATTCATCAATTCTTCCCTGACAGAGACGCAGATAGCCAAAGCTCTTGACCTGGCGGCGCAAGGCGTATATAAGATTATCTATGCAGCGCCTGAGAGACTTGAAAGCGACAGGTTTATGAGGTTTGCTCTAAACAGTGAGATATCGATGGTTACGGTGGATGAGGCGCACTGTATATCTCAGTGGGGGCAGGATTTCAGGCCAAGTTATCTGAAGATTGTTGATTTTATAGAACATTTACCGGAAAGACCAGTCATCAGTGCATTTACAGCAACGGCAACGGCAGAAGTAAAGACGGATATCGAATGTATCCTGAGGCTGAAACGGCCCAATGTGGTTGTGACGGGGTTTGACAGGGAGAATCTGTATTATAGTGTGGAGCATGTTTCAGGAAAGAAGAAGGATGATTTCGTTATAAATTATGTTGAGAAGCATCCGTATGAAAGCGGGATTATCTATTGTGCGACGAGGAAAAATGTAGATACTCTGTATGAGAAGCTGTTTAAGCGGGGAGTGCCTGTGACCAGCTACCATGCAGGAATCGATAATGTCATGAGAAAGAGTAATCAGGAAGACTTTATCTATGACAGGGCTCAGGTGGTGGTGGCGACTAATGCATTTGGCATGGGAATTGATAAGTCCAATGTAAGATTCGTTATACACTATAATATGCCTCAGAGTATGGAGAATTATTACCAGGAGGCTGGACGTGCAGGGCGTGACGGAGAGAATTCACAGTGTATTCTTCTGTTCTCAGCGCAAGATGTCATGATAGACAAGTTTTTGCTTGATAATAAGACGTTTGAAGAAATGGATGACGAAGATATTGAACTTGTGAAGCAGAGAGATGCCCACAGGCTTCAGGTTATGGAAGGATACTGCAAGACGACTGCCTGTCTCAGGAATTACATACTGGAATATTTTGGCGAGAAGACATATGCGCCTTGTGATAACTGCGGCAACTGCCATCGCGATTATACAGAAGCCGATATGACGGACGCGGCGAAATGGGTGGTTAACTGTGTGGCGGAGACCAGGGGCAGGTATGGACGGAATATTGTGGCAGGAACTTTGGCTGGAGCCAGACGTGCCCGGATAAGAGAAACCGGCGCAGCGGATTATAAATCATACGGAGCTTTATCGGGCATTAATGAAAAGGATATTCAGATATTGATTGACCAGATGTTAAGCGAAGGGTATATTATCCAGACAAGCGGGGATTATCCTGTTCTCAGGATGGGAGATATCAGCGGCTTAAAAAGCAGGGATGCCCGCGTAGTGATTAAGAAGTTTAAGGAAAAGGAGATACCGGCGGCAGGCAGAAAGAAAAAAGCGGGAAGAACGGATTCATTTACCAGCGCCGGATATCAATTGTTTGAAGAACTCCGGCAGCTGCGCACGGCAATTGCAAAGGAAGCGGGAATACCGCCTTATATCGTTTTCAATGATAAGACGTTGATTGATATGTGTATAAAAATGCCGAAGGATAAGCAGGGGATGCTTGCAGTGTCCGGTGTTGGGGAAAATAAGTTTCAGAAATACGGCAAGAGGTTCCTTGACGCTATTGCGGCATTTGCCACAACTCATCCGAATGCGGTTACCAGTATAAAGGAATAAAATTCTTTATGACCATATTGACAACATACATAAAAGCGAGTATATTCATATATGGAAACAGACAAATTAATAATGCTGACTTTCTCTTATTCAGAGCAGTGGAGATACAAAGGATCTGTGAAGCTGCGGCAACCCCCGGTGCGGGAAGGTGCCAACCTGAGCGAGTAATCGAACAATAAGAGGATTGGTTTATGAGATATAAAACAGTCCGCTTAGCGTGGGCTGTTTTTCTACTTACATCACTCAGTGAATCAGTCATAAGGAGCCATAATTACATGGCTTTGAACAAAGAGAAAGTACGCTGTCACAAGAAGGAGTGGAAAGCTATGGAGAAACATTTATTTACATCAGAATCAGTAACAGAAGGCCATCCGGATAAGATGTGCGACCAGATCTCGGACGCGATTTTGGATGCATTGATGGAACAGGATCCTATGAGCCGTGTGGCATGTGAGACGAGTACGACGACAGGGCTTGTCCTTGTTATGGGTGAGATTACGACAAAGGCTTATGTGGACATTCAGAAGATTGTAAGAGACACGATTAAAGAGATTGGTTATGTTCGTGGAAAATATGGATTTGATGCGGAGACCTGCGGAGTGCTGACAGCGATTGATGAACAGTCCAGTGACATTGCGATGGGTGTAGATAAAGCATTGGAAGCAAAAGAGAATAAGATGTCAGATGAGGAGATCGAGGCAATCGGCGCTGGTGACCAGGGCATGATGTTTGGTTATGCGACAGATGAGACGCCAGAATTGATGCCATATCCAATCGCGCTGGCGCACAAGCTGTCAAGAAGGCTTGCAGAGATTAGAAAGGACGGCACACTGCCATACTTAAGGCCGGACGGAAAATCACAGGTAACCGTTGAGTATAACGAAGAAGGGATTCCGACTCGTCTGGATGCGGTAGTGCTTTCTACCCAGCATGACCCGGAAGTGACACAGGAGCAGATTCACGAGGATATTAAGAAATATGTATTCGACGCAGTGATTCCGGCAGAGATGGTGGACGATGAGACGAAGTTCTTCATTAATCCAACCGGACGTTTTGTAATCGGAGGACCTCACGGTGACAGCGGCCTTACGGGGCGGAAGATTATTGTAGATACCTACGGCGGGATGGCACGCCACGGCGGCGGCGCATTCTCAGGGAAGGACTGTACGAAGGTAGACCGTTCTGCGGCTTATGCGGCACGTTATGTTGCAAAGAATATCGTGGCAGCAGGCCTTGCGAAAAAATGTGAGATCCAGTTATCTTATGCGATTGGTGTGGCACATCCGACATCCATCATGGTGGATACATTTGGAACAGGAAAGATTGGCAATGAGAAGCTGGTAGAGATGATTCGTGAGAACTTTGACCTTCGTCCGGCAGGGATTATAAAGATGCTTGACTTAAGAAGGCCAATCTATAAGCAGACGGCGGCATATGGACACTTTGGACGCACAGATCTGGATCTGCCGTGGGAGAAGACTGATAAAGTAGAGTTACTTAAGAAATACTTGTAATTGATGTTCTATTTATAAAAATTTTATAATAGTTTATGGACGCTTTGCTGTGAAGCGTCCTTTTTCGTGTTATACTTAAATGTACGATATACATGTGATGTATTTTACCGTGGAGGCGCGAAGATGAAGTTAAAGACAAGGTTGATCATAGCTTTTCTGACAGTTATCTTAATCCCGATTCTTTTAACGATTACCATGATATTCCTGCTTGGAAAATACCAGATGAGCGCTATAGAGAAGGCATATGATATTACAGGGATGACGACGGAGAGTCTGTCGAATTCCGTCTCGGTTATGTCGAGACTTACGGAGAAATTCTACGGCGAGCTGGATCAGATGGTAGAGGAGAACCCCCGGAAGATGGAGGATGCTACCTTTCTCGAAGAATTCAACCAGAAGCTGCTGAAGAAGAATGCGTATCTGCTTGTGCGTAAGGAAAGTATGCTAATCTATGTCGGAGCAGATATAGAAGAGGCGGAGCCCGTGATTTCCCGCCTTCCGGGATATGGGGATTCGGAACTGGAATCGGAGAACGGACTTTTTCTTGGCGGAGAAGCCCAGGCGTTGGTCAAACAGGTGGATTTTCTTTATCCGGATAAGAAAGAAGGCAGCGCATTCGTCGTTGTAAATGTACGCGGGGTGATTCCCGAGGTAGAGCGGCTGTATACAGAAGTTGTTGTAGGGATTATTATAGTATTGATTCTGACAGCAGCGCTTCTGATACTCTGGATATACCGGGGGGTTATGGGACCGCTTGGAAAGATGCAGATTGCAGCACAGAAGATTAAGGAAGGCAACCTTGACTTCGAACTTGAGGCAGAAGCAGATGATGAACTGGGCCAGCTCTGCCAGAGCCTGGAGGATATGCGGCAGCGGCTTCAGGACAATGCAGAAGAGAAACTGAAGTTCGATAAAGAGAATAAGGAACTGATCAGCAATATTTCCCATGACCTGAAGACGCCGGTTACGGCGATCAAGGGATATGCGGAAGGGATTATGGACGGGGTCGCGGATACACCAGAGAAGATGGAACGATATATCCGGACAATCTATAATAAAGCCAGCGAGATGGATACGCTGATTAATGAGCTGACATTGTATACTAAGATAGATACTAACAGGATTCCATATAATTTCAATACATTGTCTGTGGATGCATATTTTGAAGACTGTGCAGAGGATCTTTCTTTGGAATTGGAGTCGCGTGGTGTGGAATTTGGATATTTCAACTATGTGGAAGCAGGCGTGAAGATTATCGCGGATGCAGAACAGATTAAGCGGGTTGTACATAATATCGTGAACAATTCGATGAAATATATGGATAAGCCCAAAGGAAAGATTAACCTGCGGGTTAAGGATGTCGGGGATTTTGTACAGATTGAGCTGGAGGATAATGGAAGAGGAATCGCGGCAAAGGATCTGCCCAACATATTCGACCGTTTTTACCGGACGGATGCTTCACGTAATTCATCTAAGGGAGGAAGCGGCATTGGACTTTCGATTGTGAAGAAGATTATAGAGGAACATGGCGGCAAGATCTGGGCAACCAGCAGGGAAGAGACAGGAACGACGATGTATTTCGTTCTGAGAAAATATCAGGAGGTACCGGTATATGAGTAAGATATTGATTGTAGAAGATGAAGAAGCGATTGCGGATCTGGAGAAAGATTATCTGGAGTTAAGCGGCTTTGCGGTTGAGGTGGCGAATGACGGGGCAACCGGTCTTCAGAAGGCGCTGAATGAAGATTATGATATGTTTATCCTGGATCTGATGCTGCCAGGGATCGACGGGTTTGACATCTGCCGCCAGGTAAGGGATGTGAAGAATACGCCGATTATCATGGTGTCAGCGAAGAAGGATGATATTGACAAGATCCGCGGGCTTGGTCTTGGAGCAGATGATTATATGACGAAGCCTTTCAGTCCCAGTGAGCTGGTGGCGCGTGTAAAGGCGCATCTGGCGAGATATGACCGGCTGACTGGAAGTGCTGTGGAAGCGAATAAGGTCATTGAGATTCGCGGCCTTAAGATTGATACGACAGCGAGACGTGTGTGGATTAATGGAGAAGAGAAGACATTTACCACGAAAGAATTCGACCTGCTTACTTTCCTTGCCAGCCATCCGAATCATGTGTATACGAAGGAGGAGCTGTTCCGTGAGATCTGGGATATGGAATCTATTGGTGATATCGCGACTGTGACAGTCCATATCAAGAAGATACGTGAGAAGGTGGAGATGGACACTTCGAACCCACAGTATATTGAGACGATATGGGGAGTCGGTTACCGATTTAAAGTTTAAATAAATATATCGTATCTGAGGAAAATAGTGTATAATATTTTTAGGATTGTGGGAGCAGGAAATGTGGAACAATCCGTAATATCATGGGGGCAAAATACCTTTTGCCCCCAACATCATTATATGAAAACAGGAGGAACGAAGATGTTAAAAGGTAAAGTAGCTGTTGTCACAGGCGGCACCAGAGGTATCGGTTATGCAATCGTAAAGAAATATCTGGAGAACGGCGCGAAAGTTGTACTGTTTGGTTCCAGGGAAGAGACCGTAGAGAAAGCGCTCTCTTCTTTGAAGGAAGAGAATGCGGGCTGGGAAGTAGAAGGAGATTACCCGAACCTTTCTGATGCTGAGGCAGTTAAGGCTGCAATCCAGAAGGTAAAAGATAAGTTTGGCAAGATTGATATACTGGTTAATAATGCTGGAATATCTGACAGTACGAAGATAGAGAACTATGCAGAGGGGCAGTTTGAGAAGGTTATGAAGCTGAATGTAGATGCACTCTTTAATGCGATTCAGCCAACCGTTGCAATTATGAGAGAGCAGGGCGGCGGATGTATCCTGAATACAAGTTCTATGGTCAGCATTTCCGGACAGCCGGGCGGCGTGGCATACCCGACGAGTAAATTTGCCGTAAACGGTATGACGCTGTCTCTAGCAAGAGAACTTGGACCAAGCAATATCCGTGTAAATGCAGTTGCGCCTGGAATTACTAAGACGGATATGGTTGCGGCGCTGCCGGATCAGATGATTCAGCCTATGATTGCAGGAATTCCGCTTCGCAGAATTGGTGAGCCGGAAGATATCGCCAATGCATTCTTATTCCTGGCAAGTGACATGGCAAGTTATGTAACAGGAGAAGTCCTGTCTGTAGACGGCGCGATGAGAGCATAGAGGGGATACGGAAGTTACTTTTCACATCCGAGCCACGTACTTGCTGCGTGGCTGCGGGAGAACATGATTCAACAGGCAGTTTGGGTATGAAAGTATGAAAAAGAGACAGAAACTATATCGTTCCTGTCTCTTTTGACTTTGCATATGATAGTATCTATGCAGCTGAATACTCTAAGGGTTCGCATCTTTTTTTATCAGACTTCGGAGCGCTTCAACTGCCACCCGGATTGCCATGTCCGTATCATGAACGACGGGATTCTCAAGTCCGGCCTTTTCCCGTTCCTGGTTTGCCATTACGAGGAAACAGGAACCGATTCTGACACGGAGGCTGCTTGCAACAACGAACAGGGCAGCTGATTCCATCTCGGACGCCAGACATCCAAGCCTTTTAAAGGCTTCCCATTTGTTCAGTAATTCATAATCGACCGGTTTAGACTCGGGAGAATGCTGTCCATAGAAGGAATCCTTGCATTGTACCACGCCTGCGTGATAGTTTTGCCCTAGTTTCTTAGCGGCATCTGTGAGTGCATTTGTAACTTGTATATCAGCAACAGCAGGGAATTCAATGGGTGCATATTCCCGGCTGGTGCCTTCCATTCTGACAGCGCCGGTTGCAATGACGATGTCGCCGCTCATTACATCAGTCTGCATGCCGCCGCAGGTGCCGACCCGGATAAAGGTGTCTGCGCCAGACATCACGAGTTCTTCCATGGCAATAGAAGCCGACGGGCCGCCGATACCTGTGGAAGTTACGCTTACCTTTACGCCGTCCAGATATCCTGTGTAGGTGACATATTCCCGGCTGTCAGCCATCAGTACTGCATTGTCAAAATATTTTGCAATCTTCGCACAGCGTTTTGGGTCTCCGGGCAGGATTACGTATCTGCCTACATCGCCTTTTCCTACCTGGATATGATATTGTTTACCGGCATTTTCTGAATAGTTCATAGATTCATCATCCTTTCCTGTTTTCTGAGGCTGCTTTTATTTTACAAATAATCAGATTATGAAGAAAGGATTTTGGGATTTTTTTGTGAATAATAGCATTTTCAACAAAAATATAATCTAAATTATGTGCAACTTAACAGTTGATTGTATAACTCTTGTTGTATCGTGATATTGCGATTATAATATTACTAATGGAGGAAGACTGGGATGATTACAAGTACAGCCAATGCAAAAGTGAAACATCTTGTGAATCTGAAGAAAAAACGGAAAGCAAGAGACGAAGAGGGAGTATTCCTGATAGAGGGGCTTCGTATGTTCCGGGAAGCACCGGCTGCAAAGCTTAGAGAGATCTATGTGACGGAGACATTTTATAAAAGAGAACGGGGCATAATAGACCAGATGCTGGCAGAACGCGAGGAAAAGCCGGTGGTTTTTGAGGTGTTGTCGGATACGGTGTTCGATTATGCGGCGGATACAAGGACGCCGCAAGGAGTATTATGTGTTGTGGAGCAGATGGATTATACATTGGATGATGTTGCAAAGGGTGAGTGCCCTCACATCGTAGTATTGGATCATCTGCAGGATCCGGGGAATCTGGGGACAATCCTGCGGACTGCGGAAGGAGCCGGCGTGACAGGAATGGTCATGGACAGAGAATGTGTGGATATCTATAATCCTAAGACAATACGTTCTACCATGGGGTCGGTCTACCGGATGCCCTTCTGTTATGCGGAGAGTCTGACAGATGCAGTAAGGAGCCTGAAAAAGCGGGGAATCAGGACATATGCGGCACATCTGGAGGGAAGAAAGGATTACGATGAAGAGGATTACTGCCAGCCATGTGCATTTTTAATAGGAAATGAAGGCAATGGTCTAAGGAAAGAGATTGCAGATCTTGCAGATGCGTATATTAAGATACCTATGGCAGGGCAGGTGGAGTCGTTAAATGCGGCAATTGCAGCCTCTGTGCTGATGTTTGAGGCGGGGAGGCAGAGACGGCGGAAATTATAATTTTCTAGAAAGGAAGCGGATATATGAATCTTGTCATTGATACGTCAAAAGAGTATGGGATTGTCTTGGACGGCGGAGGCGCGCGAGGCGCATATCAGATTGGAGCGTGGAAGGCGCTTGTGGAAGCCGGAGTGAAGATTAATGCCGTGGCTGGGACTTCTGTGGGCGCATTAAATGGCGCGCTGATCTGCATGGGCGATGTGGAGAAAGCGGAGAATATCTGGAATGAGATGACATTTTCCACAGTTATGGACGTGGATGATGCATGGATGGAGCGGTTCTTCAGCAAGGAGATGCCGTTACATGAATTCTTAGAGGAGAGCAGAAGAGTCTTAAGAGACGGCGGAGTGGATATAGCGCCCCTTAAGCGGTTGATTCATGAGACGGTTGATGAAGAAGCAATCCGAAATTGTGGAAAGGAATTCTGTCTGCTTACATTCTCGGTGTCAGAATTCAAAGAACTGGACCTGAGTATTAAGGATATTCCAAAAGGATTTTTGGAGGATTTCCTTCTGGCAAGCGCGTATCTGATAGGATTCAAGAATGAACGGATACAAGGGAAAAAATATATTGACGGGGGCGTCGTGAATAATGTACCATTAAAGTCTCTGGTAAAAAGGGGATATGAGGATATCATCGAGATACGGATCTACGGGCCCGGCAGAGAACCTTATGTGCGGATGCCGGAAGCAAGTGAGAAGCATGAGATAGCGCCCCGGGTGAAGCTGGGAAGCATCATTGAGTTCTCAGGTAAAAGGAGCCGGCAGAATCTGGTAATCGGATATTATGACGCCAAGAGGATGCTGTATGGCCTGGAGGGTACCATATATTATCTGGATCAGAATCATGATGATGAGTATTATGAAAGGCGGCTTAAGGATATACGGGATATGGAGAAGGCGGAGATCGCATTCGTGTTGAAACTGTCCCTGGGGTATACGGATAAAGAATTATTCATGGGGATGTTAGAGGCTGCGGCAAAATTACTTCAGATTCCCAAATATCAGATATACACAGTAGATCAATTATATGATATGGTATATAAGAAATACGAAACCTTAAGTGACCAGGCGAACCTTCCGAGATTCGTCCATATACTGATAAGACTAAGAAAGGAAGAAACGATGAACTTAAAAGGAAGAAATTTTTTGACATTGAAGGATTATACTGCACAAGAAATAAGTTATCTGCTGGACCTTGCGGCGGATCTGAAGGAGAAGAAGAAAGACGGTGTGCCGGTTGATAAGTATAGAGGTATGAATGTCGCGCTGATTTTCGAGAAGACCAGTACCAGGACAAGATGTTCTTTCGAGGTGGCGGCGCATGACATGGGGATGGGAACGACTTACCTTGATCCCAGTGGTTCACAGATTGGGAAGAAGGAGAGCATCGAGGATACTGCAAGGGTGCTTGGACGGATGTATGACGGAATTGAATATCGTGGATTCGGACAGGAGATTGTGGAGAACCTGGCAAAATACGCAGGAGTTCCAGTGTGGAACGGACTGACGAATGAATATCATCCGACACAGATGCTGGCGGACCTGCTGACGATTCGTGAACATTTTGGATGTCTGAAAGGTATTAAGCTGGTGTATATGGGGGATGCAAGATATAATATGGGGAATTCGCTGATGATTGCCTGTGCGAAGATGGGGATGCACTTTGTGGCGTGTACAACGGAAAACTATTTCCCTAATGCAGAATTGGTAGAAACTTGTCAGGGGTATGCAAAAGAGAGCGGGGCAACAATTACCCTGACTTCCGATGTAAAAGAAGGAACGAAAGATGCAGATGTTATCTATACAGATGTGTGGGTATCTATGGGTGAGCCGGACGATGTATGGGAAGAGAGGATTCGCGAGCTTACTCCGTATAAAGTAACAGCCGGTGTGATGGCAAATGCAAAGGAAAGTGCGATATTCTTGCATTGTCTGCCGGCATTCCATGATCTGAAGACGAAGATTGGTAAAGAGATTTATGAGAAATTCGGAATCACAGATATGGAAGTGACGGATGAGGTGTTCGAGTCAGCACAGTCGAAGGTATTTGACGAGGCCGAGAACCGTATGCATACGATTAAGGCAGTGATGACAGCAACGCTCGGAGAGAGATAGATTTTTGGGGAAATTTTGTTTGGGGAAAGATAATGAAATCAAAAATACTACGTTTGTTAAAGGAAAGCGACGGTTATCTGTCCGGACAGCAGATCTGTGATTATTTTCAAGTGTCACGGACGGCTATATGGAAGGTAATTGAGCAGTTAAAAAAAGAAGGGTATCAAATTGAGGCGGTAAGAAACAAAGGGTATCATCTGACAGAAAGTCCGGATGTTATCTCAAGGGCAGAGATTGAGAGTATGTCGAAAGGCCGTTGGGCAGGAGGACATGTTGTCTTTTATGAGGAGACAGATTCGACGAATAACCGTGCGAAGGATGCAGGTGAGAAAGGAGAAGCACATGGAACCCTGTTTGTTGCCGACAGGCAGACTTCAGGAAAAGGCCGCAGAGGAAGAGGCTGGGAATCTCCGGCGGGCATGAGCGTCTATATGACGATCCTGCTGCGTCCGGATATACAGCCGGTGAAAGCGCCGCAGATGACGCTGTTGATGGCGGTTGCTGTTGTGGAGGGAATTCATAAGGTAACAGGGCTTTGCTGTGGGATTAAGTGGCCCAATGATATTGTGTGCCGCGGGAAGAAGATCTGCGGCATCCTGACGGAAATGAGTTCAGAGATGACATATATCAATTATGTGGTTATTGGAGCAGGAATCAATGTAAACCAGGAAACTTTTCCACAGGAGATAGAAGACAGGGCGACGTCATTGCGGATGGAGCTTGGATGTAATATACGCCGGGCAGAATTAATTGCGGCAGTGATGGAGAGTTTTGAAGAATGTTACGAGACATTTCTTAAGACAGAAGATTTGTCCGGATTAAAGGAAAGATATAACGCTCTGCTCGTGAATAAAGATCAGGATGTGAAGATCTTAGAGCCGGGAAATGAGTATTACGCGCACGCATCAGGCATCAATGAAAAAGGTGAGCTTATTATTCGGACAGAAGACGGCGAAGAAAAGACTGTCTATGCAGGGGAAGTATCTGTGAGAGGAGTATATGGATATGTATGATGGGAAGGTGGTGCTCTGCGGCGCCAATTCTTATGAAGAAAAATATTACCTGAATCCGGATTTTGAACAATTGCCGGAGGCAGTTAAGGAAGAACTGCAGATTATGTGCGTACTCTATGTAAATGACGTGGGAGGAATCCTGGTACTGGCATATGATGAGGAGGGAAATCTGTGTTTTGAGGTCTCATCGGAAGAATTCGATCCGATGTTTGACGAGATTGGAAGTCATCTGAAGATTAAGCAGATACAGAGAGAGAAGCAGGATTTGCTGGAGGCTTTGCAGATGTATTACAAGGTGTTTTTTCTGGGAGGAGAATAATGTTACTGGTAATTGATGTGGGAAATACGAATATTACGGTGGGTGTATTTAAGAAAGAAGAATTGCTTTGTACATTCAGGATGATGACAAAGCAGCCACGAACGTCTGACGAATATGGAATTACATTGAAGGAACTGGTAGAGTGCCAGGGGATATCAAGCAAAGAGATCCATGCGGTAATCGTGGCGTCTGTTGTGCCGGATATCATGCATTCTCTTGGAAGTGCATTTATTAAATATTTTGGAATCAAACCTATGGTGGTGTCGGCAGGGATTAAGACTGGAATTCGTATCGTTACGGAGAATCCGAAGCAGGTAGGCGCAGACAGGATTGTAGATGCAGTTGCGGCGTACACTTTGCATGGCGGTCCAGTAATCGTGATAGACTTTGGTACGGCGACGACTTATGATATCGTGGGACCGGACGGAACCTTCGAGGGCGCAGTAATCGCCCCGGGAATCCGTATCTCGGCGCAGGCGATGACGGAACAGGCGGCAATGCTCCCGGCAATTGAGATTAAGAAGCCGGATACCATTGTCGCAAAGGAGACTATCTCCTGTATGCAGGCGGGTATCGTGTATGGGCAGATCGGGCAGACAGAATATATAGTCAGGAAGATTAAGGAAGAGTCCGGTTATCTGAATGCGAAGGTAGTCGCAAGCGGAGGACTTGGGAAGATTATTGCGCCGGAAACGGATGTGATTGACGTGTACGATTCACAGCTTACGCTAAAGGGCCTGAGGATTATCTATGAGAAGAACAAGAGATAGTATTGCAGCGAGGGGTACTGAATGTGAAAATAGGAAATGTAGAACTTAAAAATCCATATATTCTTGCTCCCATGGCGGGAGTAACAGACTTACCGTTCCGGCTGCTCTGTATGGAGCAGGGGGCGGGTCTTTTATGTATGGAAATGATCAGTGCAAAGGCATTGCAATATAAGAACAAGAATACGAAGGTTCTGCTTGCCATACATCCGGATGAATATCCGGTCTCACTACAGTTATTTGGTTCGGATCCTTATATCGTCAGTGAGATGGCAAAGCAGATAGAGGAACTGCCATTTCAGATTCTGGATATTAACATGGGGTGTCCTGTCCCAAAAGTCGTCAGGAACGGTGAGGGTTCTGCGCTTATGAAGAATCCAAAGCTGGTGTATGAGATTGTGTCGCAGACTGTGCGTGCAATTCACAAACCAGTTACCGTGAAGATCCGTAAGGGATTTGATGATGGCAGTGTCAATGCGCCGGAGATTGCGAAGGTTGTCGAAGAAGCAGGCGCCGCGGCCGTTGCAGTCCATGGAAGGACCAGAGAACAGTATTATTCTGGCAGGGCAGACTGGGATATTATACGTCAGGTAAAAGAAGCCGTATCAATCCCGGTTATTGGAAATGGCGATGTGGTTTCAGGAAAGACGGCTCTGGAGATGATGGATGAGACCGGCTGCGACGGGGTGATGATTGGCCGTGCCGCACAGGGGAATCCATGGATATTCCATGAATTATCGGAATATGAGAGAACGGGCAAGAATCCGGCGAGACCGTCGAAGGAGATAATCAAGAGCGGTATGCTGCGTCATGCACGGATGCAGATTGAATTCAAGGGAGGATACCTTGGGATTCGGGAAATGCGTAAGCATGTGGCATGGTATACCAAAGGGATGGAAGGTTCAGCAAGGCTTCGAGAGGCAATCAACCGGGTGGAGTCTTACGGGGAACTGGAAGAACTATTAGAGCTGCATTTTGTATAAGAAAACCTGAATGAAAAGAAGGGGTTATGCATATGCTGTGAATAGCAAAATCAGCCGCGCGGCAGCAAAGAAGCAACGTAGGCGCGTTTTGTGAATAGCGTGGGTTGAACTGTTACAAATACAGAGTAAAATACACGGAAAATCAGTTGACATACCAAGGGCATTTCGTTATAATTATGAAATTGTGAAAGTCTCTTTACTCTCACTGTATGAGGGATACTGACAGATGAATGAAAGCTATGGTCAGCAGGACAGATGATAGATCATTTATATAGAAAGTATGAGAAGGAAAGGAAGCAGAACACATGGAAACAAAGAAAAAATTACTTACTTACGCAGGCTTAAAAGCGCTGGAAGACGAACTGGAACACCTGAAGGTGGTAAAGCGTAAAGAGGTTGCCGGAAAGATTAAAGAAGCGAGAGAGCAGGGTGACTTGTCCGAGAATGCAGAATATGATGCGGCGAAGGATGAACAGCGTGATATCGAGGCACGTATTGAGGAACTGGAAGGTATTCTTAAGAATGCGGAAGTCGTAGTTGAGGACGAGGTAGATTTCGATAAGATTAATGTGGGATGTACGGTGAAAGTTTACGACAAGACGTTTGACGAAGAGATGGAGTTCAAACTGGTAGGCTCTACAGAGGCTAACAGCCTGGAAGGAAAGATCTCAAATGAATCTCCGGTAGGACAGGCTCTTATCGGCTGTAAAGTAGGAGATCACGTAGAAGTGGAGACTCAGGCAGGTATTATGGAATACGAGGTACTGCATATCAGTCGGTCTATGTAGTTGGATAATCACAAGATTATCCAACTTACTTATTCTGTTCATTGTATCGATGTACGCGAAATGATTATGGAAGCTTATCTGGAGTTAATTGGATCAGGAGATGGAGAAAGGAGAAGGAGAACGTGGCCGAACAGCAGAAGAAAGCACAGGAACAGGACGTTAATCAGTTAAGGAAGGTCCGCCGGGACAAACTGGCAGACCTGCAAAGTAATGGAAAGAACCCCTTTGAGATCACGAAGTTTGATGTGTCATGCCATGCCGTGGACATCAAGGATCATTATGAGGAGATGGAAGGAAAGCAGGTGACATTGGCAGGACGTATCATGCAGAAGCGTGTGATGGGCAAAGCTTCCTTCTGCAATATTCTTGATCAGAGCGGAGACATCCAGTGCTATGTTGCAAGAGACAGCATTGGTGAGGATGCATATAAGGATTTCAAGAAGATGGATATCGGAGATATCGCAGGCATTCAGGGTGAAGTATTTAAGACGAAGACAGGGGAGATTTCTGTCCATGCGTCGTCCGTGACATTGTTATCCAAGAGTCTCCAGATTCTTCCGGAGAAGTTCCATGGACTGACCAACACGGATATCCGTTACCGTCAGAGATACGTGGATTTGATTATGAATCCGGAGGTGAGGGATACATTCATCAAGCGTTCTAAGATTATCAGCACGATCAGAAGGCATCTGGACGCACAGGGCTTCCTTGAGGTAGAGACGCCGATGCTTGTCAGCAATGCAGGCGGAGCGGCGGCAAGGCCGTTCGAGACGCATTTTAATGCGTTGGATGAGGACTTCAAGCTTCGTATTTCTCTGGAGCTTTATCTGAAGCGTCTTATCGTAGGCGGACTTGAGAGAGTATATGAGATAGGCCGCGTGTTCCGTAACGAAGGCCTGGATACAAGGCATAATCCGGAGTTCACGTTGATGGAGCTCTATCAGGCATATACGGATTATAACGGAATGATGGATCTGACAGAAGACCTGTACCGCCATGTGGCGCAGGAAGTCTTAGGAACTACGACTATCGTATATAACGGCGTGGAGATGGATCTTGGCAAGCCGTTCGAGCGGATTACGATGGTAGATGCCGTGAAGAAATATACAGGCGTTGACTGGAATGAAGTAGAGATGTTAGAACAGGCAAGAGAGCTCGCGAAGGAGCATCATGTTGAGTTTGAGGAGCGTCATAAGAAGGGTGACATCTTAAGCCTGTTCTTTGAAGAGTTCGTGGAACAGCACCTGATTCAGCCGACATTTGTAATGGATCATCCGATTGAGATCTCACCGCTTACGAAGAAGAAACCGGAGAATCCGGAGTATGTAGAACGGTTTGAATTATTCATGAATACCTGGGAGATGGCAAATGCGTATTCTGAGTTAAATGACCCGATTGATCAGAGAGAGCGGTTTAAGGCGCAGGAAGAATTGCTGGCGCAGGGTGATGAAGAGGCGAATACGACGGATGAGGATTTCCTCAATGCGCTTGAGATTGGAATGCCGCCGACAGGTGGAATCGGATTCGGAATCGACAGGATGTGCATGTTACTTACCGGGGCAGCTGCGATTCGCGATGTGCTCGCCTTTCCGACCATGAAGAGCCTGGATAAGAAATCTTCTGGTCAGGCAAAGTCTGGAAAAGATGAGGCTGACGGTCCTGCAAGACAAAGCAGTATCTCCCGCGAGCAGGCATTAGAACTGCTTAAGAAATATAATAAAGAACCGTTCCATATCCAGCACGGCCTGACTGTGGAAGGCGTGATGCGCTGGTTTGCGAAGGAACTGGGATATGAGAAGGAAGAAGAATACTGGGGAATCACCGGACTTCTCCATGACATTGATTTTGAGCTTTATCCGGAGGAGCACTGTAAGAAAGCGCCGGAACTTTTGCGTGAGGCAGGGGTAAGCGAAGATATGATATACGCTGTCTGCTCTCATGGATACGGGCTGTGCAGCGAGGAAGAGCCGAAGCATGAGATGGAGAAGGTACTCTTTGCGGCTGATGAGCTGACAGGGCTTATCTGGTCCTGTGCACTGATGCGTCCGTCCAAGAGCACGATGGATCTGGAAGTTAAGAGCCTGAAGAAAAAGTTCAAGGACAAGAGATTCGCGGCAGGATGCTCAAGAGATGTGATTTCTCAGGGGGCGGAGCGTCTTGGATGGGAGCTGGATGAGCTCTTTGATAAGACAATCCTGGCGATGAGAAGCTGCGAGGCGGCTGTGGCTGAGGCGATGGAGAAGATGGAATAAGGATATATAGACGATAGATTGACTGGCAGTGGGGCATGGCTGAAAACAGGTTGCTGTTTTTGGCCATGCCTTCTATATATTGGTTATCCAAGAAGTTTGAACGCGCTTCGATGTTTAAATGAGGCAGTAGAAAAATAGAAGGGTTGTATGTGGCAGGTTCTAATTCCTGTATGATGTCCTCGGAGATTTCAACCTACCTGACCGGAAGATATATTGCTTTTCGTATCTTTACCCTTTCTTTTTCAGAATATCTGATGTTTAAGGGAAAATACGATACAGTTGGCAATCCAAGAGACGAGCTTGCAGAGTATGTCCGTTTGGGCGGGTTTCCGGCAACTCATTTGCAGAAGTATTCGCAGGACGAGATATACACAATTGTTCGTGATATTTATAACTCAACTATTTTTTCCGACATTGTGAAACGTAATCAAGTCAGGAAAATAGATCAGTTAGAGCGGGTAGTCAAATATACTTTCCAAAATGTCGGAAACACATTTTCCGCAAAGTCGATTTCCGATTACCTGAAATCAGAACACAGGACGTTGGATAATGAAACTGTGTACAGCTATCTTGAGAAGCTGGAAAAGGCGTACCTGCTTCATCGTTGTTCCAGATATGATTTGCAGGGCAGAGAAATACTGAAAACACAGGAGAAGTTTTATCTTGCAGATCATGTCCTGCGGTATAGTGTGCTCGGCTATAATGCGGACAGCGTTGCTGCAAGCCTTGAAAACATTGTGTACCTGGAGCTTTGCCGCAGAGGATACACTGTTCATATTGGAAAAACAAATGACGGAGAAATCGATTTTGTGGCGGTAAGACAGAATGAAAAACTTTATGTACAGGTTACGCAGGAGATAGGTTCAGAAAAAACGGAAAAACGTGAATACAACCGTCTGCTTGATATACACGATAATTACCCGAAATATGTACTCAGGGCAGATGAATTTGCAGGAGGAAACTATGAGGGTATTAAGACGATGCACATAGCGGATTTTCTGCTTAGTTCAGAATATTAAAACTTGTGTTAACGTACAAACAATGATAAGCTGATAGCAGTAATTGGAGAATTGGTCAAATCGGTGAAAGAACAGGAGATAAAACATGGCGGGATATGTCATAAAAGTAACGATAGAGAATACGCATCCTCCGGTGTGGCGGAGAATAGTGGTGCCGGAAAAGATTAATTTCAAGAGTCTTCACAGGATACTGCAGGCAGTATTTCAGTGGGAAGATGAACATCTGCATGAATTTATGCTTCCCGACGGGAGAATCCGCATTGTGATGAAAGATGAGCATGGAGCAGGAGGAGTAAGCGAGGAGAAAGTACGGATTGACGAATTTTTAAGAGAATGTAGATTTATCCGTTATATTTATGATTTCGGTGACGACTGGAGACATAAGATTGTGTTTGAGAAGGAAGACCCGGATTATCAGTCGCGCTGCGCTATGGTAGTAAAGCATAAAGGAGACAGTTTTGAAGAAGACTCAGGAGGAGTATGGGGGAATGAAGACGGAACGTTCAGAATTCCTTTTCATATGGATGAGGTGAATCAGAAGCTTCAAAAGATGCACTTTCCAGTCCAGAGAGAAACGAAGGACGGCGGAGAACTCTTAGATGAGATTAAGTTTCAGGACGCAATGCGTAGATTCTCCAAGATGAACTTTAAAGAGCTGAAGAAAGAGGTTCAAAAACACTCGGAAAGAATGGGATTCATAGAAGAGACGCAACTCTCAGAACTGGCTGGAAAAGTCCGCCGATGGGTGTTCCTTTATGACAAAAACAGGATGTCATGGAGCGGGAAGTTCTTAAAGAACGTCAGCAAAAAAAGCAGTGTGGAGCTTCTTAATGAGCTAAATCTCAAAGGAGCACAGGAATACTGCAAATACATCGGAGCGGATATAGAGGGGACAGATGGTGTCGGACAGTGTGTGGAAAAGTTTTGGGAAGAGTTGGAAAAGCATCCGGAGTATCTGGCGTATGTTTTTGATTGGACGGAATTGAAAGAGCTGATGAAACTTGTAGAGGCTCCTAATGGCGCGCTTAACGAGCTGCCGGACCAGGCGGCGGTAGAGAGGGCGATTGCTTTAGGGCTCTTTGATATCAGTGAAGAAAAGGTGAATCGCAATCAATATATCGTATTGTATCCGGCAGCGGAGGCAACAGGATTGCTGAACCAGTATTCCCAGGCTGAATGGATACGTATCTGTAAAAGATGTCAACAGAGAATTGAGAAAACCAACAGCCTGCTCCATCTCTATAGCATGATGGAACTGGATGTTTTCTGTGAAAAATATCAGGAATATTTCGAACCCTCCGTAAAGAAAGAGGAAGTATTAAGGTGTGTCTATCTTGCGGGTACGCTTAGCCGTTCGCTTCAGACAGCGGAAAGTGAGAATGGCAGCGCGTATATAGCTGAGTATCCGATCAATATGGATAAGGTGTTCATAGAACAGAGGGATACCGGTGTGGAGATCGAATACCGTTCATTCTCACCGCAGGAGCGAAAAACTGCTTTGCAAGGGTATGGGGAACTATATCCTATATGGTCGGAGTATTATGAATATGTGACATATGTATATGGACTGAATGATGAGGAGACAGAAGAGTATCTGCACGAGGATTATTATGCGGTCAGAAATGGAGAGCGGGCAGAGGTATTGTGGGAGAAAGTCCGCAGGCTGCATATGCTGCAGTCTGTCGAGTGTTACGTGAGTTTCTGGGATTACTTTTTCGGAGTATGTCTGACCACCGGAATTCCGGCGCTTAAGGGGTATTCAAGAGAAGAGTACGCCAGGCTTACGGGTGTCTCGCCTTTGGAGCTGGGCATCTATGGAAACTGGAAACCGGTAAAGAAAATTATGGCAAAGACACATCTGTATGAGATGCCGCAGGATATGCAGTCGAGAATATTTGAGGCTGTCCATTATGCGTCGGATGATGAGAGGATAGGAGAACTGAAGGAGATTCTTCAGGAAATCGGATGCAAAAATTACGAGTTAGAGTTTCTTCTGGGAACAGAACTCATTCAAAAGGAAAAGTATGAGGAAGCCGAGGGATATTTCAAGGATATTCAAAAGGCATATCCGAAAGATGAGTCGGTGAAGCTGATTCTGTCTACGATGGAAGAAATGACAAAGTTCAAAGAGAAGATATGCTTTGAAGAGGAAGAAGAGGAGGCGGAATGGTCTGTCTGGGATATGATGGATGGAAAGTTGCCGAAATCCAATGTAGAGACGTTTCGAAGAGAGTTGCCGAAAATTGGGCGGAACGATCCATGCCCTTGCGGAAGCGGGAAGAAATATAAAAAGTGCTGTGGAAGATAAAAGACATCTGTTCTCGATATTCGATGCCGAATGGCAAAACAGATTAGGGATATAGCATGGTTCGGCATTAATTATCGGGCGAAAAGACAAATTCGAGCGAAAAATCAAAAATAAATTGATATTTCGCTCGAAATATTGTATGCTTTGAGCAAGGTAAGAAACTCTAATTTCAAAGGAGATGTTTTATGAAGTCCAGTGAACAATTCGCAATTGAATGGGAGCTTTCTAAGCGTACAATAAATGATTTGTGTAACAAAGGGAAGATTCCTGGCGCTATTAAGGAAGGAAGAAAATGGCTCGTTCCTGATGATGCAGTCAGACCTGCTGATAGGCGAGTGTCTTCTGGAAAATATGTAAAGAAAAGGACTGCCAATAATAAATCATTGCCTATCGGTATTTCGGACTATGTTCGGGCACAGGCTGATTATTACTATGTAGATAAGACTTTGTTGATTAAGGAGTTCCTTGATCAGAAGCCACTAGTTTCTCTGTTTACAAGACCAAGGCGTTTCGGAAAGACGTTGAACATGGATATGCTCAGAGTCTTTTTTGAAATATCAAAAGAAGATACAAGTAAATATTTTGAAGATAAAGCAATCTGGAAATATGGGGAAGAATATCGTAAACAACAAGGTCAATATCCAGTTGTATTCCTTACTTTCAAGGATGTGATGTTTGACTCCTGGAAAGCAACGCTTGATAAGATCAGAGATATTCTTCAGGAAGAGTTTGGAAGACACCAGGAACTTGCTAACAGCGATAAGCTTGCTGAGTATGAAAAGACCTATTTTGCTAAGATTATTAATGGAGAGGCCACCGAGGTTGATTTGGCTGCGTCTTTAGCGAAATTGTCACAGATGCTTACAAAGCATTATGGCAAAGCTCCGATCATTATTATTGATGAGTATGATACACCTATTCAAGAAGGTTATTCCAAGGAGTTTTATGATGAGATAATTGGATTTATGAGAAACTTTTTCTCAGGAGCTTTTAAGGATAACAAGAATCTTACTTATGGTTTCCTGACTGGTATTTTTAGGATCGCACAGGAGAGCATCTTCAGTGGACTAAATAACCTGACGGTGAATTCTGTTATGGACGATGAATATGATAATTATTTTGGATTTACTGAAGAAGAAGTGTCAGAGATGCTTAGTTATTACGGAGTATCGAAGAAGGAAAATGAGCTGAAGGATTGGTATGACGGATATTTGTTTGGCCATGCAGAAATCTATAATCCATGGTCAGTAATTAACTATATTTCAAAGGGTTGTATTCCGCAGGCTTATTGGGTAAATACCGGAAAGAACGAAATTCTTGGAGATGTTCTGAAGATAGCTGATGATGATATAACAGAAAGACTACATTCGCTGTTGCAAGGCGAGAGGGTCATTGCAAGGATTGATCAGAATGTCGTTTATAGATCTCTTTCTGAAGATCCGGCGAATATATACAGTCTCTTATTAGTTGCCGGATATTTGAAGACTCCGAAGAAAGAATTGCAGGCAGATGGTTCTTATATGTGTGAAGTATCAATACCGAACAGAGAGATAGCAGCTGTTTTCAAGAGCGAGATTTTATCCCGCTTGTTGCAGATTGGAGCTATTACAAGAACTACTGCAAATAAGATCGCAGAAAGCCTTTATACGAATGATTATAAGAAACTGCAGAAAGCTATTGCAGAATACATGGATAAATCAATCAGCTTTTACGACTCTGGTGCAGAAGGATTCTATCATGGATTGGTGCTGGGATTGATTGCTTTGATGGATAATCAGTACAAGATTAAATCTAACAGAGAATCTGGAGATGGACGATATGATATTAGCCTGATTCCCAGAGAGGAAAGATATCCTGGAATTATTATGGAGCTTAAGTGGAAAAAGGAATTGAATGAGAAGGCACTTGCCCGACTTGCAGATGAAGCACTGGCTCAGATTGATGAAATGAGATATGACGCTGAAATGAAGGAAGATGGTATCCGTGATATTTTGAAATTTGGAATTGCATTTTCTGGTAAAAAAGTAAGCGTTAAGACAAGGTGAGATTTAGATACGAAGATTGTGTAGAGATATAGAGGCCTTCTATTATATAAAGAATTGAAGAAGGGATAGAATGAACTATGAATGAAAAGAAGAGCAGGGAGCAGGCAATAGAAGAGCTTACCCTTATGCTTTTATATTTGAATAGATTTCCTGAAAGCAGTGAGTATGGAAGCAAATTCATGGAGCCAAGCTGGAAGGGATATGACTTTGATACTCTTGGGAAACTTGAAGAGCAGGAGCTGTTGTTTCAGCCCGATAAGTCCAAGATATGCTATTTATCGGAAGAGGGAAAAGTCAGAGCGAGAAAACTTTTGGAGAAATATAATCTCGCAGACAAGGATTTGATGGAAAGATTTGAATTCAGGAATATCCGTCAGGATGAAGTGGATCAGGCGATTGCGATAGAGCAGATTTGCTTTCCGCCAAATGAAGCATGTTCTCCTAAGGATATGGCAGAGCGCGTTGCAGCCGCTCCGGAATTGTTTTTAGTTGCAGTCGATAAGTCTACCGGTAGGATTGCCGGATTTCTCAATGGGTTATCCACAAAGGAATGCCAGTTCAGAGATGAGTTTTTTACTGATGCCAGTCTGTATGATCCGGATGGAAAGCATATTATGCTGCTTGGACTGGACGTGATTCCTGAGTATAGAAGGCAGGGGCTGGCAAGAGAGATTGTCTATCAGTACTGCCGAAGAGAGCGTGAAAAGGGCCGTGATATGCTCCACTTGACATGCCTTGCTAACAAGGTAAAGATGTATAAGAAGTTCGGTTTTGTGGATAGAGGTATTGCCAATTCCAGCTGGGGCAAAGAAGAATGGCATGAGATGACCTGCAGCGTGTAGATGACTAAGCTTGATAAGAAGTGTTGGTAAGAAGTGTTGGGGTGGAAAGTGTAAGACTTGTGAGTGGGATGAATAAATTGAAGCAAAAGACTTTGGATAATGTTCATATGCAGATGCATCTTGTATTTCATATGCAGAGATTATGATTAGCTGATTATCCAAAGTTTGGAGGTTTGAGGATATGGATTTAGCGATAAAACCCGCATATAATTTCACGGAGGAGATTCATATATTATTTTCTGAATACACAAAAATGCTGATAGCAGGCGATAGCTCGTTTCAAAAATATCTGGAAATTCAGCATTATGATGAAGAGTTACAACATTTGGATACAAAATATGGATTGCCCGGCGGAAGATTATATATTGCATTTTACCATGGAGAGTTGGCAGGATGTATAGGGATGAGAAAAATAGATGAGGAAAATTGCGAAATGAAAAGACTATATGTCCGACCTGCTTTTCGGGGGAAACATATAGGCAGAGAACTTGTGGAGCGTCTCATAGAAGATGCAAAAGAAATAGGATATTCACACATGCTGCTTGATACACTTCCGTTTTTGAAAAGTGCTGTCTCTCTATATAAGGCGTATGGTTTTTATGAAATATCGAGTTATAACGACAGTCCTGTGGAATCGTCAATTTATATGAAACTGGACTTATAATCTGCAAAAGTTCAGCGTAAATTTTTTACGAAAATTTTTCATGTAAAGTTATCAGCCGGTAAAAATGTTGATGCAAGAAAGTCCTATGAAAGACAATGAGTTGTCAAAATGGATGAGCAGAAATTGGAATAAGAAATCACGGATATATTAGGGGACAGGGGCTATGGAATGAATAAGACAATACCATAGCCTGATAATGTTCCCTACGGGCAAAAAGGATTTATTAATTTACAAGCGTAGAAATAACCGGCTTCCCTTCTCTATCTAATAGCGGTGTCATTCCGCCGGCATTGCCGCTTACGTGAAATACATAGTTCACACCAGTCTCTTTATCTACCCAGATTTCCATAACATTCAGGGTTCCCTGTGAATAAACTCTCTCGAATCTATCGCTCTTAGCCATCTTAGTTACCTCCAATTCTGATTTTATGTTAATAGTTATTCTACCATGAGGCGGTGCTTTTTTCCAGTGCTGAAATTAAACTACAAGTACAATGACAGGATGTCATAATTAGAAGTATAATAAAAGGAAAATGTATATTTGACAATAGTAGAGTTAACAAGGAGTGTGTGTTGATATGAAGAGAAGATATCCTGTGATTGATATGAAAAGAACCGGTCAGAATATCAAGGAGATTATGCAGATGAGAGGAATGACTGTGAAGAATGTCCAGGAGTTTCTGGAATTGAGCACTCCTCAGAGCATTTACCATTGGCTTGACGGAAGAAATATGCCGACGATAGATAACTTATATGCATTGAGTGAACTCTTTCGCCTGCCGGTGGACGCAATTTTGAAAGGGGATAGAGAGTTTGATTACAGAATGCCAAAGGACATGATGGACCGGCGCGTTATTCTATATTGTGAAAAGTTCCGGCAGCTTCGGGCGGGGTAGAGTGAGGTTCATATGTGTAAGGATAAAGCATGGGATATTCGGAAAGAATATTTCTTTGCACTATGGGATTGACTTTGATTTTTTATGAATTGTATACTAGAAGTTTGATGACAAGATGTAGAACAACAGATCAGCACACGAGAAGGGAGAAGGTGATTTATGAGCCGGAAAGATGTAATATTTCCAACTCAAAAAGAATCCGAAACCAGACATAGAATTGTGAGCAATCCGAAAATTAAATATCTGTATTCTAAACATTCGAAGGAGATTCATGATAAGCATTGCGATTGTGCAAAGACAATTACGGATGACGACCTGGGATGGTCAAGTGAATATATTTCAGCGCTTCGTCCGTGCCGGACATGTATGACTCAGGCGTATATCGTTGCCGGAGCAAAAGATCCGGAAGAAATAGACAGGTATCTGCGATTTTTTGAGAAGGAAAGGATGACGGATGAGCAAATCCGCAGTATATATGTTGAGTATGGTATGACGACACGGATTTTTCACGACACTATGACAATATGGCATAGAGAAGATACCTGGCGTATCAAAGAGCTGCCGAGGAAGGGACATGTTCAGCTATATCACAATAATTATGTGGTTAGAGAGAATGGCATCAGAGAATTTGTACAGGGATTTCACATTCAGAATATTTCCTGTGAAGATACGAATATTCGATATGCATTAAGCATTATCAAAAACTATGAATACAAACCGGAGGAATATGCCCTCCACAGTAATAGTGGGAATCCGGCTGAAAGGGAAAGGAAGAAAGTGAGGATAAAAGAGTTTGAGGTGATGGAGCAGACTGTGCTGCCTATAGAAGACTTGTCGGAAGAACGTTCCGATTCGCAGTCAATATGGAAGAGAATCAAATTATTTTTTTGTGGCATGTTCAGAAGGAAATCTCTCTTTGGGTTTGATGGATTTGAACTTACTTCTGAGCAGGGATATCCAAGGGACCAGACAATCTGCGTCTATGTCTGGAAAGATAAGAATAACCGGTTGTCATGGCAGACAGGTATCTATAATAAGAAATCAAGACGATTTTCTGTAAGCTATGGCAATGTGGTGTATGCGATTAGGCAGGAAAAGGTGATTGCCTGGAAGCGTATGACGGCAGATGCGATGGCACTTGATATAGAAATATGTGAATGCTGAATGATAACCAGCTTGGTATATGAACAGTCTTGTATAAAGGATGAACATTTTTGCAGGCATTAGGTATGATTATACTACAGCTACAATGATTATGTCGGATTTCTATGTTACACTTTTGATTGATAAAAATCAAAGGATGGAGGGACAATTAGATGAAAATCAGATCAGATTTTGTGACGAATTCAAGCAGCAGTAGTTTTATTATTGCCAGAAAGGAAGAGATGTCAGAACATCTCAAAGAAATCATCGTCAAGTTTGTACAGGAAGAGATGCTTGGTGAAAAACTGCTTTCACCCGACAGCAAAGAGGAAGAGATTCTAAAGGTTTTTGATGAGAACTATATCGGGGATGAACGGCAGCAGAAGGAAATTCGTAAAGCG
Organism: uncultured Dorea sp.; assembly: GCA_947647815.1. GTDB lineage: Bacteria > Bacillota > Clostridia > Lachnospirales > Lachnospiraceae > Sporofaciens. The sequence goes on along the minus strand of CANSLW010000009.1, from coordinate 8,120 downwards.
TTGAAAGAGGGAAAAGTAGTATATAGTGATAGTATTATGTTTGAATGCTGCGAGTATGACTATGCGTCTTTATATGAGAGGCTTTGGAAGAGATTAAGCGACGCTGATGAAAAGGATTTTGAAATCATAGACGGCGATCTCAGTTATTAGGGCATGGGATGAAGATGAAGACACGAAAAGAAAAGGATTTTATCTCCCTTTTTGACCCGGAAACAGGGAGATATCTCCGGACAGGTATCATAAAAAACGGGATAGATACCGGTGTTGATCCGTTTATGGCATCCTTCCCGGAATTACTGGATATTGGTATTATGGGACATTGCAGCCACGGGCAGAGTGGTCTTTGTATCAAGGCGGGGATTGAGTGCTATCAGGACGGCTTGCATCAGAGCAAACCGAATATGCATCTTCGGGATTTTGAAAATATAGTGCGTCAGTGCAGGCAGCAGACATACCAGTTTGCACTTGGCGGATGCGGCGACCCGGATCAGCATGAGCATTTTCAGGAGATTCTTGAAATCTGCAGGCAAGAGGGAATTGTGCCGAATTTTACGACTTCAGGTTTTGGAATCACAGAAGAAGAGGCTCGCCTTTGCAGCAAATATTGCGGCGCAGTAGCAGTAAGCTGGTATCGCAGTGAATATAGCAGAAGAGCGATTCAGATTTTGGCAAAAGCCGAGGTAAAAACGAATATTCATTATGTTTTGAATAAATTTACGGTGCATGAGGCAGTGGAGCGGTTACGTTCTCACGATTTTCCGGAAGGTATTAATGCTATTGTATTTCTTTTGCATAAACCGGTTGGCCTTGGGAAAAGTGAGAATGTTATTACGGATGACCATGAGGAATTTTGGAGTTTGCTTCAACTGGCGGCTTCTGATCAGACGGCTTACAAGATTGGGTTTGATTCGTGTACGGTGCCGGCGCTGGTCAATCTTAGAAGTGATAATAGGAGTGATAAGAGGGGGAAGATAGCTGAGGATAGTCTGGATACGTGCGAAGGCGCACGATGGTCGGCATATATCTCGGCGGACATGAAGATGATGCCGTGCAGCTTCGATAATCAGGAAATGCGATGGGCAGTTGACCTTAGGAATTATACGATTGAAGAGGCTTGGAATAGTAGGGAATTCGAGGATTTTCGGGAACATTTTAAGACGGCTTGTCCGGGATGCGAGAAGAGGACGGCATGTATGGGCGGATGTCCGGTCAGGCCGGAGATTGTGTTGTGTAAGGGGAAGTATAGATGTGGTTAGTCTGAAAATTTGAATAAAATAGGTTGAATTCGTCCTATAAGCTGGATATAATAGAAACAGTATATGCATGGAGGATGATAGCTATGAAGATTAACACAAATGCAATGGTTTCTATTACAGAAGCTAATCAGAATTTTTCTAAGGTTGCAAGACTTGTGGATGAACTTGGAACTGCAATAATCTTGAAAAATAATGTTCCCAGATATCTTGTCATTGATTTTAGCCAGGCAGATGCAGATGTAAATGCGCAAGACGACGATGTATTGACAATTTCCAAGCGTCTGATTGAAAAAAATCATGCAGTATATAAAGCGTTGGCAAAATGATTAAATTAACAAAAAAACAAATTATATTACTTCATTCCCAATTGATTGAAACAACAGGAGGAAGTGATGGAATACGGGATGAAGGGTTGCTTGAGTCAGCATTAGAAGCACCTTTTCAGTCTTATGGAGACCTGGAACTATTCCCAACGGTACAGTCAAAGGCAGCTCGACTGGGATATGGTTTGATTAAAAATCATGCTATGATTGATGGAAACAAAAGAATCGGAACACATGCAATGTTGGTTTTTCTTGCCTTAAATGGGATTGAGATTCAATATACACAGCAGGAACTTTATGAAGAAATTATTGGCGTTGCAGCAGGTGAAATAGAATTTGAAGATCTTCTGAAATGGATTCTTGAGCATCAGAAATGAAAAATAAGAAATTATAGTCATATTTATGCAGTGAGTCAGAAATAGATTCACTGCTATTTTCTTATGGGTAACATCGAATTGTGTGTCCGATAAAGGACCATTAATCTTGCAAGGGTGAAACCTGTCTATGGAGATTCCTTTAATGTGCATAAGATAGATGAGTTCCTGAAACTTATAAAGGTAATTTCACAAAATTGAATAATGGAATATTGTAGAAGATAAAATTAGAGAAAAATCGACATAAACAATAGACATAAAGAGTACTATGCTTTAAAATTATAAATAGTATAAATTAATGTAAGAGATTGAATATAGAAGTGGATTTTGAAATGTTCGGATTAATTTAATGTTAACCTCTGGATGTCAAGGAACTAGAGCAATCAATAGAGAGGTTAAGATTTTAGTGTGTTATAAAATGGGAAGATATTGATTTATTAACGAAAATGTAGAAAAGATTCAAAGCAAAAGAGTAAAGCCTGGAAAATACATAAGAGGAATTTCATAGTGAGGAAGATAACATGGAAGAGACAATAAACGTAGAAATCGGCAAGTATACATTGGAGTCTTTGACAACGGGAATGTATTCAGAACCGAAGATTGTTTACAGAGAGTATATACAAAATAGTGTTGATTCGTTAGAAGAAGCGGTTGCATTGGGCGTGATAGAAGAACAAGGAATGCGGGTTGACATTATAGTAGATGCAGAAAATTCAATAATATCAGTTCGTGATAATGGGTTGGGTATCCCTGTGGGTAAAGCTCCTTCAAAATTATTAAATATAGGTAATTCAAGCAAAACAAGCAGTAATAATCGTGGATTTCGCGGAATAGGCCGCTTGGGAGGAATGAGTTATTGTAATGTTTTAAGATTTGTAACTTCGGCAGCAGGGGAAGATAAAAAGACAATTGTTCAATTTGATTGCAAGAGATTGCGTGAATTACTCATTCCGGGAGAGTATGAGCAATACCGGTTGAATACAGTTCTGGAAGAAATAACGACAATATCAGTGGAAAACGAAAAAAAGAATCAACATTACTTCTTGGTTGAGTTAGAAGAAGTGTCTGATTTTTCAGATTTATTAAATGTGGATAAAGTTAGAGAGTACATAAGTCAGGTGGCGCCTGTTCCCTATAGTAAAAAAAATTTCTATTACAGTACAGTCGTACACAGACATGTGGAAGAGAAGGGATATACAATTGAGGAATTTCCATTGTTTTTAGGATCGGACTACAGATCACTTGAGCCAGTCTGTAAACCTAACAGACATAGATTCCATGCGGATAGAAATAAGCGAAAAGAAGATGTGATAAACAGAATTCATTATTTTGATGTGATTGTAGATGAAGAATGCTTTGCTTATGGATGGTATGCTGAAAGCGGATGGCTTGGCACAATTTCAGAATCTATGATTTCCGGAATGCGCATAAGAAAAGGAAATATATTAATCGGTGATTCAAGAACCATGAATCTAATTTTTAAAGAAAGCAGATTTAATGGATGGGTTCAAGGTGAAATTTTTGTTGTGACAGATAAATTGATTCCGAATGCCCGACGGGATGATTTTGAACAAAATGAAGCTTACTTTAAGTTTATTGAAAAACTTCGAGAAGGGATTGGCAGCGATATTTCCAGGCAGATAAGAGAAGCATCTGGTAAGAGAAATGACGTATCTGCTAAGATGATAAGAGAAGTAGAGAGAACAATCACAGAGGCTGAGTGTGATTTGAAGGAGGGATTTAATTCAGCGGTTGATAAAAAGAAACTTATTGAACAGCTGGGGCAGAGTGCAGATAAACTTGAAAGTACAAAGATAAGAGACGATTTAGTCGAAAAGAAAGAGGAACTCATTGAAAGAATTCATGTTACTACGGAACAGGTATCTGCCAGTTCGAATTATAAAATAAATAAAATCAGATCAAGTGTGGGGCGGAAAAACAAAAGAATTTTGGCTATTATAAGTGATATTTTATCGACAAAATTGTCTAAGTTTCTTGTAGATGAAATCATTGAAGAAATAGTTGAAGCGTTGAATGGGAAGAAATAATTATGGAGATAGTACCAAGTGAATATCAAAAGCAGGGATTGACAAGAGTAGAGAAATTATTTGTACGATATGCGGAGTCGGCGGAGGATTTTGGTTATCTTTTACTAAATACGAATGCCGCAATGATTGAAGGAGAAAAACAACATATCGTTATTTTCGATAAGGGGGTGTTATTGGTAAAGTTTTTCGACACCTTTACTGATCCTGCGATGTTTGAAACTGTTATGAAGATTTATTATGACGGAGTATACACGGGGACGTATACAGCCGTTAGAAAGAAATTGTGTACAAATAAAGCGTTGATTGGTAAAGACGGGTTATTGTCGATCGGATATTCGTATATATGTGTTTTTCCGAATCTTGAGAAGATTAACAGTCATTCGTTTCAAGGTGAGTTTAAGGAGTTTGTAGAGACATGTTGTTTGTTTCAGAATGATATTCAGGACTTGAAAAGAGATTTTTCGGGCAAGATGAAATCATATTTTGAGAAGAAGGAAAGGGATTGTTCGATTTATCCACAAATAATAGACGGAAATTCTGTGAATGCGATTATGCAGAGGATTGCACCGGAGTATACAACGATAAGAGTAAGCAGAGTAGAAGATGAAACTGCTTATAGAGGTGCGGATGATGAACTGCTTATTGTTACGCCGGATGATGTAGCTGTGAGAGCGTTTATGCTGGATCAGGAACAGATTAATATTGTGAATAAGATACTAAAAGGAGATCAATTGATTCTGGCATGTGCGGGCAGTGGGAAAAGTGTTATTCTGATCTCAAAATGTTTTAAGGCGGCACAGATGAATCCTGATAAAAAGTTTTTGATTACATGTAGAAACAAGCAATTACAATCTTTATATGCATGGTATATAGATAGAGCAGGATTAAGAGAAAGAAATGTTGAATGTGTAACATTTCATAAACTGTGCAAGCAGTTAATGGAAAAAAGCGGAAGCTATGTTAACGGAAATATTGAATTATGGCCGCAAGATACGATTGCAAGGTTTAACCAGGGATACATTAAAGAAAAGTACTATGGTATTTTTATAGATGAAGTACAGCTTTTTGAACAAGAGTGGTATAAATTGTGTTTTAATTTGTTGGAGAACAAAGACTCTGGCGAGCATTTATTCGTAATTTGTGGCGATAAGACTCAAGAAATTATAAAGCGGCAGAAAAGAGGAACTGCTCCGTGGAATGCCGGTGCGGGATATCCGAATTACCGAGGCGGGAATAAAAGTATAAGAATAGAAAAAAATTATAGAAATTGTATAGAAGTTAATAGCTATATAAATAGTTATGTATCTTATGCAAAAAAGATCTATGGAATACTGCCTGGAAGCGGAGCTGTGGACCCGGATATGTTTTTAAGGGGAAAAGCTTTTAGAAATGGAATCGGTACATTCGTAAAACGGATTGGAGCACGCACTTCGAGAGCAGAGGCAAAGAGTGTGATAGAGGCGATACACGAAGCCCATGATGAATACAGAATTCCTTATGATGAAATAGCCGTTGTCATATATCATAAAACCTATTCCAAAAGGATGAAAGGATGGCAGGAAAATTATTATAACTTAGAGAGTTTTTTGCTGATTGAGATGAATGCCGGAAATATTCCGCATAGCATGATGTATACCAGCCAAAATGCGAATGCAGTTAGATACGGTGCAAATGACGGTGTTGGATTGATTTCATTTGAATCGGTATTAGGGCTAGATTTTAGAACTGTTATCGTATGCGGTTTAAAACCATTTGGAGATTATGATAAGACAAAATATCTAGATGAAAATGATATACGACTGTTGGACGAGCATGGTGATTCGATAGAAAGTATTAAAAACAATATTCGGATGCTCTATGTTGCATGTACAAGAGCAAGAGACCTCTTGTATATCATTCAACCGGAAGATAAGGAGGAGTCACTTTATATAAAAATGCTTTTAGACGCAATGGAGGAAGGATAGGAGAAAAAATTGATTCAATACGAAACATCAGATATTTTAGTTGGAGATACAAATATAACAGAGGCGGTCGAAACATCAGATGACCTGTTTTTCAGCGAGACGTATGTTGTAACAGGATCAAAACTATGTGCCGGAAAAATTTATGCCAATTATGATCTAATTATCATTGGAGACTTGGAAGCGGAAGCAGTGGAAGTGAATGGTGAACTTGTCGTTAATGGGAATTTGAAAGCAGAGAAAGTGAGATGCCATAAATTGGTATGCACTGGAAGAACTTGGGTGGGGGATATGCAGTGTGATGAGGATGTGCTGACAAAGTTTCTTACAGGGAATACAGTCCAAGTACAAGGTTCAGTGATGGTTGAAGATGCGTTGGTTGTAGCTGATGAATGCTTTGTTGATGGGAATATTATGGCAGGCGAAGGGATTTCAGGTTCGGGATCTTTGCATGCCGATGGCGTTGTTGTTGGAGATTATTTTGACTTAGATGGAAATGTTGAAGCGAATGTATATGAAATTGCGACAATGTTTGAAGCTGTTAGTTCAAATATAATAGATTCTGACAATATGAATGGTCGAAATTTTGATAAGCTGCTTAAAAAGCTTTTGGATGATTTTTGGATTACTGTTATTCAAAAAGATGAGGATACAATTATTGAGGAGTTATCAAAATGTGCAAAGAATCAAAGAGTATCTTTTGAAGAGTTATGTTACCTGTTTGGTGAAATAAGCAGAATATCGTATATGGATGATATTGCTAATTTAAGAGATTATATTCTTGTTAAATATGCGGAAAGCACATTCCCGGAATCACTTTTGACATATGAAACGATTGAACATGTGTTTACGGATATGCTAAGAGAGGTTGACTTTACTGAACTTGATTACTCTGCAGAAAATTTATTGCAGTTTACATTTTCATTAAAGATAGTAACGACGATATTTAGAGATGAATTAGAAGAATTTGCTGATAAGATTTTTTCTTCTATAGGTTTAAGATACAGCTTTGTCCAGAAGCTGTTTGAGAGAGGTTAATATGAGGTTAAAAGAGGAGATAGCTCGAGAAATTCTTACGGAACAGTTATTACGTGATTTTAAGAGTGAAATAACAGGAGAGCATCAGGAACGGGTCGTAGGTATCAATCCTGAGGAAGCATTTTTTGTTGGAAAACTTATGTCTATAAATAATGAGGAAGGAAAGAATAAGGCTTTTTCTTCCAAGACTTTTATTGAGAGCATCAGTGTGGATTTTTACATCTCAGAGAAAGACATAGAAAATGCGGTTCTTACAATTTGCCCTAAAGGAGAATTCTTTTACAGGGCTTATCCCACGCTTGATGAGCAGCGGCAGGCTGTTATTAGAAGTGTATATGAGACTACAAACGAAAAGTTTGCATCCTATGATGAGTTAGCCAGTGCGTACAAAGCTAATCCTGGAAAGTTTGTAAATACGGAGATAAAGCTTGTGCCGGTTTATAAGAAGATGTCTATTACCGAAAAGCATTATTTTATTCATGTTAAGCTAAAGGACATACTCCAGGAAGATAAACTTTATGGATATGTTGATGAAAAACATGAAATCAATAAGGCATTGGAAGAGTTCTTAGACCAACTTATGTTAGATATCCAGAATGAGGAGGATTTCTATCGTTTTGTTGTTAATGAAAAAACAAAAATCTCCCATCTTAGCAGTGAGGAAGAATTAATCAGTTTCATTAATTCGTATGCAAAAAATGGTCCTAAAATAAATCAGAGGTGGAATATTTATGTTGAAGTAGCTGTTAAGAAATTAAAAGACCGATATCTTGTATCGGTTAGTTTAGTAAATAATTCCAAGGTCTCTTCGGATTCTTATATAAAAAGAGAAAATGATAAAAAATCCATTGAAACATTATTCAATTCAGGACTGCAGGTTAGCTTGACAGATGCACAGTTTCAAGATATTGAGATGGACTACTTTGCAGACGATTATAAGTATGATAGAACTCAGAAAGCAATAGGGACGAACTGTACTGTGGTATATGACAAAGACAAAAATATTGTGTACACAGAGCACTTGCCTGTGTTTACCCAGTACAGATTTGTCACGAATGATAAGCTGGCTATTAGATTTAATGATCTTTTAGTGAATCCTCGAAAAGAATTACATAGAATC
>CANSLW010000008.1 GCA_947647815.1 uncultured Dorea sp. | reverse complement strand
CAGAGCTGCATGAAAAATATCTGAAGATCATACTATTCGAAACAGAACGGCTGACAGACCTTACTCATGACCTGCTGACTCTGAATGAATTTGACACAAAGAATCTGCTGCTTAATAAAGAAGTATTTGATATCCACGATATGATCAAGCATGTCGCCGCTTCTTTTGAAGGAACCTGTACACAGAAAAAGATATCTATAGAAGTGATATTCCCGGACAAACACCTGAATGTGAATGCAGATAAACGTAAGATTCAGCAGGTTCTTTATAATCTGCTGGACAATGCCATCAAGTTCAGTGACCCTGAATCTGTCGTAACAATCGAAACCACCGAACGCGGCGATAAGATATACACGTCTGTGAAGGATGATGGGATTGGTATACCACGAAACTCTCTGAACAGAGTATGGGAACGATTTTATAAATCAGATCTTTCCCGTGGGAAGGATAAGAAAGGAACCGGACTGGGGCTGGCCATCGTAAAAGAAGCAATCCAGGCACATGGAGAGAACATAAATGTTGTAAGCACAGAAGGCGTAGGAACAGAGTTCATTTTTTCTCTGCCTAAGGGGTAATGCCAATCAGACGACAGTTTGAGGGGATGCTTCCTCAAACTGTCTGTATCTTAGCAATGGATTTCCCATCTTAACGTGAATTTTAATGCCAAACTTTATTCGCCAGTGACGCATGTTTAGCATATAGTTTCAATAAGATTAATCTGTCAGATTGTCTATAATTTCAACCAGGTTTTGGATAATTGCGTCTGCAGAGGCAAGGTCCTGAGGTCCAGAGGTAGTATTTTTGTAGCCGTAGCAGAAGATTCCTGCGTTCTTGGCAGCTGTTACCCCCGTATGGGTGTCTTCTACAGCTATTGCATTTTCCGACAGAATTCCCGCCATCTCAAGGACTTTCAGGTATACATCTGGCGCGGGCTTTTTCACCGCCACTTCATCTCCGGACACAGTATAATCGAAATATTCGCTGATATTCAGAAGACGAAGGGCATCGTCTACCAGAACCCGGGTTGACGAAGATGCCAGCCCGACTTTCACATCATTTCTTTTTGCCCACATAAGCAGCTTTGGGAGACCTTCTGATGGCGGTATATGATTCTCCTCGACCTGCTTTGCTACTAACCGATACTGCTCTTTTTCAAGAGCATATGGTTCTCCTTCAATTCCACATTTCTTGATAACTTCCCTCCAGAAACCACTGGAGGAATTACCTACAGGATCTGGGAATGTCTCATCCGGCACAATGCCGAACCTTTGAAACATCATCTGCCTTGCATTCTCATGCAATGGTTCACTGTCCAGAATCACGCCATCCATATCGAATATCAAAAGTTTTATGTTACTTTTATCCATAGTTCTCCCTCGCTTCTGATAGTCCTGTCAATCTAAAGTTAAAGTACTGTTTCCTTACCGCTGCCCATATTTATTCATAAAGAAATCGTGGAAAAAGTCAATATCCTCCTGTGATATCTCCACCGCGCCGCCTATACTCTGGCAATTAATATACACCATAGCCGCCTTCTCTAATACCTGCGAACCGGTATACGCCTCTGCCAGAGTGCGTCCAACAGTAATCGCGCCGTGATTGGCAATCAGTGCTCCAGCCCTTTCCTTAAGCGCCCTTACTACTTCTTCCGCCATCTCTTTCGTCCCTGGCATGGTATAACCGGCAAGTCTTACATCGCCGCCAAGAATCTGCACCTGGTCATCACAGATAGGCGGTATGGATTTTCTTGCGGACGCTACCGTGAGAGCATAAGTTGAATGTGTATGCATGATTCCGTTTACTTCCGGTCTGTCTTTATACACTGCAGAATGTACGACTGTTTCAATCGAAGGCTTTAAATTTCCCTCATATTCCAGTGTATTCATATCAACGATTACCATATCCTCCGGACATAGACGCTCATAGTCCATGCCGGTCGGGGTAATTACCATATGATCCTCGTCTATACGGGCAGAGATATTGCCCCATGTTCCTGCCACAAGGCCGCTGTGATACATTGCCTGTGCCGTCTTACATACTTCTATCTGCATTAATGTCGCTTTCTCTCTGTTCATCTTCTCTTCCTCCTGATGATTATACTAATATCTATACTGATACAACAGATGCTCCCCGTTCAAAAAGCGTCTTACATCTGCTACAATCTGCCTGGTATGATTAACAAGCACATCTTCTGTCGCCCCGGCAATATGCGGTGTAATCACTACATTGTCAAGCTCTGTTACATATGGATGGTTACTTGCCAGCGGCTCGCTTGCATATACATCAAATGCCGCCCCGGCAATCTTCTTCTTACGCAGTGCCTCAATCAAGGCTTCCTCATCCAAGATGGCTCCTCTGGATGCATTGATAAAATACGCTGTCGGCTTCATACAGGCAATCATCTCCCGACTGATACATCCTCTGGTCTCATCCGTAATCTTCATATGGCAGGTTACAAAATCAGACTCCTGCATCAGTTGCTTAAGAGTCAGGGCCTTTCTAACTCCGAACTCCTCTACGTCAATTTCTCCCACAAAGGGGTCATAAATCAACAATTCCATTCCTATGGCTCTTGCAATCTTGCCAACCCTGCGCCCGATACTTCCATATCCGACAATTCCCAGAGTCTTTCCATGCAGCTGGGTTCCTTTGAATACCATATACGGAGAATCCATATCCATATCCCATATCATATCCACTTTAAGGCCATCCTTCGTGATCTTCTTTGCCTCTGGATTCCCTGTGAATTTCCCTGATTTCAAGGCCCCGTGAGCCATTGGAATCTTTCTCGCAATGGAGAGCATCAGTCCAATCGTCATCTCTGCTGTGGAATCAGAATTCCTTCCCGGAGTGTAGAGAACCGGAATGCCTCGTTCCTTTGCCGCTTCCATATCAACATTTACCGGTGTCGCCCTGGTGCATGCAATCAATTTTAGATTAGGCGCATTCTCAATTACCTTTCTAGTGATGTCATCATAGCTTGTAATAATGATATCTGCATCTTTCACTTTTTCCGCCAGTTCGTCTTCCGGCATCTTCGGCAGCCCCAGCGCCCACCCATCTTTGATCACTTCTCCCATCTCATATAAAGGCTTCAGCTCTTCTTCATTATATTCTGCAGTAAAAAATATCTTCATTGCAAATTATTCCTCCTCGCCTATCAGTTTTATCTTCTTATTCATCTGATGTCTGTAATCCCATATCTCTTCATAGTGAATCCTTACTTTCCTGTAAAGTTCATAGAGCAGGTCATATTTCTTCGTATTCGCAAGATTGGGTTCATATACTTGTTGGAAAGCGCAGGCTCTCTCTACAGCCTCTTCATAGTCTTTGTACAGTCCCTGACTCACTCCGATCATCAATGCCACACCCTTAGCGCCCAGTTCTTTTCCCGCCGGTATCATGACCTTCAAACCTGATACATCCGCAATCATCTGAGCCCACACCAGACTGTTGGCGCCTCCTCCTGCCAGAAAAATCCTGGCATTCCTATCCACATCACCCAGACAGTCACGAATCGACATTGTAATACCTTCATACACGGCACGGACAAGGTCATCTCTTGTAGTCACCTGGCTGATGCCAAAAAAACTACCTCTGGCATATGGATGATAGAAAGGCGCCCGTTCACCTGCCACACTAATATACGGATGAAATACTACACCACCGCATCCTACCGGTGTCCTCTCTACAATTCTGTCTATCTCATCAAAATCTTTCGTCCTGGCGATATTCTCCAGCATCCAGTCTATGTTCGGTGTCCCGTTTAAAGTCGCCTGTAATCCCACATACAGATCTCCCAGTGGATGTTTCTCATATCGTGAGTTTTCTGCCCCAAAATCACAGTCTTCCTTCTTAAGCACAATCTCATTTGCACAAGTAGTTCCAAGAATTACGCATACGTCTTTCTCATGAACAGCGCCTAACCCCATAGCCGTAGCCGATGTATCTAATGCGCCTGCAATGACTGGAAGCCCTCTCTTTAATCCTACTTCGTCTGCGAAGGAATCCTTAATAGCTCCTACTACCTCGTCAGAACGGACGGGATCTGGAAGATAATTTCTATATTCAGCAATATCCAGCGCTTCCATAAGCTCTAATGCAATCTTACCATTCTTGACATCTACCAGAGATGTCAGGCTGTCTGTAATCTCTGCTTTCATATCTCCTGTCATCTTATAGCGAATCCAGTCTTTGCAAAACAAAAGCTTACTTGCCCTGTCAAGAACCTCTTTCCGATTTTCTTTCATCCATTTCAGAAGCATCATTTGATTGCCCGGAAGCGGCGGTGTCCCTGTCGTCTTATGATAAAGCCTGCCTATCTCAGGATGGTCCTTTGTAATCTTGTCTACTTCCCTCACCGCACGTCCATCGCACCACAGGATTGCTTTCTGAACCGGCTGCCCATCCTTATCAATCAGCCAGCAGCCTTCTCCCTGACCAGTTACACCAATCCCAATGATATCTTCTTTGTCTGTGATTCCGGAATTCACTACACTCTTCACACAGGCTTTGACATTTTCCCAGATTACATCCATATCCTGCTCTACATGGTTACCAACACTATATGTTTCATTCTCTTGGCTGGCTACACTGATCTCCTGTCCATTTTCATCAAACAATACCGCTTTTACATTCGATGTCCCTGCATCTATTCCAAGAATATATTTCATTCTAGCCATATCCTCCTAAAAATCCTCCATTACACGACGCGCCGTTGTATCATCGATTATCAGGGTATCAATACACCCCGAAGAAAGCGCTGCCCGAATCGCTTCTATCTTTTCTTCTCCGGTTGCTACAAGCACCGTATTGTCAATATTCTTCAGGCATTCCATATCTGCATTCAAAAGTCGTTCCGTCAAAGGACAATTATCATAACTTCCATCTCTTCTAATCGGATTCATTGCAAGATCTCCTACGAATCCCTGTGCTCTTAACACTCGTACATCTTCCTTTGTAATATGCCCGCGGGTGCACATTGTAGACCGTTCTGACAGCTCACCGACGCCCAGCACTGCAATATCACATTCTCTCATCAATTCATAAGAAGCCCTGATGCTCTTCTCCCGGAACAGCCACTGCTTCGTCTCTGCATGCTCCACGACTACCGGAGCATAGAGTATATAACTGGGACAGTCTAATTTATTCGCAATCTCTCTGGCAATCTCATCACATTTCTCTACCGGACGTTCGATATTCTGCGCTCCCATTAATTGAACTACCCGGCAGGCGCTGCGCCGTCGGAACGACATCTGGTTTGCCACCTCCGCCAGTGTCCTTCCCCATGAAACACCAATAATATGTCCCTGTTGAATAACCTCATCCAGATATTGGGCCGCTACATTCGCAACCTTGTAGATTGCCGTACTCTGATCACCATAATCCGAAGCGATAATAGTCTCTTTCAACCGGAACCTCTCTTCAATCCGACTTTCCAGCTCAACATTATCCCTCTCATACCCATGGATATTCAACGTAACAATTCCCATATCCTGCAGCGAATTGATGATCTGATTCACTTTCTGTCGTGTGAAAGATAATCTTTTCGCTATTTCGTCCTGAGTCATTCCTAATGTGTGGTACCAATAAGCTATTTTTACATATAAGTTCCGGTTCATATGTACCTCCTGTTTAACCAAAATATAGACGAAATCATTATACATCCTTAACTAGAGTTCGTCCAACTAAAATAAAGAAAATACTTATCTGGAAGGTTTTATCATATAGTGAACACAGCTTCCTGTATACAATGGTACAAAAAACGCGGGATAATCCCTTCATATCCCGCGTTCGTATATATCTTATAACAACTCAATAATTCCATCTGCCATTGCTGTCAGAATAATGCAGCATGACGTTGCTCCTGCATCTAAGACACCCCTCGAACGCTCACCAAGTCTGCTGGAACGTCCGAACTTCGCTACCATATCTTTGGTAGAATCACGGCCTTTTGCCGCGGCGTCTTTCATCTCTTCCAGAGCCTCTTTATAGTCCTTGCCGGCTTCCCCTGCCGCTTTAAGTACATCTACTGCCGGAGACAAAGTATCCACCAGCGTCTTATCTCCCACCTGCGCTTCTACGATATCCTGCAGTTCTTTCAGCCCATTCTCAAGCATCGCCGCCAGATCTGCCACCCCAATCTCTTCCAGATCTTCACCAGCTTCTGCCATACCCATTAAGATATTTCCATAGATAGGTCCCATAGAGCCGCCAATCTCATTAAAAAGAATCGTTCCAAGCTCATCCAGCCCTTCTGCAAAACCGAATTCTTCGTCTTTAAAACGTTCTTCAAACAGGCTGAACCCTTTGTTCATATTCATACCATGGTCGCCATCCCCGATAAGTCCGTCTACTTCTCCAAGATATGCCTTATTATCCTGGATTCCTTTTACCATCTTAAGCAGTACAGGTTTACCGTCTGCATTCTTGAATATGCTCATATCAAACTACCTCCTTGTATCCTTGCGAATCTTCATCTAGAACTGTTTTAATCCCATTCCATTCGCAGGCATGTCAATCAACTCTTTCAGTTCATCATCCAGTTTCATGATTGTGAGTGTCGCTCCCATCATCTCCAGAGATGTAAAGTAGTTTCCTACGTATGCTTTATGTGTTTTAATACCTTTTTCTGCAAGTAATTTATCAACTTCATCATACAGAACATATAATTCCATTACCGGCGTAGCTCCGAGCCCAGATACCAGTACTACTACCTCATCACCTTCTACGAATGGATAATCAGGCACTACTACGTCAACCATTCTCTTCGCCATCTTTTCTGCCGACTCAAGTTCACATACTTCTATACCCGGCTCTCCATGATGACCGATTCCTACTTCCATTGTTCCGTCTTTAATCTCAAAATTCGGATGTCCTACTGCCGGAAGTGTACATGGAGTAAGACCGATTCCTACGGAACGAGTATTGTCAATTGCCTTCTGTGCCGCTGCAATAACTTCGTCCAGATCTCCGCCTTTTGCAGCTTTTGCTCCGCCGACTTTCCACATCAGAACTTCGCCCGCAACACCGCGGCGCTTCTCTCTCTGATCCTTCGGAGCTGATGCCACGTCATCATTTGCAACTACGGTTTTTACAGTAATTCCAGCCTTCTTAGCCATCTTTACTGCCATCTTTACGTTCATATTGTCTCCGGAATAATTACCATATAAGCAGGCAACACCTTTTCCCTGATCAACTGCTTTCGCTGCATCTAAGAATGCTGCTGCTGTTGGAGATGAACAGATCTCGCCTACTGCAACTGCATCACACAGATTCTTTCCGCAATAGCCAACGAACGCCGGCTTATGTCCGGAGCCGCCTCCGGTGATTACGCCAACCTTCCCCTCTGGAATGTCTTTTGCCTTAACTACACGTGGATTCTCAGTTGCCTCTACGATATCACTGTGTGCTTTCAGGAAACCTTTCAGCATCTCGTCTACAATTACATCTGGATTATTCATTATACGTTGCATATCTTTGACCCTCCTAAGGTGATTTATTGTCTGCCGGCATCAGATCCGACCACAAAACAACAGCTCTAATGCCGGCTTATAACGATTCTGGTTATTATGCTTCCATATCCGGTACGAGAACAACCTTCAATGCTCCGCCTTCACCGGTCTTAGCAATATGGAAGCCTTCTTCCCATTTCTCAAGCGGGAATTTATGTGTTACAACGCCCTCTGTAGGCAGTTTGCCATTGCCGATCCACTCGATTACTGTGTCATAGCAGAATGGACTCAGATGTACACCCAGAAGATCTAATTCTTTTCTGTCAGAAATGATACTCCAGTCAACCGTTACAGGCGCTCCGAATACTGAGAACTCTACAAAACGTCCCATCTTACGGATGCAGTCAAGACCCTGCTGTACACTTGACGGATGTCCGCTTGCTTCGATATAGATATCACATCCATAGCCGCCTGTCATCTCTTTAATCTTAGCAACAACGTCCTCTTTACCAGGATTCATTACGATATCAGCGCCGAATTCTTTTGCTTTCTCAAGACGTGCATCGTTCATATCCAATACAATGAGGCACTTCGGATTAGCCTGTCTGATCGCGCCAACCATACCAAGTCCAAGTGTTCCTACTCCAGACTGTACAACTACGTCTGTTGTCTTAATCTGTGCACGGTCTACACAGTGGAAAGAACATCCATAAGGCTCGATCAATGCAGCCTTCTCAATCGGCATATCAGCAGGTACCAGATAAGGAATCGCTTCTTTTGTCAATTTTACATATTCAGCCATACCGCCGTTGACATTATTCTGGAAACCAAACAGATCATGTTTTTCACACATCCAATGGCGGCCTGTCTTACAGAACATACACTCTCCACAAGGAACGATCTGCTCAGGACAGATTCTGTCGCCAATCTTCCAATTGCCTTTTACATTCGGTCCTATCTCAACAACTTTACCTACGAATTCATGACCTGGAATCATAGGCTCTTTGATGTACTTCGGCTGTCCGTCGAATCCCCAGAAGCTTGCAGCTCCTGCAAATGCCTTGGTATCGCCTGCACAGATACCACATGCCTCTACCTTCAGGATCATCTCACCTTCGCCGGCTCTTGGTGTATCCACCATCTCAAATCTGTAGTCTCCAGGTGCGTACGCCACGATTGCTTTCATTTTCTCTGGTAAATTGCTCATAATTCACTACCTCCTGTTTTATATTTATATTTTTAATCGGCACACTGTCGATTTCACACTATACTACTCTTATCAATTATATGGCAGCTCTGAATATATCTGCCCCGCTATATCCGTACAATTTATTCTCGGATACGGTCACCGGTCTCAATATCAAACAGATGCGTTTTCTCTCCGCGTACTTCAAGCTTGATAATATCGCCTGCTTTATAACGTGTCTCAGCATCCGTGATCAGCATCAGCAAGGTTCCTCCTACATGGATACCAATACGTCTCTCGTCACCAAGATTCTCGAAAGTAGCAACCTCTTCTGAAGTTCCCTTAGAGTCCGGACCACCGATCAGTACGTCCATAGGACGAACTCCCATCTTACATTTGAATCCGTCTTTTACTACATTATTATATCGCTTCGGAACTTCGATTTCAAGATTACTTCCCTCAAACGTAAATACGAAGTGATCTCCCTTGCCCTTGATCGTTGTCTCCAAAATGTTCATCGGAGGCTCACCGATAAAAGATGCAACAAACTCATTTACCGGATCATCATATACTTCTGCCGGTGTACCATACTGTTGGAGAACACCAAAGTTAATAATTGCAATCTTATCCGCCAGTGACATCGCCTCTAACTGGTCATGTGTTACATAGACTGTCGTACATTTGATATCATTGATCAGACGCTTAATCTCTGTACGCATCGCCTGACGCGCCTTGCCATCCAGGTGAGATAACGGCTCATCCATCAGAAGAAGTTCAGGACGCCGGATGATCGCACGTGCAATGTTAACACGCTGCTTCTGACCGCCAGATAGCTTTACCGGCATCTTATCCAGAAGATCGTCACACTGCATCAAAGGCGCAATCTCACGAACACGTTTATCAATCTCTGCTTTATCTACTCCTTTTGCCTTCAGGTTAAATGCTATATTATCGTATACCGTAAGCGGCGGGTACATCGCATAATCCTCGAATGCAAGACCGATATGTCTGTCCTTTGGATGAAGATTATTGACCAAAACATCACCAATATAGATCTCACCCTTTGTAATATCCTCAAGACCTGCCGTCATACGGAGTGTCGTAGTCTTGCCACAGCCGGAAGGACCCAGCAATGCAATAAACTCACCCTGTTCAGCAACCAGATTCAGGTCTTTTACCGCATAATCATTCTGTACAGATTTCTTCTTGCCAGAATTCTCATACCGTTTATAAAGATGTTCTATTCTTAATCCTGCCATATTCTTAATCCTCCCGTATCGCAAAAGATTTAATCTCAGCTTCGTTGTATCGGGTCACATATTCTTTCGTATCAGCATTAAAGAACATTGCATGCTCAAGCTTCATATCCACATATACGTCCTGATCGATCTTAACAGTCAGACCATTTGGAGCGATCATACGAAGCTGCAGTTCACCCATCTCCGCAACAATAACTGATTTGTTACCAATACTCTCATAACTGTATACAGAACACTTAAGATAACCTTCTTTTGGTTCGAAAGAATATTTCAAATGCTGCGGTCTCATACCCATCTCAACCTTCTCGAGACCCACCTCATCGAATTTCGCAAATAAATCTGCATCCGCCGGCAGTTCATATGCTTTACCGCCTGCATTCATAGTAAATGTATAACCCTTTGCAGATTTCGCCAGCGTTCCTCCGATAATATTAATCTCCGGATCCCCCATCAACTGGGCAACAAATTCATTACACGGCATATAATAAATCTCATCACCGGTACCAATCTGTACGATATGCCCCTCATTCACGATAGCAATCCTGTCACCTAATGACATAGCTTCCATGAAATCATGGGTAACATAGATACTGGTCGTACCGAAATTCGCCTGTATCTCCTTCAGTTCAGTACGCATGGCATTACGAAGTTTCGCATCCAGATGCGCAAGAGGCTCATCCATCAGATAAACTCTTGGAGAACGGACCAATGCACGCCCCATAGCAACACGCTGTTTCTGTCCATTGGACAACTGGCTTGGAAGACGCTGCAGAAGATAATCCATCTTCATCATCTCAGCAATCTCCTGAATCTTGTTCTTGATATATTCTTCATCCTTTTTATATAGATTACTTCTCAAAGGAGACGCCATGTTATCATATACGGTCATCTGCGGATACAGAGCATAATTCTCGAATACCATCGCAGTATCTCTGTGAGCCGCATCCACAAGATTCACTACCTCTCCGTCAAATTTTACAACACCTTCTTCTGGAATCTGAATACCTGCGATACAGTTAAGGATCGTAGTCTTACCAGCGCCGGCAGGCCCAAATAATACGAAGAATTCTTTATCCTTTATATCCAGTGTAACTCCATCAAGTGCGGTAACTTTTCCAAATTTTTTCGTAACATTTTCCAACTGTATTCTTGACATATTCTCACACCTATCCCTTCACTGCACCGAAACTCAGACCACGTACCAGATGTTTCTGAATACAAAGTGCAAATATAATAGCCGGTAATGCAGATACTGTTGCCGCTACTGCAAGCTGTCCGTAGTGGGCGCTGTCAGTACCAAGGAACTTGGTAATCGCAACTGTGATCGGCTGAACATTCGTACCTGCCAGGATCAACGGGAATGTAAAACTGTTCCATGCGAAAATAAATGCAAGGAGTGCCGCGGATACAAGACCTGGCTTAATGAGCGGAATCAACATCTTGAAGAAGATCTGATACCAGGTATAACCGTCAACCTGTGCCGCATGTTCAATCTCTACAGATATATCCTCAAAATAACCTCTTACAACCCAGATCAAAAGCGGCATAGAAATCAACTGATATACCCAGATCAATCCGAAGTGTGTATCATAGATTCTCAACTTCTGGAAGATCATGAACAACGGCAATACTACCAAGATCTCAGGAGCGAATTTGAAAGAAAGAATCTGGAAAGCGATATCTTCCTTCTTCGGGAAATTATATCTTGCAAGTGCATATGCCGCCGGTACACCCGCAACAACAGATACGATAACCGCACCGCCTGATACGATCAAACTGTCAATCATATAGCTTATATAATCAGAATTAAACAATACTTCTTTGTAGTTATCCAGCGTCGGATCGAATATAAATGTCGTCGTGTACATCTGTGTATCCGGCTTGAATGTAAGGATAACCATCCAAATTAATGGAAACAAAGCAAATATCGCATATATAACTAATAACAAATTCTGGACGATTGCGCCCAATAGTTTTTTATTTGAATTCATGCTTTACATCCTTTCTGACTTATTATTTTATAGCTGCAAATTACTCTTCCAGACCAGCCGCCTGCTTCTGAGCCGCACGCTGTCTCTTAACGATCTGTTTCGCAACCATATTGATAAATATCCAGAGAACAAGAATATACGGAAGAGCATATCCGAACTTCTGGAACTGGAATCCTGTTTGATAGGAAGTCAGTGATAAGTTCATCAACGTATCTCCAGGTCCTCCTTTGGTCAGACCGAAGATAATCGCATATTCCTGCAGCGCCGCCATTAGACGGAACAACAATGCTATGTACAGACTCGGCTTCAGCATAGGCAATGTCAGATTGATGAAATTAAACCAAGGGCTTCCTCCGTCAATCTTCGCTGACTCAAACGGAGATTTCGGCAGTGACTGCAGACCTGCAAGTACTAACAGCATACAGAATGACGTATTTACCCATACATCAATCATAACCACCGTCATCATCGCTGTCGACGCGCCTGCCGCCCATGGGAAGTTATATACTCCAAAAATATTCAGGAACTTCTCAACAATACCTACGGAGTTATTCAGCATCAGCTGCCAGATGATCGTAGCCGTAATAGGCGCTACCATCAGCGGGAAGATCAGCGCAACTCTGAGAATCTTAGAAAACTTATTGTTAAGATTGTTCAGAAGCATTGCAACTCCCATTCCTAATAACATCTCTAACGCTGTGCTGAAGAATGCATATCTAAGCGTTACCCAAACTGCCTTCCAGAATCCGCCTGACTTCAAGATTGCAATCCAGTTCTTTAAACCTATAAAACTGTAATTCGGCAATCTGAAGGAGTAGCTCGTCAAAGAATAATAAATTGACATTATGAACGGAATCATAATACCAATCGTTATCAGCAATGCAGGAGCTACAATCAAGTAAGGACGCATTCTCGTCTTAAACGGCACTACATTCAATTCATTTGCAGCAGTACTGTTCTTATTCTGCTCTTTCATTATGTTTCCTCCAATTCTGTTTTTCTCTTTTCAAAAAATCAAGGAGGGTCAGGTAACCCCTCCTTGCACTCATCCCACATAACTATGATATGAATTAATCCGTCAAGCTATAGGGCATTCTCCATATTACTCACTTACTTCCAAGTCAGAAACAATCGTATCCAGATCTTTCTTAAGCTGCTTCATAGCCTCTTCAGTAGATGAATACTTGTCAGTAAGAACTAAGTCCTGAAGAACTTCCGCCCACTTCGTTGTACACTCGAAGAAGTATGGCTGTGGTGTAAATTGAATTGTAGCATTCTCTGACAGAACCTCGATAGACTCAAGATAATTATCAGCAGAACCAACAATCTCTTTGTACTCTGCACTATCCATTACAGACTGACGCGGAGTATCCGGGCTTGCTCCATCAGTTCCGGCATACTGCATATACTCCGGACTTGTGAAGTACTGTAAG
Organism: uncultured Dorea sp.; assembly: GCA_947647815.1. Lineage (GTDB taxonomy): Bacteria > Bacillota > Clostridia > Lachnospirales > Lachnospiraceae > Sporofaciens. The sequence continues at coordinate 22,071 of CANSLW010000008.1, read as the reverse complement.
AATAACCAAGCTGCATCTTTATTCTTGGAATCAGCATTCATAGCCATTGACCAAATCCAAACATTCGCTTTCATATCAGCTTCTGTCTTGCCTTCTGGAAGCGGAATTGTAGACCATGCAATGTTACCAGACTGATCAGAAGCGCCTTCAAAGTTCTGGAAGTAACCAGCACTTGTTGCATCAAACAGCATAGCTGCTTTTCCTGCGCCAAGGTCAGAACTTGCTTCATACCAGGTATAGTTGGACCACTGGCTCGGGCCTGCTGCCTTGATCAGTTTTACCCAGTAATCTGTCATCTCAATAGCTTCTTTAGAATCAAGTTTACATACTAACTTTCCGTCTTCAATCTCAAAGTCCTTAGCTCCCCATGTTGCAAAAAGTGACATATATCCAGGATGGATAGTAGCCCACTCACGAGTACCACGTACTGCGATTCCGTAAGAACCAGATCCTGCAAACTCATTAAGAGACTCTGCAACCTCTAACAACTCATCTGTCGTTGTCGGAACAGTCAGCTGCTTATCTTCAAACACGCTCTTGTTATAAGCAAGATTGTTCAGCTCCCACCCCATAGGAAGCGCCCACTGGGAACCTTCACCTACTGCATGGCCTGGAACAAGATCCCAACGAAGAGGATCTACCGTAGCGCTAAGGAAATCATCGAAATTATAATCTGCTGCTGTCTTAGCCGGATTGTTGATATAATCATCCAACGGCTCCATATAACCAGCAGATGCGTACTCCCAAACCTGATAAGCACCTGTCATGTAAACATCAGGCGTACCGGAACGGCTGCTGAGCGCTGTATTCAGCTTATCAAAATAGTTGGACTCAGGTGTTGATGAATACTCAACTGTAATTCCTGTCAACTCTTCAAATTCTTCAATCTTAGAAATAACAGCTTTTGAGTAATTGTGCTCATTAAACATTACATTGATTGTTGTTCCGTCACAGTTCTTCCAATCAAAGTCTTCTGCACTTCCCATCTCAGCCGGTTCATCGCTGCCACCGCCGCCGCCTTCATTGCCGCCTCCGCCGCAGCCAATCAACATCGTTGATATCATTGCTGTGCAGAGAAGTACGCTTAATAATCTTTTTTTCATACTTTTCTTTCCTCCCTTTTTATGGTTTTCCTTTGTACACGAACTTCTGTCCAGTTTACCTGCCCGGACCTGTTTCATGTCATTCATTTAAATTCATTATAGGACCGTATATTACTTTTGTCAAGTTTTTTTACATTTTTCCGTTGTTTCCAGTGTTTTCATGTGCTTTTTGCACTAAATATCGTTAATAAAATAACACTTTTTTGTTTGTTTTATCTTTAACAATGATTTTAACAACCTATCAAACCTCTTGCGAAGTATACGTTTTTAGTGTATGATAAAATTCAACGTATTATCTATATTATCACATTCAGACAGTACGCTACTTATACCGGAGGAGATATGATTTATGAAATTTTTTGACTATAACAGTGGTTTAATGAGATTCGCATTACTCTTAAGCCGGCTTACTATTCTGAACCTGATTTGGCTGGTGTGCTGTATTCCAATCATCACTGCCGGCGCGGCGACAGCTGCCCAATATTACAGCATCAAGCAGCTTATAGCCGGCGATACTGCTATATTCGGCAACTTTTGCGCCGGAATAAAACTGCATTGGAAAAAAGCATCTATTATATGGCTGATTCTTGCTGTTCTTTCTGCTGCTTTTGGCATGGCATATTATATATTAACAAACACATCCATCCCGGGCCGGACTGTACTTATATCAATAGCAGCACTGGCATTCCTGACCCTAATACTCACAATGCTCTGGGTGTATCCTGTTTTGATTAATTTTAAAGGGAACTTACGGGAAATTATTTTCAATGCTTTTGTTTTTACTTTTATGTATGCTCCAATTTCCCTTATTGCTGCAGCTTTCTATGGAATAGCCGGATTCTTGTTCATACGTTTCCTGATTACGCGCGGACTGGTTATCCTCTTCGGACAATCCCTGACAGCATATGCTAATCTGAATCTCTTTGAAAAAGTCTTTCAGAAATACCGTAATACAGACGAGTAATCCCAGTCTTACTGCGATTACTTTTGTATGAATCAATGACAAAAGTCTTGACTTCACCCTCTGCCTCTTATATGATAACAATATAGAACATTGATCGAACAAAAGGAGGATATAATTATGAAAATTGCTATCGGTTGTGATCCTAATGCCCAGGAAGCCAAAGAACAGCTCATTACATTTATGGAGTCAAAAGGCTATGGAGAGATTACTGATTTCGGAAGTGAAGACCCAATCTATGCGAATACCGCTATCGCTGTTGCTGAAGCTGTTGCTGCAAAGAAATATGACCGTGGAGTTCTGCTTTGCGGAACTGGTATAGGCGTATCTCTTGCCGCGAACAAAGTAAAGGGCGCTTATGCTGCCCTGATTTCTGACGTATACTCTGCTAAAAGAGCCCGCCTGAGCAATGATGCTAATATCGCTTGTCTTGGCGCATTTACCACTGGAAATAAACTTCGTGAAGAATTAATTGACGCCTTCCTGACAAATGAATTCGTGCCAGGATGTTCATCCCAGCCGAAGGTAGATGCGTTTATCGCATATGAAAAAGAACATTAAATATGCCAAATTCCTGCCACTAATCATTTCGCATACGATAATATCTTAAATAAGGGGTTAGCGGAAAATAACAATCAATCTTCCGCTAACCCCTTATTTACATAAATCTGTATCTTTCGAACAAATCACTATATTCCGCAACAGATATCCGAATGAGTATCCGTTATCAACAATCTACTTATAGAACATGCTGTCATAATCTAGTCCCAGCAGATCTTCAGGCGCATATATCTCCACGAGATCATCTTCCACCTCTCCAAATCCATATGCAGCATAAATCATGGGAATCCCTGCTTCACGGCATGCATCAGCATCACCCTGCGTATCTCCAACATATACGGCGGCGTCTATTCCATTACGTTCCATAATAATCCGGATATTCTCTCCTTTTAATTTACCGGTGTCTCCAGGACAGGTAAAGTCTGTAATGCAATCCCCCAGCCCGGTATTCTTAAGAAAAGCTTCTATATATCCGGACTGGCAATTACTGACAATGAACAGTCGATATTTCTTACTCAGACTACGAATAGTCTCAGGTATCTTATTATAGACAAAACACGGCGCGTCTTCCATCCGTTCATTCTCATATTGGTACATATATACTGCCAATTCATCTTTCCCTTCCCTGTCAAGCTCTGGGAAGAGATCATCCATAATCTGTTCTAACGGTTTCCCAAATTCTTTCTTAAGTTCTTTGCCGCTTAGATTTCTCTCAATCTTAGAATGCTCTTTGATTGCCTGATTCCAGGCGATTGCCACCTCATCGGTAGAATCCCACAATGTACCGTCTACATCGAATATGATTCCCTTCATATGTCTGTTTCCCCTCTCCGGTCTTCATTTACAGCTATTCTATTGATTCTCGATTGCCATAATCATATCCACCCTCTCCTGATGCCTTCCTCCTTCAAATTCCGCATCAAGCCATGCTTTCACGATTTCTTTGGCAGTCTCAATCCCTATAATCCTCGCCCCGAATGCAAGAATATTCGCATTGTTATGTTGTCTTACCAGTCTCGCAGTACAGGATTCCGAACAAACTGCCGCCCTGATTCCCTTTACTTTATTAGCAGCAAGCGAGATACCAACGCCTGTCCCGCAAATCAGGATCCCAAGATCCACTTCCTTTGCAACCACAGCCCTTGCAACCTTTTCTCCGTACACGGCATAACTGCAGCTTGCATTACTGTCCGTTCCGTAATTTACAACTTCATACCCTAATTCTTTCAGATAATCTGATATCTCATTCTTCATCTCAACTGCCGCATGATCATTACCAATTCCTATCTTCATCTTTATTCTCTCCTTCTCTGCTGCTATCTTAACACATTTATTATAATATCACGTTACAGCTCCCTCGTCAGCAGTTATCTTAACAAATTTAAGCATTATTTCCCTTGACTTCCACTTTCTTGCATTTTATGTTACAATCCTCATTGTTTTAACAGACATTTACTTTACAAAGCAATTAAAATATGGCATATTAAAAGTTATTAGAAACTTAAAACATTATTGAATATTGATATAAAAGGGTAACTCTATTATGAAGAAATTAATATTATTTTTCCTGAAACCACTATCCTTCCTGCCAGCGCTGATTATGATGTACGCCATCTTTAGTTTCTCCGCACAGACAGGTGAAGTTTCCGGCAACTTAAGTTATACGGTCAGTTATAAGATTGTTGAGATTGGAAATGACATCCTTGAAGCAGGATTTGACGACGAACAAATCGGTTATTATGCCGGACGAATCGAATATCCGGTGCGAAAACTTGCACATATGACAGAATATTTTCTTCTGGCAGTTGCAGTCTCCTTTCCATTTTATGTATATGGCCTTCGCGGATTCTGGCTTATGCTTGTTGCCGGATTAATCTGTGTTGGTTTCGCTGCAGGGGATGAATACCATCAGTCCTTTGTCGCGGGACGAGGTCCTTCCAAAAAAGATGTCCTAATCGACAGTATCGGTGCTTTTGGCGGAATAATCACTGTACGAATCATCTGTTGGACTTTCCTGGCGCCTTTCCGTGTCGCGAAACGTATAGAAGAACGGGCAAGAAGAAAAGAAATGGCACGCCGGCGTGCAGAAGAACGGGAACGGGCGCGCGAAAAAGAATGGGCGCGCAGGAAGGCTGTCGAACGCAGAAGACAAGAGGAACGGAGGTATTCTTCATCAACCACTCGAAGAAAAGAACCCACATATCAAATGACCAGGCACCCCTCTTCTCGTTCTGGCAAAGAATATTCCAGATACCCAACAAAAAAACGCAGAACTCCGAGCACTAAAAAATATTAATCTTATTAGAACAATTTGTGATATACATCATATTTTTTTCGGCACAGACCGGCGAAGCATCAGGAAACCCACGTTATATGATGCAGCCCTGTTTTTCCATTCTACATATACGGTCTTCGGGAAATCAAACTTATGCTGACCGCCGTTCTTATCTGTGCCACAACACAAAAGAGTTTGAGAAGAAGTATCTCCTCCTATAGAGACAAAACATGATCTTTTAATCCAGAACCAATCTGCTCCACCAGCGCCCCCTTCATCCCTCTTGCAAACAGGCATCTCTCCCCATTCTTCATAAGCATCTCTCTGCCTTTTAAGTCCAGTTCCGCAATTTGCTCCACATTCACAAGATAGGCCCTGTGCACCCTAAGAAATCTCTCTTTAAATTTGTCTTCTAACTCCTTGAGGCTCCCAATAAAATCAAATCTGTCATTTACTGCATGAAGCTCTACCCGGTGCGTCCGGCCGGCTGTCTCAAAGAACACAATCTCATCCACCGGTATATGCTTGATGACATCCATCACCTTCACAGAGAAATATTCTCTCTCTTCCCCTTTTTCCTCGTGCATCCGTTCCGTGATGACTTCAAGACAATGCCGAATTCCATTCTGCATCTTCCTTGGATTCCCCTTCACAATATAATCAAGCGCCTCCAGATGATATCGGAAAGTCTCGAATGCAAGATCTTGAAACGCCGTCACATAGATCAGGAATCCTCTGGAATCTAGTTTCCGTATCTCCTGCCCCAGTTCGAATCCATCCATCGATTCACCCTTTAATTCTATATCCAGAAAATAGATTCCCCGCTTCGGAGATTCCTTCACCGCCTGTATAATATCCTCTGGACATCCGCTGCACAGTACAATCTCCATGTCGTACCCTTCTATCAGAATCTGTTTCCTCAGATACTCCTTCTGTGCGGCGCGTATCTTCTCATCATCCTCACATATATATACTGGAAGCATATCCTCACTCTCCCCTCCCGACAAGTATATTTTCCTACAAACCCATCCCCTGTTCCCGATATGGCTTTGCAAATATGAATAACCCAAAGAGTACTCCGTTCACCTATTCTAACTGCTTTTCTGTATTTTTTAGAAGATAATGCCCGGATGGACTCTATGATTGCCCGAAATGTCACTACACTTCCTGTATTTTCAGCTCCTGTATAAAATATCCGTCCTGAATGGTCGTAAGCGGCAGAGTCCTCTCGTATTTCTCCAGAATCTTCTTATAATTATTAAGACCTATTCCCCTGCCGCTTCCCTTAGTAGAATACCCGGCCATCCCCAGTTTATGAAAATCTACAGGCGAAAACAGCGTATTCTTCACAAGAAATGTAGTATAACCGTTCTGACTGCTGATCATGATATGAATCTTTCCGTCTTTCCTTCCCTGTACCTCTTCCATCGCATTATCAAGCAGAATTCCCAGACATCGGCATAGATCCGTACTGCGTAGTCTCGTCTTCTCAAATGGCTTTAGAACCTCCAATTCCCAGCGGATTTCTTCCTCCTGCATTGTTTTCATCTTCTCTAAGAACAGTCCCTTCACTTCCGTCACACGAATATTGGCAAGCTGATTCATAAGCCGAATCTGGCTCCCCACCTGCAGGTCAAAATCCTCTGTCATTTCCTGGATATATTCCTGAATCGCCTCAAGATTCCCTTCTTCCGCCTGCAGGTACATCCCGGACATCATATTTTTAAAATCATGCCGGAACCGGCGCACTTCTTTTTGCAGCCCTTCCAGATTCTCTATATAAGCGCCCTGCTGCTTAAGGCTCACATTCTGGTCCTCAATCCTCTTCTTCTGTATCCCTTCACGACCGGCATAGATGAAGATGATATATATAACCAGAAGAAATATAATCGTAGTCGCCGGGTTATAGCCTGTATCCCTTTCATACATATCCACAAATTCCTGTACAATCTGGACCAGAATAGGATAAAAGGACAGAAAAACCAAAACAGAAGGCCGAAGCTTCTGCTCTTCCCATTGTTCAAACATATTTCCTGCTTTCGTCTTATACAGGAGAAAGAACACCAACAGAAGGCCAACAGGAGTCATGACCCACTCCTGAAACAAATATTCTCTCCGATCCGTCAAAATCTCCAGATGATAAAACTTGTTCGGCGCAAAAAGATCCGCCAGGCTCCAGCCGGCTTCATACATAATCTTCAAAAATACTGCCGTTCCCAGGCATGTGCCAAATGGTTTTTTATACATTACCCACAGACACGCCATACATCCGGCAATCGTAATATAATCAAATATCTTTTCCCCACCATTGTGCGGCCACATAAACATACCTGTTTTATAAAAAATTGTGCCGATCAAAGCTCTCACAACTATATACAGCACCAGTGAACCCAAAATAGTATAATAATGTTTTCTATTCTTATAAGGAATCTCTCCCAGGAGCAGGATAGACGTACCTACGAAAAAAATAGTTGTCATTCCTTCACTCAACAGATTCCCACACATCACCTCAAAGAAAGTCATTCCCTAATCCTCCTATATACCAGATGCCTTACCGGACGCAGACCTCCCGAAAGGGCATGTATTACGGGATACCCCCTTCGGAATATATATAATTATATATATTCCGTCTGAAAATGTCATCTATTAATACATTTCTCTTTTTTACATACATTAGCCAGTAAATAACCATTTGAAGCAAAGATTAGATATTTAGAAAATTTTCTAAATAGTTATTGCTTTCTCTATTCCGCTATGTTATTATCTATTTAGAAATATTTCTAATTACTTTTAGGGAGGGATGCTTATTGAGTTTTGGTCAGACATTTAAGGCATTATCAGACCCCGCCCGGCGCGAGATTCTTACACTGCTTAAAACCGGACGCATGTCAGCCGGTGAGATTGGAAGTCATTTTGACATGACAGGAGCCACTATTTCCTATCATTTAAGTATTTTAAAGAAAGCTGACCTGGTACATGAGTCGAGATATAAGAATTACATATACTATGAATTGAATACATCTGTGGTAGAAGAACTGATGACATGGCTTGCGAATTTAACAGACGAGAAGCATTAAAAAGGAGGAAACATACCATGATCAAAAAGAACCGAGTATTAATCATTATAACCAGTATCATCACATTATTGCCTATACTGATCGGTATTCTGTGCTGGAATCAGCTCCCGGATACCGTTGCTACACATTTTGCATCCGATGGGACACCGAATGGCTGGAGTTCCAAAATCTTTGCGGTCCTTGGAATCCCTGCATTCATATTCGCGGCACATCTCCTCTGCGCTCTTTGCACGGTGATCGACCCGAAGCACAAGAATATCAGCCCAAAGATGTATCAGCTTACCCTGCTGATCTGCCCGGTCTGCTCTGTTGTCTGCTGTGCGGCTGTCCTGGGATATGCCTTGGAATTACCCATCTCAGACCAGCTTAACTCTGCTTTTTTTATCTATCTGCTGTTGGGTGTTATCTTCTTTCTGGTGGGAAATTATCTTCCAAAATGTCATCAGAATTATACCGTCGGCATTAAACTCCCCTGGACCCTGGCAGATGAGAACAACTGGAACCTTACCCACAGATTCACAGGAAGACTGTTTGTTATCGTCGGCATCCTGTGCATTCTCAATGCATTCCTTAAATTCAACTGGCTGGTTCCACTGCTCGTCATTTCTTTAATCTTATTGCCTGTCGCATATTCACTGCGTATCTATATTCGCGGATAATGAGCCTTTTCTGTGCGCAGGCGCAAAGTGACTGTATATAAGTGCAAAGTAAACGCATATAAGTGTAAAGTGACTGCATGCAGGCGGCAATCGACGATATCGAATGCCGCCTGCATACAAATTACTACATAACATGATCTGATTACTCTGCCTTTCTCATACGGTCCACCACACTGGTTTTCCTCATACTCTTATGGCAGACCGACGGAACCAGGACCACCACGGCAAGCAGCGCCGGAATGCACAGCGCTAACGGCAGAAGAGTAAAATGCCAGCGAAAGAAGAACATCTCATCTCCGTAAGGTTTCACAACCAGCACGCTTATGATACTGGAAAATATAACCGAGATGATCCCCGTATACAACGCATAATATCCGCCCTCAAAACACAGCATCCTCTTAAGCTGTGCTCCTGTCATCCCCACTGCCTCCATCATGGCAAATTCCTGCTTTCTTGACAGGACGGAAGTCACCATCGTATTGATAAAATTCAAAATTCCAATCAATGCCAATATGAAAGCCAGCAGACTTCCCACCATTGCAATCAGATTCCTGTAACTGTCAAATTCTTCCACAATGCTCGCCTTAGACTGATACAGCAAAGCTGGTTCAACATTTTCACAATAATCTGATATCCACGCTTCAACAATGTCCTCCTGTTCTGACGCCACGTTAAAGAGTGTACGCATAGGGCGCGACTCCCCCATAAGCTCCAGATATTCCCCCTCCGGCAGGATAAAATCACAGTTAAACATGCCAAAATGCTGAAACCCACAGGCATAAGGCATATCTGCCACCGCAAGGACCTCATACTCTCGCCCTTCTCCTGCTTCGTTATACACAGTCACCTTCTCGCCCGGCAGGAAGAAATCAATTCCTGTCTCATCCATCAACCCGAATCTGGCTGCGATCACGTATTTCCCTGTCCGGAATTTCTCCCAGTCTAAGCTGCCTTCCGGATTCTCAAGTTTATCCATCACCAGTTCTCCGATCCCATAGACCTTGCCGTCCATCCACAGACCTTCTCTTAAGTCGTCAAGCAGTTCCTTATCCCCGCCTGACACCCATTCCAGTGTATCCTGAGCCTTAGGATTCTCGAAAATACGTTCCTCGATCAACCCATAATTCTCCTCACTGAGCACAGGATCAATTTCCTTCAGGTATATATTTCCAATCTCTTCAATGCCCTCCTGGGATTTCAGTTCTCTTAGGAAATCTTCCGTCACTCCATCTGTTACAACCGACTCATAAGAGACAGAAAAATTATCCAGCGTAGCATCCGAGATTGAAAAATCACTGAGTATCAGCCTGGATACGAATTTATCCATATCAAACCCTCTGACAAGACTGCAGATACTATTCAGCAGAACTAATGCAAGAGACAGTGACGCCACTACGATCACAACCTTCTTCCGGTTCCTTCTGATATTCTGCCATGCCATCTCCCGCGGATTCACTCTCCTTGTCTTCTTTTCCGTCTTTCTCTTCTTCTCCGCCTTTGCAATCTTCGTGTTTTTTCGAGGTTCTGTATTTTCGAAGTTCCTCCATTTCCTTCCTGCACCCTCTTCCTCCCCGCCTTCCGTATACCGGACTGCTTCTACCGGTGATACTTTAGCCGCGATCCTGCAAGGCCTGATACAGCTTAAGATAACGGTAATGAAGGAAAATACTGCCGCTGCGATAAATACCCACAGCTTCAGCGTTACTTTCGTATCGGTTGTTCCTGAAAAACTAAACTTCCCCATAACTACCGGGAGAAGAATCTTTCCGACTGCAATACCGGCAATAAAGCCACTAGGAATCCCGTATAATGACATCATGTACGCCTGACGGTATACCATCCTGCGAAGCTGTCTTCCTGTCGTCCCGATTGTTTTCAGGAGACCATAATACCGGATATCCTGATACACATTAATATAAAAGATATTATATATGATCAGATAACCTGATGCCAGTACAATCAGAAGGATACTGATAAGCAGCAATGCCAGTTCATAATCTATCTCTTTTCCCATGTAAGCCCAGTTAATACCCATCGGCGCATCCTCCGGGAAACCACAGCGCTCTGTAAGCTCTGCTGCCTGTTTCTCCAGATTCAGACTGGTGACAAAGTTAAAATCTGCCATAATCCTGCCTGCATAGTCAGAGGCCTCTATATTCGTATCCATGGCAGAGGTTGTGGGCATAGGCGCCGCCTTTTTGGCATACGTTTTTGATACCGCTGCAACCTGAGACTGGCTGATCGTATCTCCTTTAAAATATCCGCATAACGCAAACGTTTGCTCAACAGTATCGCCATTTATTTGAATCTTAAGCGGAACTTTTGCCCCAATCTTACAGGGAACGCCAAGTGCATGCAGAGTCAGGTCACTCATGACAATCTCATCTTCTTTCTCAGGCATATGGCCTTCCTCTGGATAACAGAAGCTCATCTTTGCATCCAGGTCTTCATAATAACTGATCTCCGTACGGAGCTTCAGCAGCTCCTCGTTGACCGCATCTCCCACTATAATACGGTAAGAAACCTCCTTAAGCTTCTCATCCTTCTTAACGATATCATATTCTGCCTGAGTCAGATACTTATAGCCTGCATGTGCCGTTCCACCTACCTGGCGCATGGCTGCCTCCTGCTGCTTTTCTATAATGCTTCCGCCAACCGTAAATACCGTCGTAAACAACGCTGTTGTCAACGCAATCGCCAGTATCGCTATGATATTACGGCTCTTTCCGGCCTTTCTTGTCCGGTCGGCAAGCCGGCGGAGCACTTTCTGATTCTTCACCCTACGCATCTGCCTCACCGCCTTTTAAGATTCTGCCATCCTCAATACGGATGATCCGGTCCGCCATCTGCGCAATTTCTTCGTTATGGGTAATCATCACCATGGTCTGCCCAAACTTCTCTCCTGTTACTTTCAAAAGCCCCAGTACATCCTGACTGGTCCTGGAATCCAGGTTCCCGGTCGGCTCGTCAGCAAGAAGGAGGGCAGGCTTGGACGCAAGCGCTCTTGCGATGGCAACACGCTGCTGCTGCCCGCCGGATAACTGACTCGGCAGACTGGTAAGCTTATTCTTAAGTCCAAGCACATCGATCACACGGTCAACATATACGCGGTCAATCTCATTTCCGTCCAGTTCTATGGGAAGCACGATATTCTCATACACATTAAGTACAGGAACCAGATTGTAACTCTGGAATACAAATCCAATCTTCCTTCTCCTGAATACACATAACGCGTCATCCTTAAGTCTGGATATATCCTTATCATCCACATACACCTTTCCTGATGTTGGTCTGTCTAACCCTCCTAACATATGCAAAAGCGTTGATTTCCCACTTCCGCTGGTTCCTACGATTGCAAGAAATTCTCCCTGTTCTACAGTAAGGTCAATTCCGTCTAATGCCCTGACCTGGTTCTCACCTGTACCATAATATTTTCTTAGATCATCGGTCCGCAATACCTTCATCTCGTTACCCCCTTCTTATTACTGATCTTAATCATATCTTACAAGCCTTACCAGAGTCTTTCTGAAATCTAACAGTTGTGAAAGAATTTCAAACTGTCCCTCTCTGTAAAAACAGCACAAATTCCGTCCCTTTTCCCGGGCTTGACTTCACCTTGATATAGCCATTCTCCTTCCTTAATATCTCTCTTGTCAGATACAATCCGATTCCCACTCCATCCTCCTGCTGTACCTCCTTCGCACGATAGAACCTGCCGAAGATCTTCGCCGTATCCTCCTCCTTAATACCAATCCCGTCATCCTTAACAGATACCGCCGTATACAATTCATATTCCATTGCCGATATGCGGACCTTTCCACCCGGATAAGAATACTTCACTGCATTATCCAACACATTTCCTAATGCTTCCTTTGTCCACTTCATATCATAATCAGCGTACCCGCACCCTTCATATTCATTAATGATCTCGATTCCTTTCTGCCCGGCTTTTGCTCCTGCATCCTCAATGGCCGCTTCCAATAGCAGAGAAATCTTCTGTTGCTGAGGTTTCACCTCCACTATATTGCTCTCAAGCCTCGACATCTTTGTTAATGACTGAATCAAAAAACTAAGCTTCTCCGTCTGTCGGGTAATCTCGTTTAACAACTTCAGGTTCTGCTGCTTCTCTTCTGAATCTTCCCCTGCTTCCAGCTTCTCCTTTAAAAGAGACGCATATAGCTGAATATTTGCCATAGGCGTCTTCGTCTGATGGGAAATGTCAGACACAAGGCTTTTGACATTCTCCTTTTCTTTCTCCATATTCTCTTTGGTCAGAACCGACACTCCCAGATAGTGCTTCCACTTGGACTCCACCTTCGACAGTTGTGATTCATCATAATCCGATTCCTGAAAATTACCTGCGATCGCATCATCTAACATATGGTCTAATCTGTCTAATATCTTTCGTCCGAACATATTTCCCTACTTCTTTCTATGAATATTAGTCTGTTTATCTTCTTTTTTCCACATATATCCCTGTCCATACACCGTCCGGATATAGGAACAGGGAGCTTTTTTATCCTCCAGCTTGCTCCTTAAGCGATTCACTGTTACAGACAATGCATTCTCGTCCACATACTCTCCCCCATCGCTCCACAGCCGGTCCACCAGTACACTCCTCGTCAGCACCCTTCCCCGGTTCTCTGTCAGAAGTTTTAATAACCTCTGTTCATTTACACTCAGGCTGATCTCCTGAGCATCTCTGGTAAATACAAGCCTTCCAAAGTCAAAGTGAAAGCTTCCTTCCTCATAGACATCCATTGATACACTATTGCCACGGCGCAGCAGCGCCTTGATCCTTGCCCGGAGAACGGCAAGACTGAATGGCTTCGTCATATAATCGTCCGCGCCTAATGTAAGCCCCATCACCTCGTCCATCTCCATATCATTTGCAGTCAGAATCAACACCGGTATCTGCGCCCTCTCCCGAACCCACCGCAGATAATCATATCCGCTCCCATCCGGAAGATTAATGTCCAGTATCAATAATTCGGGTGTCCTATTCTCAAACGACTCCCGGGCTGAATGAATCGTCATATTCTGTATAAATTCTATTCCTGGTTCCTTAAGCGCCAGCGCAATCCCGTCGCTTAAGGCACGGTCATCTTCTATGATCTGAATCAGCATCTCTTTTCTTCCGCCCTTTCTATATGCTCTCCGTATATTCCCCGCATATTTCTTTCACCAGGTCAAATACCCCAAAGCAATCTCTTGACCTCTCCTCCTAGCTTACTATATGTACCGGAAAATAAAAAGCGTTTTCGGAAAATATACTGGTTATTACTCATACGGAGTGCTATACTGTATATGCTTATATTATTTTGTAATATTGCAAGATATGGGCTGTTAATGAAAGGAATTGGGAGGCCAAAGATGCATAACAGAAAACTTAATTTTGTATTCGATATAGATGACACCATGTATGACCTGATGGAACCGTTCAAAAAAGCTCATGAGAAATTCTTTGCAGGCAAAACTATTGCAGATAGTACGGAATTGTTCATGAAATCGAGAATCTACTCTGACATCATACTAGAACAGGAAAAAGAAGGAAAGATTTCAAAAGAAGATACTTTCCATGAAAGAATGCGGATGACCTATCAGGATATTGGCATTGAAATCAGCAGAGAAGAAAGCGGCCTGTTTGAGACGGAATATCGATATAACCAGACCGTAATCGAGATGTTTGATTTTATGGAAGCTGTCTTAGATTACTGTAAAGAGACGAAGATTCCCTCTGCCGTATTGACAAACGGCAATCATAAGGGGCAATGGCGTAAAGTAGAAGCGCTGCATCTTCAAAAGTGGTTTGCACCTGAGCAGATCTTTATCTCCGGAGACATCGGTTATCAGAAGCCGGACGTCCGCGCTTTTAAGATCATCGAAGAACGGATGCATTTTCTTCCGGAACATACCTGGTATATTGGCGATACATATGAATCCGATATCGCAAGCGCATCCCAGGCGGGATGGCATACAATCTGGCTGAATCACCGGAACCGCGCCTGCCCGGTTCCGCACAGCAAAGCAGACATAGAACTGAAAGAGGGGATCGATTTACTGCCTCTTTTGCGTTCTCTGGCAGGCCTCCATCCGAATCAGATCTAACTTCTGTTCGGATGGAACCAGGACAATCTAAACCGCTTTTACACCAATCTCTTTCTTCTTAATTTGAAGTCAACAACCCCGATGCAAGCATACGGGGCATCAATCAAGCAGCGATGCAAGCATCGGGGTATGTGACCCTCGCGGCAGTCGCCAAATGCCTGCGAGCAGTCACTTGGCTCGTTGCTCGCGGGAATCAAGGCTATTCCTTTTTCTCTTGAACGACTGCTTTATATTGCTTACCTGATGCAAGTTCTTCAGAAATGAAATAATTATAGAGTACCGATTCCAATATCTTGTTAAAGATTACTGCCGTATCCTTTTCATTTCTAATAAACCCAAACATAACGGCATCTTTTATATGATCATTCGTGGCAGTGTATAGAATCGAGTTACCAACAAAAATTAATTCATATAATATCGTCAGAAGTTCCGGCTGAATCTTCAATTTTCTTATCATAGACTGGTACAGCGTATTATCTTCTTTTATGAGCATCATCTCAGCCTCATGGATTCCTTCTTTCGTCCAGACCTTGCTTCTATCCTCAAATCCCTCTGTTCCCAGAATCTCTTCATCCATATATTTGCACAGCGCGGATACAAGATATGGATATCCTGCCGTACAATTATAAATCAGATCCGCCATCTGAGCTACATCCATACCTGTATGATAATCTTCTTCATACTCTGTCAGCATTCCCACAATATCTTTCACAGAGAAACTCATATCCAAATCAAATCTGGCCGCAATATTCCACGGACTGTTTTCCATATGTTCCTCTTCAGGCTTGATTTTACTCTTAATGCTGCGTACATCATATACCCCGGCAAGAATCACAGATTGAAATGTCGGCGTCCTTCGCCTTTTTAAATAGCACGCGCGTAGTTGTGCAAGAAAATCAACAAATACCCGAACATTTGAGGCCGTGTCTACCTCATCAATAATCAAAACAATCTTTTTCGTCATTTTTGCGCACCATGCTTTTAGAACCTTAAAAAGCGTCTGTAGAGAAATAGAAGAATCCGTTTTCTCTGCAAATGAAGCAAGCCTGTCTTCAATATCCTTTGGCAGTTCTTCTGTCAAATCCAATAATTCTTCTGAAAAGGCTGCAACAAATGCCTGTTCACTTTCAAACGACGCAGAACTCATCGTCTGAAAATCCATACTAATCACTTCATAATCTGTCTTCAGATACTCAGCAAGCGCCGTTAATGTAGTAGTTTTTCCAAACTGCTGGGCTCTGTTCATAGTAAAATACATCCCCGCATCTACCATCTTCTTAATCTCATTCAAACGGCTGCTCAAATCTACCATATAATTTAATTCCGGTTCGCAGCAACCGGCAATATTAAAAATCTTCGCCACTTTCTTCCCCCTTTCACTATCCCTTAATTCTGCCTATCTCCGTCAGGTTTACCCCTAGACTCGAAAGAGTTACCTTTAATTCAAACTCGGTATCTTTATTATATCAACATGCAATTTGGGTGTAAAGCCTTTATCAAAACTAATATCTTCTGTAACGTAATCCATCTGACTCCCCGGTAACCGTTGATTCTTACATGGCCTTCGGCAAAATCATCATTCCAAACGCAGCAACGCCAACGACCGCATAGATACCATTCACAACCAGACATACCTTCATCAGATTATTCTGGACTTTCGCTTTCGTATACGAAGCTGCCGTGAATATTCCGCTAAAAATCATAAACGCGGCATAACAGGAAATCATAATCTCCGCCACCGGTGACAGCAGCGCCCAGTCAAACATCCGAAATATAAGAATCGTCCACGGCGCAAAGACCATAATGGTACTGATAGTAGTCAAAATTATCTTCTTCATAGTTATATTATCTCCTTTCTGCCCGCCCGAAACAAAGGCAGGAAATCAACAGACAAATGATTGAAACACTAACTGCAACCGGAATCCACGGAATCAGATCCACCTGCTCCACTGTCATGTTCTCGGCTAATTTACCATATTCCGTCGTAATCACAAAGAACGGATATGACATTGGATACACAAACCATATCTTCGTATTAATCATCAATACAGATGGAACAATAGACGCAAGCCCGATTCCGATAGAAAATATAGCCGTCTGGATGCACACTGACAAAAGCCAGAAAAATGTCATCATCGGAATCGCCGCCACGAATATCAATCCTGCTTCCTTGAAAACAAATAACGGCGGCAGTATAAAATCATAATCCTGCGTTTGCGACGCTATCCCCGCGCTCACAAAATACATACCGACAGTCAGCAGAATCTGAACAGCTGCCAGTCCTAACAAGATGACAAATTTGGCAAGACACAGCTTTGCCGTATTAATTGGCAGGGAAAGCATCTTTAGAATACCGTGATTACTTCTTTCTGTCATATTCAATAAGACCGTACTCACAACCATGCTTGCCGGAAACATGAACCATGCCATTCCTAAAAACCCCTGTATCAGAAAATTATGTTCCGGTGAGATTCCCTCCGCCTGCATTCCAAAGTTCATATCGGCATTGATAATCGAGGGCAGCCATAGAATCACTGTGGCTGCAGCCAGGATTAACAGAATCTTAGATCGGCGGATTTTCTTCGCTTCAATGCTGACGAGTGATAAAAAGTTCATTCTAACGACCTCCTGACTCTCAAGAATAATATTTCCGCAATCCCCATCAAAACAACTTCGATTACAGCGGCAATTATAAAATTACGGACTGTATCCACAGCTGTTCCTGCAAACAGCTGAAACGGCATTGCAAATGGAAAAAGTGATAAAACAAAATTATCTGTGGGCAGCATGGTTGCCGTAAATACACAGATAACACCGATACCGAGCGACACCCACATATTCTTACATACCGACGCAATCACCAGTGAACCTAACGCTGCGGGAAGCAGCAACAACAAGGCGTATCCAAAGTTTTTCAGCAGTTCCGCCCATACCGTCTCTGTATCAGCAAATGTCCAAAACCAATGATATGCACAGAAAACGGTGCCGGCAGTTTCGATTGCCAGTACAACCACGCACATCAACACCATCAAAACCATTTTCCCCAAATACAAATTGTATTCTCTCATCGGCAGCATACGCATCCTCTGAACGGCATTGTCCGCATATTCGATATGATACATCAGGCAGGCTCCGGCTACGATAAGCAGAATATTGAGCATCGACATCATCTGCCAGTTTGCATCCATCAGTATCCGGACCGGCGAGCCGGGAAGTCCTAGATACATTTCCGAACGGACTGCCATATTAAGAATGGGAACCATCGCCGCTAAGATTCCTCCGCCAAGAAACAAAAGAGTAAAACCTGTCCGTCTCACTTTTTTATACTCTAATCCAAAGTTCATCTCGCACCGCCTCTCTGCATATTGTCAGCTTCGATCAATGCAAGGAATGTGTCTTCCAGATTATCCGTAGGGAATCCCTGTGCCGCCACACCGGCTTTCAGATCATCAAGCGTTCCCTCAAAGAGCAGGCGTCCATGATTTAAAATGCCGACGTTATCCGCCATCAGTTCTATTTCAGACAACAGGTGTGAAGAAACTAACACGGTGCAGTCGAATTTCTTCGGCAGGGAACGGACCAGAGTTCTGATTTCGTGAATGCCGACGGGATCAAGGCCGTTGGTCGGCTCGTCAAGAATCAGAATGTCCGGCTCTCCCACCAAAGCGCCGGCAAGGCCTAGTCTCTGCTTCATTCCCAGGGAATACTTCTTTGCCAGACGCTTTTTCCACTGAGTCAACCCTACCAGTTCCAGTGCGTCGTCTACCGCTGATTTTGGCAGCCCCAGTATTCTGCGGATGATATCCAGGTTCTCTTCTCCCGTAAGATTGCCATAGAAAGCCGGCGCTTCTATGAAGGAACCTATTTCCTTCAGTATCTGCACACGGTTCTTCGGATATTGCTTACCGTTGATCATGAAAGAACCGCCTGTAGGTTTCGTAAGTCCCAGGAACATCTTCATCGTGGTGGATTTGCCTGCGCCGTTGGGGCCTAAGAATCCGTAAACTGTTCCTTTCGGGATGTGAAGGTTCACACCGGAAACCGCCGTGAAGCCTGCGTATGTTTTCGTCAGATTATTTGTCTCGATAATGTTCATTTCTCACTGCTCCTTTATGACTTTATGATAAGTTATCTCTGCTTCTCTTACAGTATATCTCCCTTACCTTACATACACATTCTCTTAACCTTACATCTACCTTACATTTGCAGGAGAAGTTCCAAAAAACGTCCTGATTATGATATACTTTTTATACCTTTATTAAATATATACTTCATTTCTGCGGACAATCAGCCAAGAGAAAGGAAACGAATTCCATGACTTTAGAATATCTGAAAAACAAACGAATCTTACTGGTAGATGATGAACCGGGACTGCGGGGCATGGTTGCTTCTATCCTGAAGGAAGAAGGATTCTCCCACATTCATACTGCCGGTTCTGTTCAAGAAGCGTTATCTGCTGCCAGTACATTTGACCCGGAACTGGCAATTCTTGACGTGATGCTCCCAGACGGAGACGGATTCTCTCTGATGGAGCAATTGAAAAGAAACGAAGACTATCCCGTCCTGTTTCTGACTGCACGGGGCGAGGACGAAGATAAATTCAGGGGCTTCGGCCTTGGCGCTGACGATTACATGGTCAAACCATTTCTTCCAAAAGAATTGGTCTTCCGTGTTACGGCAATTCTCCGCCGGACGTATAAAGATGAGAATCCACTTGTATCCTTGAAACATTGCAGAATCGACTTCGAGCGGGCAGAAGTGCTAAAAAGCAGGCGTATCGAACATGGCAAACAGAATGAAACAGACGAATCTGACAGCCCTGACCGACAAAAATCTCTAGAAGAATGCATCTCCTTAACCGCTAAAGAACACGCAATCCTCCTTGCGCTTTACCGCAATGCCGGACGGATTGTGACCATCGACGCACTATGTGAAGCCGCCTGGGGCGATAATCCCTATGGTTATGAGAATTCTCTGATGGCACATATCCGCCGTATCCGGGAGAAGATTGAAGAGAATCCCTCTAAGCCGGTATCCTTGATTACTATTAAAGGTTTGGGATATAAGCTGATTGTCACTTAATATACCAACACATTACAAATACGGAGGAATCAATATGCGAAGTATACCAAAATTAATCCGGCGCTTTCTCGCCATCCTTCTGCTCAGCGTCATCCTTCTCTTTTTACTGAACATCATCGTGCTTTTTAGCATCTCTATGAGACAGACTCCCGGCGCTTCCGCCTGGACTACTGCCGCCGAGACCGGAGCCGCGCTCACGAAGACAGCGGACGGGAACGACTATATCCTGGCAGAAGATACCGCATCTGAATTAATCCGCGAGGAGGTCTGGGGCATATTGATCGACAACGATACTCATCAGGTTGTCTGGCATACGGATAACCTCCCGCCGGAGATTCCCCGCCATTATTCTCTGGCGGATATCGCTTCCCTTACCCGCGGCTATGTGATGAACTATCCTGCTTTTACCGGACAGCATACGGACGGGCTGATCGTCCTTGGATATCCCCAGGACCGTTACTGGAAACATATGTATCCCAACTGGGACTATTACTTTATTGCCAACCTTCCTAAGATAATCTTGAACGTCTTAATCGTGAATGCTGCGCTGATATTTATGATCTATCTTATAGCCAGCACAAACCTTATGCGTTCTGTCAGGCCTATCGCCGAAGGGATACAGGCCCTGCCCACCAAAGAACCTGTGTATGTCAGGGAGAAAGGTGTACTGTCTGAACTTGCCGCCGCCATTAACCAGACTTCTGAGATTCTTAAGTCACAGAATTATCAGTTGAGGAAAAGAGAAAGTGCACGGGCAAACTGGATTGCCGGGGTATCCCACGATATCCGCACGCCTTTGTCCATGGTATTAGGATACGCCGCACAGCTTACAGATAATCCACAGCTTGACGAAGACGCACGACAAAAGACGAGAGTCATCATAAGGCAGAGCGAACGAATACGTAACTTGATTAATGACTTAAACCTTGCTTCCAAACTTGAATATGACATGCAGCCCATCCGACGCACACGGGAAAATGCAGTTGCAATCGCAAGACAGATTGTCGTAGACTTCATGAATATGGATATCGATGGCAAATATCCCATTGAATGGAAGACGAAGCCGCAGCTTACCGCCTGTTATGTCAATGCGGATAAGGACCTGTTAAAACGTGCAGTATCTAACCTAATTCAGAACTGCATCAACCACAATCCGGACGGGTGTACCATCTATATATCCGTGCAGGAGAATCCTGAAAATTCCCAGTCAGCAGCAAAGGAGCAGCAGTCCGAACAGCCAGGCGTCACCACCTGTACTATACAACGCCCGGACTGTACAGGCACATCGCCCTGCTGTATCATCCGGGTGGAAGACGACGGAGCAGGCATATCAGAGGAAGAACTTCAGAGACTGAATAACACACCTCATTATATGATGTGCGACAGCAGCACGCTTGAACAGCGCCACGGCCTGGGACTGCTGCTTGTCAGACAGATTGCGGCATCCCATGATGGAAGGATATCGCTGCATCCGAGCATCTACGGCGGATTCGGGGCGGATATCCTGCTGCCGGTTTAAATCGATAAGATGTCTCGCAAAAATCACAATAAGGCTTTCCGAGTTTTCTATTTTCTTGTATAATGAATAAAATGAACCTTAAGGAGGTGTATAGCTGCCATGAACGAAAAGAAAAAACTCCCAATAGGAATCGAATTTTTTAAAGACTTTAAAACAGATCATTATTATTATGTAGATAAAACCAGGTTTATCAGCGAACTCCTTCGGACAAGAGGCAGCGTAAACCTTTTCACACGGCCACGTCGTTTTGGAAAAAGCCTAAATATGAACATGCTGAAATCTTTCTTTGAAATCGGCGCTGATGCATCTTTGTTCGAAGAACTTCATATAGCTGATGAACCGGCATTATGCGAACAATACCTGGGGAAATATCCGGTCGTCTCAATCAGTCTGAAAGATGTAGACGGCGAAGATTACAAGACAGCTTATGATAGTTTAGGCATCCTCATCAGCGAAGAAGCCGAACGATATGGTTTCCTGACAGAGAGCGGAAACCTGACCTCATCAGAAAAGAATAAATTTCAGAAATTAATGGATGGGAATTTTGAAAATAGTGCATTCCTCTACAGCAGCCTTAGATTATTAACCCGATTGCTCCACAAACATTATCATATTCCTGTCATCGTCTTGATTGATGAATATGATGTTCCTTTAGACAAAGCTTACCACAAACACTATTATCCTGAAATGATTCAATTAATTCGTTCATTTTTCAGTCAGGGACTC